>NZ_DASXJS010000066.1:0-11024 GCF_036497245.1 Actinomycetospora sp. | reverse complement strand
CGGCGGCGTCGTCGTCGGCGCGGGCCGCGAGGTGGTAACCGCCGAGCCCCTTGACCGCGACCACCGCACCCCCGGCGAGCAGCGCGGCCGCACGCCGCAGCGCGGCGTCACCCGGCAGGCCGTCGGGAGCCCCGTCGTCGGGAGCCCCGTCGTCGGGACCCGTCAGCCGCAGCGTCGGTCCACACGACGGGCAGCAGGTCGGCTGCGCGTGGAAGCGCCGGTCGGCGGGGTCCTCGTACTCGGCGGCGCAGGCGGGGCACATGGCGAAGCCGGCCATCGTCGTCGTCGCCCGGTCGTAGGGGACGTCCCGGACGATCGTGAACCGCGGCCCGCAGTGCGTGCAGTTGACGAACGGGTAGCGGTGGCGGCGGTCGGCGGGGTCGGCCATCTCGGCGAGGCAGGCGTCGCAGGTCGCGGTGTCGGCGGAGACGAGGGCGTCGCGGCGCCCGGTCACCGCGCTCGCGCCGATGACGAAGGTGCACTCGCCCCGCGGGGCGAGCGCGGCCGTCGTCACGGACTCGACGACGGCGAGGGCGGGCGGGCGCCGGCGCAGGGCGTCGAGGAAGGCATCGACGCCGTCGGCCCGGCCCTCGATCTCGGCGACGACGCCGATGTCGTCGTTGCCGACGAACCCGCCGAGCCCGTGGGCCGTGGCGAGGGCGTGCACGAACGGCCGGAACCCGACGCCCTGCACGATCCCGGCGACCTGCACCCGCAGCCGGCGGCGGTCGGCGTCGACGGCCGTCACGGTCCCGGCCGCGGGACGGGGTCCGGGCCGAGGCTCGCGATCGCCTCCTTCGCGTGGACGAGGACCACGTCCCCGACCGCCGCGTCGACCAGCGCGACGGAGACCTCCTCGACGCCGAGGCCGGTGTCGACGCGCGCCATGCCGTCGTCGCACAGGGCCAGCACGGTCACCGGCACGGCCTCGTCGGAGCAGGTCACGCAGACCTCGCCGTCGCAGTGGAGGTCCTCGGGGACGCTCATGGGCTGACCTCCCGGCGCTCGGAACCCTCGCCGATCACCGAGGAGACCAGCGACGCCTCCCCGCAGCGCGTGAGGAAGACGTGGACGAGGTGGTGGGTCACCTCCAGGAGCTCGATCTGGTGGCGCAGGCAGTCGGTCCCCGCCGTGGTGAGCGAGTAGGTGCGGCGCGCCGGGCCGGAGCCGGACGTGGACCACGTCGAGCGGACCAGCCCCTCACGCTCGAAGGCCCGCAGGGTGCGGTAGACCCCGCCGGCGTCGAGGTCGTCGATGAACGCGGAGTGCAGACGGTCGACGAGGTCGTACCCGTGCGCCGGGCGCTCCTTGAGGAGCAGCAGCAGACAAGGACGCATGAAATTCCGTGGCTCGCACTCACCCATCAGCGACTCCCCCAACCCGGCACCGCATTGCCCCATGTGTTCCGGATCACCTATCGTCCTCCTCGAATTGCGCGTCTTCAAGGTCCGCTGTAGAGGGGCGATAGGGATGCACGACGCAACTCGGGCCCTGCTGCGGCTCTGGGACGTCACGGACGACGCCGTGGCCCACCTGACGGCCGACGACTGGGCGCTGCCGCTCATCCCGTCCGGATCGCCCGGCGCGGTGGCCGCCGCGGTCCTGGGGACCGGCGGGAGGGACGTCACCGACCTCGTCACCCACCTCACCGGCGTGCACTACGCGGGGCCCGAGCGGCTGCGCGAGGCGCTCGCCGAGGCGCACGACCGGGCGGAGCGCACCGCGCTGTCCTCGGCCCCCACCGGCCGGGTCCTCGAGGCGCAGTGCCTCGACATGTGCCTGCACACCCACGACCTCCACGAGGCCCTCGGGATCGAGCTCGACCCGGGGGTCGCGGGCCCCGCGGCGCTCGAGGCCTGCCGGCTCGTCAGCGAGTTCGTGCCGCGCCTGCTGGCCCGTTCCACCCCCCGCGCCACGTGTCTGCGGCTGCTGGTCCGCGCCCGGCCCGGCGGCCCCGTGGAGATCGACCGGACGGTGCGGGTGGGCGACGGGCCCGCGGTCCCGACGGCCGAGGTGGACGCCGACGCCGACGCCTTCCTCCTGCTGCTCTCGGGGCGGCGCCCGGTGGGCGAGCTCGTCGAGCAGGGCCGGGTCGCCTGGAGCGGCCGGACGGCCGCCTCGCTCGTCGGGGTCTGAGGCGGCGGGGAGTGGGGCTCAGCCCGGCTGCGGCCTGCGCAGCAGGCTGACGAACGCGATCGCGGCCAGGACTGCGACGATCACCGAGAACGCCACGGCCGAGGGCACCAGCCCGAAGGCCGCGGACGCGACCCCCTCGCCGATCACCGGCAGCGAGATCGCGACGTAGAGCACCAGGAAGAAGCTCGAGGCCACCTCGCTGCGTCGATCGGGCGGGCTGCCCGCGCTGACCGCGCCGAGCCCGGCGCGGAAGCTCATCCCCTGCCCGACCCCGGCCACCGCGGCGCCGAGGACCAGCAACCACAGCGAGGCCAGCGCGACCGAGAGGCCCACGACCAGGATGCCGACCACCAGCGCCGCGCAGCCCACGAGCAGCGCCGGGCGTTCGCCCAGCCGCGACGACGCGATCTGACCGACGGTCGAGGGGCCGAGCAGGGCGAGGACGACGAGCCCGGTGACCAGGTGGTTCGAGAGGTGCAGGACCTGGGCGAGGAACGACGGGGAGACGGCGGTGAACAGACCGAGCACCGCGAAGCCCGCGAACCCGGCGATGGCCGCCCGGACGAACACTCCACGGACCTCGGGTGGGACCGACACCCGTTGCGGGCGCCAGGACACCGGCCCGCCGGAGGTCTCGATCGGCTCCGCGAGGGCGTAGAGGAACACCCCGATCACCAGGACCAGCGCGATGTGCACGACGTAGGGCAGGAAGAGCGGCGCCGGGGCGTACTCGGCGAGCGCACCCGCGAGCACCGGACCGAGCCCGAGGCCGAGCATGTTCACCGCGGCCGCGAGCAGGCTGTACTGCTGCTGGCGGCCCGCGGGGGCGAGGTCGACGAGGGTCGCGGTGGCCGTCCCCGTGAAGACCCCGGCCGAGAGCCCCGACAGGACACGGCCGGCGAAGAGCGTGGGGATGTCCCCGGGGATGAGGAACACCGCGCTGGAGATCGCGGCCAGCGCCAGGCCGGGCAGGAGCACCGCGCGCCGTCCGAGCTGGTCGGAGAGCCTGCCGAAGAACAGCAGCGCCACGGCCACGCCGACCGCGTACGCCGCGAAGATCAGCGTGACCATCACGCCGCCGAACCCGAGCTCCTGCTCGTAGATCGGGTAGAGCGGCGTCGGCATCGTCGCGCCGAGCATCGTGATCAGGAAGGCGAGGGCGACGACGACGGCCGCGACCGGCCCGCGCAGACCGCGCTCCCGGGTGGTGGGGGACTCCGTCGACGCGCTGATGGCGTGCCTCCGATCGGTGGCGCCCGGCTGATCCGACGGAGATCATGCCCGCTCTCGCGGGGTCCTACGCGCTGACGGTGACGTCCTCGTCGCGCACGGTCTCCAGGACCGAGAGCAGGACGGCCGCGCCGACGGCCTCGCGCCACCGGGGGCGGGGCCGGTCGACGACCTCTCGGGGGACGGGGACCGATGCCAGCTCGTGACGCCCGCCCGCGCGGGGAGCCGCATCACCCTGTGCCTCGAGCTGCACGCTCACCCAGACCACCCCGATCCCGCTCGTCGCGGTCGGTGGACCGCCTGCCGTGCGTGTATCCGACGGGTGGGCATGAATCGTTACTGCCAAACATCGACAGTGCCCCGGTCGGGCGAACGTCAGACTGGGCCGGTGCCTTACGACGTCGCCGCGTTCCGCGCCCGCTTCCCGGCGCTCGACCAGGGTTACGCCCACTTCGACGGACCCGGTGGCTCGCAGGTGCCCGCCGAGGTCGGGCGGGCGGTGGCCGAGACCCTGACGGCGCCGATCGCCAACCGCGGGCGGATCACCCCGGCGGAGCGCTTCTCCGACGACGTGGTGCTCGGCGCCCGGGCCGCGATGGCCGACTTGCTCGGCGCCGACCCACGCGGCATCGTCTTCGGACGGAGCATGACGGCCCTGACCGTCGACCTCGCCCGCACTCTCGCCACCTCGTGGGGTCCCGGTGACGAGGTCGTCGTCACCCGCCTCGACCACGACGCCAACATCCGGCCGTGGGTGCTCGCCGCCGAGCGGGCGGGGGCGACGGTGCGGTGGGTCGACTTCGACCCCACGACCACCGAGCTGAGCGCTGACGCCGTCGCCGCGCAGCTCTCCGACCGCACCCGCGTCGTCGCCGTCACGGGGGCGTCCAACCTCCTCGGGACCCGCCCGCCGATCCCGGAGATCGCGGCCCGGGTGCACGACACCGGGGCGCTCTGCGTCGTCGACGGGGTGCACCTGACCGCGCACGTGTCGGTGGACGTGGCCGCTCTCGGCGCGGACGTCTTCCTCTGCTCGCCGTACAAGTTCCTCGGGCCGCACTGCGGGGTGCTCGCCGCCGACCCGGCGTGGCTGGAGACGGTGCGCCCCGACAAGCTGCTGCCCTCCACCGACGCCGTCCCGGAGCGCTTCGAGCTCGGGACGCTGCCCTACGAGCTGCTCGCCGGGACGACGGCGGCCGTGGACGTCCTCGGGTCGCTGGCGGAGGGTGAGTCCCGGCGGGACCGCCTGGTCGCGGGCATGGCGGCGGTCCAGGCCCACGAGGACCGGCTGCGGGGCCGGATCGAGACCGGCCTGGCGTGGATCCCCGGCGTGGAGGTGCTCTCCCGGGCCGCCCACCGGACCCCGACGCTGCTCGTCCGCGTCCCGGGCGGGGAGCGCCGCGCGCACTCCGCGCTCGCCGAGCGCGGGGTGTTCGCCCCCGCCGGGTCGTTCTACGCGCTGGAGGCCTCCCGCCTGCTGGGCCTCGGCGACGAGGGCGCGCTGCGTATCGGCCTGGCGCCCTACTCCGACGACGCCGACGTCGACCGGCTGCTCGACGGCCTCGCGACGATCGCGGGGCAGGACTGATGCCGGCACGGATCCGCCTCCGGCGCGCGAAGGGCTGGCGCAAGCCGGACGGGGCGGTCACCGTCGCGCGCCCGTCCGTCTGGGGGAACCCGTTCCGGCTCGGCGGGACGGTCCGGGGCGACGACGACGTCGAGGTCACCCTCGACCGGGACACCATGATCGCGCTGTACCGCCGCTGGCTCGCGGAGCACCCGGAGATGGTCGAGAAGGCCCGCGCGGAGCTCGCCGGGCACGACCTCGCGTGCTGGTGTCCCCTCGAGGATCCCTGCCACGCGGACGTGCTGCTCCGCGTGGCCGCAGGGGATGAGCCGTAGGCACCGATCGACCGCGTCCGGAGAAGCAGATGCAGTAGGTGGATACGGCAGACGTCGGGCCGGGTGGGCGCTCACCCTCGGTCAGCATGAATCCTCTCCTCCGACGCCCGCCCGTTGCGGCCGGTGTCGCCCTGTTCGCCCTGTTCGGCCTGCTCGACGTGCTGAGCCCGTGGGTCTTCCCGGCCCCGGCCGATGCGCCTGACTTCGCCAACACGCTGACCCTCGTGTTCGGCGTGCTCGCCCTCGTCGCCCTCGGCGTCTGGCTCGCCACCAGCGCCCGCGCGGCGATGTGGGTCGGGGTGGTCATCCGGGTGATCGGCGGCGCCTTCACGGTGCTGGCGTTCACCGACCCGACGCTGTCGACCGGCTACGTCGTGGCCAACGCGGTGTACCTCGTGCTCACGATCGTCGCCATCGTGCTCGTCGCGCCCACGCTGCGCGCGCACGCGGCGTCCCCGGCGGTGCCCGCGGGCTGATCGTGCACGGAGGGTTTCCGCAACGGTGACGTGGCGGTCACATGATCTTCCCAGAGTGGGGGCGCTCGTCACCCGCTCGTGCTGGGAGACCTCATGACCGCGACACACTCCGTGACCCCGACCCCGCCTTCCGAGCACCACGGGCGGCTCGCGGACGGCGCCCTCGGCCTGCCCTCGGTCCTGTTCTGCATCGTCACCGGGGCGGCCCCGCTGACCGCGATGCTGTTCAACGTGCCGGTCTCGGTCAACGGTGGTGGCTGGGCGACGCCGGCCGCGTTCCTCCTCGCGACGGTGTCGCTGACGATCTTCTCCGTCGGCTACATCGCCATGTCGCGGCGGGTGACGAGCGCCGGGGGCTTCTACACGTTCGTCAGCCGGGGGCTCGGGCGCGTGGTCGGCCTGGGATCGGGTCTGCTCATCGCCCTCTGCTACATGGTCTTCGTCGGCGCCGTGATCGGGGTCATGGGCTACTTCGCGGCGTCGACCGTCGAGACCTTCACCGGGCTCGCGCTGCCCGCGTGGCTCTACATGGCGATCGGGCTGGCGATCATGAGCCTGCTCGCGTGGTTCCACATCGAACTGACGGCGAAGGTCCTCGGCGTCATGCTCGTCGGCGAGGTGCTCGCACTCCTCGTCCTGGCGGTCGGGGTGTTCGCCCACGGCGGCGCCGAGGGCCTCTCGCCCGCGCCGTTCAACCCCGTGGCGATCTTCGACAACCCCGGCGCGCTGCAGGTCTTCGGCACCGGCGCGGCCGGCATCGCGCTGTTCGCGGCCTTCTGGTCGTGGGTCGGCTTCGAGATGGCGCCGAACTACGCCGAGGAGTCCCGCGACCCGCGCCGCATCGCCTCGATCGCCACCTACGGCTCGGTGATCGGGCTCGGCGTCTTCTACATGCTCATCTCGTACGCCTTCGTGAGCGGGTGGGGTCTCACCGGCAGCGTCCAGGCCGTCTCCGACCAGCTGAACGGCGTGTACGCGTCGGCGTTCTACCCGCTTTCGGACCGCTACGTCGGCGGCTGGCTCACCGCGGTCATCGAGATCCTCGCCGTGACCAGCTCGTTCGCCTGCGCGATGGCCTTCTACAACACCTCGGCGCGCTACCTGTTCGCACTCGGCCGCGAGGGTGTCCTGCCCCGGGCCCTGGGCCGCACCTCGAAGCACCGCAGCCCCGGCGTGGCGTCCGCGACGACCACCGTGGTCGTCGCGCTCTACTGCCTCGGATTCGTCCTCTACGACCCCTCGACCGAGGGTGCGCTGACCAAGCTCGGCACCTGGTCGCCGCTGCTCGGGGTGCTCGGCATCCTCGCCGTGCAGGCCCTGGTCTGTGTCGCGATCATCCGGTACTTCCTGACGACGGCGCGGGACGGCTTCCGGATCTGGAGCACGCTGATCGCCCCGGTCATCGGGTGCGCGGCCATGGTCATCGCCTGTTACCTGCTGATCGACAACCGGGATGCGCTCGCCGCCGCCGAGGGCGTCCCGTTCATCACCCTGCTGCCCTGGGTCCCGCTGGTGATCTTCGTGGCCGGGGTGGTGGTCGCCCTGGTGCTGCGCGCCCGGCGCCCGGCCGTCTACGCCGACCTGGGGCACTTCTCGCTGTCCGACCCCGTGCTCGACGACCCGCAGGAGGTCCCGGCATGACCGCACTCTCCGAACCGCGCACCACGACCACCCACCCGCTCGAGCCGCTCACGGCCGACGAGGTCGCCGCGGCGTCGTCGCTGCTCATCCGGGCCCAGGAGCTCACCGACAGCGCACGCTTCGTGTTCGTGGCTCTGCACGAGCCCACGAAGGCGGCCCTCGCCGGGTTCGACCCCGCCCGCCCCCTGCCGCGCGAGGCCGAGATCGTGCTCTACGAGCGCGCCCGGAAGACGCTCTACGAGGCCGTCGTCTCGCTCACCGAGGGGACGGTGCTGTCCTGGCGGGCCCGTCCAGGAGTGCAGCCGCCGGTGATGGCCGAGGAGTTCTTCGCGACCGAGGACATCGTCCGCGCGGATCCCCGCTGGCAGGAGGCGATGACCCGGCGCGGGATCACCGACCTCCACCTCGCGATGATCGATCCCTGGGCGTCGTCGTGGACCGGGCCCGAGGACGATCCCGCGGCCCGGCGCATCGTCCGGCCGCTGACCTGGATGCGCTCCGCCCCCGGTGAGCACGGCTATGCACGGCCGATCGACGGCCTCGTCGTCACCGTGGATCTGGACCTGCGCGAGGTCGTCGAGGTGGAGGACTTCGGCGCCGTCGACCTGCCCCCGCAGCCCGCGAACTACGAGCAGCCGTGGATCCACGACCCCGCCAACGTGCCGCGGGTCGAGACCGTCCGCGACGACGTCCGGCCGATCGTGATCACCCAGCCCGACGGGCCGAGCTTCACCGTCGATGGGCACGCGGTGAGCTGGCAGAAATGGCACCTGCGGATCGGGTTCACGCCGCGCGAGGGTCTCGTCCTGCACCAGGTCTCCTACGACGACCGCGGGACCCGGCGCCCGATCCTGCATCGGGCCTCGCTCGCCGAGATGTACGTCCCCTACGGCGACCCGGCCCCCACGCACCGGTTCAAGAACGTCTTCGACCAGGGCGAGTACGGCGTCGGCTGGCTCGCGAACCCGCTGGCGCTCGGGTGCGACTGCGTGGGGCACATCCACTACTTCGACGGCGTCGTGAACGACCAGGACGGCGGCGCGGTCACCATCCCGAACGCGATCTGCCTGCACGAGGAGGACACCGGCATCGCGTGGAAGCACACCGACTTCCGCACGGAGGCGGTGGAGGTGCGACGGAGGCGCCGGCTGGTGATCTCCTCGATCGTCACCGTCGGGAACTACGAGTACGGCTACTTCTGGTACCTCTACAACGACGGCATGATCGAGTACGAGGTCAAGCTGACCGGCGTGATCTCGACCGGGGCGATCCCGGTCGGCAAGACACCGGAGCACGGCACCCTCGTCGCGCCGGGCCTCTACGGCCCGCACCACCAGCACTTCTTCTGCGTGCGGCTGGACATGACCGTCGACGGGGCCGCCAACACCGTCACGGAGATCGACTCCATGCCGTCGCCGCCCGGACCGGCGAACCCCCACGGCAACGCGTGGGTGACGACGCGGACCCCGATCACCTCCGAGGCGGACGGAGCCCGGGACACCGCGCCGGCGAAGGCCCGCTTCTGGAAGATCGAGAGCGCGTCCGAGACCGGCCCGACCGGCGCACCCACCGCCTACGCGCTCATGCCCGGCTCGACGGTGCCGCCGATGTACTCGCCCGAGGCACTCTTCGCGCCGCGGTCGGGGTTCACCGAGCACTCCGTCTGGGTCACCGCGCACGACCCCGCGCAGCGCTTCGCGGCAGGCGACTACCCGCTGCAGGCGCCCGTCGGGACCGGGCTGCCCACCTACCTCGACGGCGACCGTCCGCTCGAGGGCGCCGACATCGTCGTCTGGTACACGTTCGGCGCCCACCACGTGGTGCGTCCCGAGGACTGGCCGGTCATGCCGGTGTCGACGATCGGGTTCATGCTCCGGCCCTCGGGCTTCTTCGACGGGAACCCGGCGCTCGACCTGCCGGCCTCCGAACCGAAGGCGTGCCACTAGCGGCTCCGCGTCCCACCTTGTCGCGGGGAGTTCGCCTTTCCTGCCGCCTTGTCGTTCTGAGTCACGACGACAAGGTCGGCGGGGCACCGCGGAAGCCCGCGACAAGCCGGCGGCGGGCCGCGGCAGAGCGCCCGGCCCACGTGTCGCCCTGCCCCGATCGGGCTACAGTGCCGCCGGCACCGGGGGGTGACTCGTTCGTGGCGAGATCAGGTTCGTGGGCGGACACCCGACGCGCGGCGGGGCAGTCTCGCCGTGTGGCGGTTGTGACGGGTGGGGCTGTTGTGGCGATGGCGCTGTCCGGCGTCCTGCTCGTGGGCTGCGGGCAGGGGCCCGACGCGTCGTCGGCCCCGGGCGCGGCTCCGTCGTCGGGAACGACGCTGCCCGCCTCGGTGACGAAGGCGCTGCCCACCGCCTACGAGCGGCTGGCGTCCGGCGCCGACTCCCTCGACCCGGCCCAGGGCTACCCGCGCTCGATCGGCGGCGGCGCCACGACGTGGAAGACGAAGCCGGTCGACGACTGGACCTCCGGCTTCTTCCCCGGCGAGATGTGGCTGGCCCGCGAGCTCACCGGCGACCAGGCCTGGACCGCCCGCGCCCAGCGGTGGACGGCGCCGATCGCCTCGCAGGTGCACCGCACCGACACCCACGACCTGGGCTTCATGGTCGACGACAGCTTCGGCGAGCAGGTCAGTGCCACGGGGGCGGGCGCCGACGACGTCGTCACCGCGGCCCGCTCGCTCGCCACCCGGTACTCGCCGAAGGTCCACGCGATCAAGAGCTGGGACACCGACGGCGAGGACGACAAGCGCGGGACCTGGCGCTTCCCGGTCATCATCGACACGACGATGAACCTGGCCCTGCTCGACCGGGCGGCCGCCCTGCCCGGTGGCGACCCGGCCTGGAAGGACATCGCGACCCAGCACGCGCTGACCGCCTCACGCACCAACATGCGCCCCGACGGCAGCGTCGCCCACGTGGCCGTGTTCGACCCGGACACCGGCGCGTTCGTCAAGCGTGACACCTGGCAGGGCGCGGCACCCGACTCCACCTGGTCGCGGGGTCAGGGCTGGGCGATCCACGGGTTCGCCGCCCAGGCCCGTGCGGCGGGCAACGCCGACCTGCGCGCGGCCGCGGTCAAGGCCGCCGACTGGTGGCTCGCCCACACCGGCCCCGGCGCCCGCGTGCCGGCCTGGGACTTCTCGAAGCCCACCGAGGAGCGCGACACCTCGGCGGCCGCCGTCGCCGCGTCCGGGCTGCTCGACCTCGCCGACCAGGTCGGGGCAGCCGACGGCGCCCGCTACCGCCAGGCTGCGGGCGAGACCCTCGACGAGTTGGCGACGAAGGACGTGGCCCCGGCGGGCCCGGCCCTGCTCGCCCACGCGACCGGCGGGAAGCCGCAGGACAGCGAGATCGACGTCGGGCTGGTGTACGGGGACTACTACTTCCTCGAGGCGGCCAGGCGCTGGACCGACCCGGCGCGCTCGTCGTCGACAGCGCGACGCTCAACCCGCCGTATTCGGTTCTGGCGATTGGTGATCCGCCGACGCTGGCTGCGGCGATGAACATCCCCGGCGGAGCGATGGACAGCGTGGAACGCGTCGGCGGCTCGATGGTGGTACAACAATCCGACCGCGTGGACATAACCGCCTTGCGGCAACCGAAACCCCGCCAATACGCTCAGCCAGTCAAATGA
>NZ_DASXJS010000065.1:0-33120 GCF_036497245.1 Actinomycetospora sp. | reverse complement strand
GGCTGGTTGATCTCGACCGACCGGGCCTGCTCGGCCCCGCCCGCTGCCTCGTCGCTCGCCATCGGACCTCCACCGCCTCCTGCCCGACCGATAGGTGGACATCAGCTAACAGGGAGGTGGCCGACAGACTCAAGGAGGGACGAAAGCGTTTGCGCCGATCGGGCGCGATGCGGCTTTTGCAACAGGATTCGAGGACACACCGTGGCGCCCGGAGACCTCGCCCGCTCCCCCGCACCGGGGCTCCGGCTCGGGTCCCGCTCTCGACGCCGGCGTTCGCAGCCTTGCGGTCCCGGCCATGACGAAGGCCCTGGCCGGTGGCTCGTGTGAGTCTCTGACCAGGGCCTTTCTGCGTGGGCGATACTGGGATCGAACCAGTGACCTCTTCGGTGTGAACGAAGCGCTCTCCCCCTGAGCTAATCGCCCGCAGCACCACCCAGCCTAACTCACGCCATGATCGGGCTGTGCAGCCAGGTCCAGTGACCGAGGCCGACGATCTTCGCGACGAGCCACAGCGCGTTCAGCAGCCACAACGTCGTCAGCACCACGGCCAGCGTCGCGAGGGCGAGGAGCAGCTGCACGACCTTGTTCTGCCGTCGCACCCACGCGACCCAGCGGTCGTAGTAGCGGCGCGCGAACCGCAGCACCCGGCCCGCCCAGGAGAACTCGGTGGCGAGGATCCCGAGCCCGGCGAAGACGATGAGCCAGCCCGGCCCGGGATACGGGATCGCGATGATGCCGAGCACCAGCACGACGCCACCGAGGACGCCGATCCCGATCCGCCAGGCGAGGTTCCAGCCCGGCCGGGCGCGCACCTTCATCCGGAAGGCCCGCACGCGGACACGGGCGTCGTGCAGACGACCGTGGTGGGCCGGCGGGGCCGCGGGCCCGTCGCCGGGAGCGGCCGGTCGGTCGGGCCTGGCCTGTGGCTGCGTCATCGCCTTCCTCGGGGCGTCGGCCGGCGGAGCCGGTCTGGCGGGTCGGGTACGGCTCGCCGTCGTCGCGGCCCGGTCGGTCAGCCAGCCGTCTGACCGCTCGCGACGACCTGGGTCGGCGTGGCGGGCACGGCATGACCGGGCTCGAGGGACACCGCGAACCCGGCGAACCCGCCGGCCGCCTCCACCGAGGGTACGGCCTGCACAGCCGGGCCGGAATCGGGCATTTCGAACGCCGTCAGCCCGACCGGCTTGCCGTCCGCGAGGCCCCAGAGGACGTAGGTGTGGTCGCTGTCGTTGGGCGTCAGCCCGGAGGCGAGTACCTCCGGCCCGCGCCCCCGGTCGACGACGAGGCCGACGAAGCCGCCTGCCGGGGTGGCGAGGACCGTGTGCGGGTTCCCGGGCCGGGCGGCGGCGTCGAGCATCTGCGTGACCTGTTCGCCCTGGGCCGCGGCCGCGGCGGCGGTGTCGCGCTGCTCGGTCAACGACCGGTTCGCGGCGACGAGCCCGCCGATCGCGACGACGAGGGCCAGGGCGGCGGCCACGGCGAGCCCGGCCGTGGCGCGGCGGGCCCACCGACGGCGGCCGGCCTCCGGAGCGCGATGGCGGCGCATCGGGACGACGACGGCGTCGGCCTCGTCGCCGGCCGGCGAGGAATCGGCCGACGAGGATGTGGAGCTACTGACGTCCAGTGTCAGCGGTGCCGCATCGCTGACATCTAGGGAGCCCTCTGGGGAGCCGTCCTCTGCCTCGGCCGCCGCGAGCAGCCGCGTGCGCAACAACGGCGGCGGGTCCACCTGGTCCACGGCCGTCCCGAGCAGCGTCGTGACGTCCTCGGTCTCGGCCACGATGCGGCGGCAAGCCGAGCAGTCGTCGAGGTGCGCCGCGAAGGTCGCCTCCTCGTCGGGCTCGAGCACGTGCAGCACCCACCCGACGGCGAGCTCGGGATGCCCGTCCGCGGAGGCCGGCAGCGGGGCGGTCACGACGGCCCCTCCTCGCCGCCGCGGTCCACGTGGCCCTCGAGCAGCCCGCGCAGCGTCCGGACCGCGGTGAACATCCGCGACTTCACCGTTCCGAGCGGGATGCCGGCGATGCTCGCGACCTCACGCTGGGTGAATCCCCCGAAGTACGCCAGGGTCAGTGCCTCCCGCTGCTCCGCGGGCAGCGCGGCGAGCGCCTCGCGGACGTGCCCGGCGACGACGGCGTCGAGGGCGGCCTCGTCGGCCCCCGGGCCCGGCGGGAGGTTCCAGTCGTCACCCTCCTCACCCGGCGGGACGGTGTGGCGCCTACGGGTGGCCTCGCGACGCACGGCGTCGACCGCGCGGTGGTGGACCATCGTCATCAGCCAGGCCGAGACGCTGCCGCGCGCCGGGTCGTAACGCTCCGGGTGGCGCCAGACCAGGAGGAAGACCTCCTGGACGACGTCCTCCGCGAGTGCCTCGTCGACGCACACCCGGCGGGCGAGCGAGTAGGCGCGCCGGGAGAAGCGGTCGTAGAGGCCTTCGAGGGCGCGTGGCGCACGTGAGGTGACCGCCCGGAGGAGTGTGGCGTCGGCCACAGCATCGTCGGACACCTGGTCACGCTGCGCAGCCACTTCAGCACCGCGCTGCGAAGCGTCCGACACGGGTGACTCCTGCCTGATCGTCTCGTGTCCGGGGGAGACGCAGCACAGGTTAGTGCTCCCGGGGGGCCCCGGCCGCTCCGGCGGGGAGGGTGCGTCGTTACGGAACCGGACCAGGTAAGGCCTCGACCGGGTACTCCTAAGATGCTCGCAGTGCGTGAGCCGGGTGAACCAGCGTCACAAGCTCGGCTGACGGTCGTTCCCTACTTCGACAGCAGCGTGCGCGAAAGGCAGCCTTCGAATGCACAACGACCACGTCACGATCCGCTCGACAGCGGTCTTCGACCTCATCGGGCCGCCGAACCCGCCAGTGCCGGTTCAGGTGGAGCTCCGCTACGACACCCGCGACCCCTACGCCGTGCAGGCCGCCTTCCGTACCGGGCGCGCCGGCTGGGTCGAGTGGGTCTTCTCGCGGGACCTCCTCACCGAGGGCCTCATCGACACCGCGGGCGACGGCGACGTCCGCATCCGGCCCGCCGAGGGCGAGGCGGTGGAGATCGAGCTCTCCTCCCCGTCCGGACACGCGACCTTCCGGGCGCTCGCCCGTGAGGTCTCGGAGTTCCTCCAGCGCACCCACGAGGTGATCGAACCGGGCGCCGAGGACGACTGGCTGGACCTCGAGCACGCGCTGGGGTTGCTGCTGTCCACCGACCCCTCCTGACGACACCCCCCTGATCGGGGGCGCGCGCGATGCAGTAGAGTTCTCGTCGTCGGCAGGGAGAGCGGAAGTTCCCAGCTGTTCCCTTCGACGACATGCGGACGTAGCGCAGCTGGTAGCGCATCACCTTGCCAAGGTGAGGGTCGCGGGTTCGAGTCCCGTCGTCCGCTCGGGAGACAGGCCCCCTTCGGCGCTGGGCCGTTTCTCCGAAGAACCGGGCGGAGTGGCCGAGTGGCTTAGGCAAGGGCCTGCAAAGCCCTGTACGCGGGTTCGATTCCCGCCTCCGCCTCGGGCGATTAGCTCAGTGGGAGAGCGCTTCCTTGACACGGAAGAGGCCACTGGTTCAATCCCAGTATCGCCCACCACAAAGGCCCTGGTCAGAGCCCCGCGAGGGGTTCCCGACCAGGGCCTTTCGTCATCGCCGGGGCCTGCCGTCAGGTCCGGGTGCCTCGGGCGCCGGCGACCCCGCCGTGCGGGTGAGTCGACTCCCGCCGAACGGCCGTAGACACGATCGACGGGACCGACGAATATTCTGCGGATCGGCCTCGACCCCGCCGCTGCCAGTGTTCGTTGCTGTCGGGGCCGGATCTCGCATGGAGCCGATCGTGATCAAGAGTGCTGTGACGCCCGAGTGGCGCCATCCCGCGCAGGTCCACCAGGCCGAGGGCGTGCTCTCCGCCCGCCTGGGCGTCACGATCCCCGAGGCCGTCGTGGTTCTCCGGACGATCTCGCACTGCGTGGGAGCACCATTGATCGACGTCGCGCGCAAGGTCCTGGAAGGGCCATCGTCCGAGTAATCCGGCGGCCGGGCCGGTTGTCGGCCGTGAGGGGCGGGTACGCCCGCCGTACTCATGGCGACGACGACAGCCGAGTCGTACGACGACTCCGACCTCACGCCCCCGACGGGTCTGCCCCTGACGCCGGATCCGGCGCCCGGGCGGCACCGCGACCCCACCATCGGTTTCGCGGCGCCGACCTCGCTCCTCGAGCAGCAGTCCCGCCTCGACCGGCGTCGGGTCCACAGCCTCGTGGTCGCGGCCTTCGCCGGAACGGTGATCATGGTCTTCGGGGCGGCGGGCCTCCTCGGTCCGGACCACCACGGGTGGCTCGGTCTCGCGGTCGGACTCGGTGTCGTGGCGGTCGCGACCCTCGTGCTCGTCCTGGACCCGCCGCGGAGGAGTCTCATCACCCGCCGGCACCTCAAGGGACGTCGGGCCCGCAAGCACTGAGCGTCAGGTGCGGGCGGGCGGCAGGGCACCCAGGCGTGTGAGGTCCGCGCCCAACTGATCCGCGATCCGGGCGTGTCCCGCCGGTGTCGGGTGCACGTGGTCCGGTCCGATCATCGCCGCCTGGGCGTCGGTGAACCAGCTGTCGGCGAGCGCGTCCACATAGGGCAGCCCGGCCCGGCGGGCGGCGGCGTCGACGGCCGCGTCCACCCCCGCCAGCGCGGCCGCCTGCCTCGAGTTCGACGCGACCGGCCCCAGGACGACGATCCGGGTCCGCGGCAGTTCGCGCTTCAGCCGGGCGAACAGAGCCTCGGCCGCCGTTCCCACCGCGGCCGGGGCGGCGGGCCCGTCGTTCTGCGAGCCCTCCACCACCAGTACCGACGGCCGTGCGGCCACCATGGCCTCGACCTGAGCCGCCTCGTAGGGGTGCGCCTGCGGCGGGTGCACCACGTAGCCCGTGCCGGGGATCGCCGTCGTCACCGACCGCCAGCCCGCGCGGGCCGCGATCACCCCCGGGAACGCCTGCGCGCCCGGGTCGGCCAGGCCGGTGCCCGCCGCGAACGAGTCCCCGATGACGCCGAGCACGGGAGGCGGCTCGACCGCGGCGATCGGCGCCGGCGGCACGCTCGCGACGACCCGGTCCTCGGCGTGGGCCCGGACCACGAGCAACCCGGCGAGCACGGCCAGCACGGCGGCCGCCGCGATGGTGACGATGCGCATGACCCTCCCCGGGGTGATCTCCTGCTGGGAGACTCGTGAGAGGCGCGGCGATCGTTAGCGGAGCGCACGCTCCGTCACCCGACGGGGCGTCCCTCGATCGAGTGGCGCCCAGCGAGCTCTCAGATCCGACCTGAAGGAACCTGTCGGCGTTCGGAGCAGCGCCGGCGAACATCCGGCCCCTTTCCTCGCCGTTCGCCGCACGACGACGCCCCCTGCACGGCACCTGGGCCCCCGCACTCTCAGCTCCGCGGGTCCCGACGGCCGGCTTCCCTACCGTCGGCGCCGCACCTGCCGCGGGTTTCCCCGAGTCCGCGACGGGCCTCGCTCCCCATCACCGGAGGTTCTTCGTCCATGCGCCCCGATCTGCAGCAGGATCCGCGCCCGGAGTTCGGCATCCCCGTGCCCCCGGACGCGGCCCGCGCCTCGCGGTACGACGACGCCCCGGCCGGCCCCCAGGGCCCGTGGTCGGGTGCCCAGCCCGCGGCGGGCCCCTGGTCCGGCGCGGTGCCGGCACCGCCCGGGCCCTACTCCGCGCCCCAGCCCGCCGTCGGGCCATACTCCGCGCCCCAGCCCGCGGTCGGGCCCTACTCGGGCCCGCAGCAGGCCCCCCCGCGCGGGCCGTCGACGGGCTCCTGGTCCGCCGCGCCCGCCGGCTACCCCGCGCCGGCCCGGCAGGCGGCTGAGCCCACCGTGCGTCACCACCGCCGCACCGAGGCCGGCGCCTACGAGGCCCGTGAGCCCGCGCCCGCCGGGTACGACCCGTACGAGGGCCACCCCAGCGGACCGATCCCGGTCGGCTCCGGGCACCGACGCGGCGGCGAGCGGCGCGGCGGCAGCGGTCGCGGCAGGCGCCGGGCGATGCTCGCGCTGGTGGCCGCGGCCGCCGTCATCGCGGGGGCGGCGGGCTACGTCGCGATCGCCCGCTGGGGCGCGTCGTCCGGCACGCCCACCGCTGCCCCCACCGGCGGCGCCCAGGTCGCCGCGACCTCGCTGACCGGCCCCAACCTCGCGACGAAGCAGACCCCGCTCGGGCTGGTGGCCACGAGCGACGGCTTCACGGTGTACGAGTACACGAAGGACACCAACAAGCCGCCGGCCTCGAACTGCAACGGCGACTGCGCCAAGGCCTGGCCCCCGGTCCTCGCGGGCGACACCCCGTGGCTCAAGGGGGTCTCCGCGGAGAAGGTCGGCAACGTCGACCGCGCCGACGGCACCAAGCAGCTGACCCTCAACGGGTGGCCCGTCTACCGCTACGCCAAGGACACCAAGCCGGGCGACACGACCGGCAACGGCGTCGGCGGCACCTGGAAGGCGCTCGGCCCCGACGGGAAGGCGGTCGCGGCGAACGCGGCCCCCGCGGGCGGCGCCGCCTCAGGTGGTTCGGGCAGCGCGCCCGCCGCCGGCGCGGCGTCCGGGGGCTCGGCCTCCGGGGGCTCGGCGTCCGGTGGTTCCGGGTACGGCTCCGCTCCCGCCGCCCCGGCACCGGCCTCGTCCGGCGACTCCTACGGCGGGTCGTCCGGCTACTGATCCCGGGTCACCGACCCGCCCGTTCAGCCTCGGCGAATGGGCGGGTCGGTCACGGGCAGGCCCGTCACCCCGGCCAGCCCGAGCATGCCCAGCAGCTCGCGGCAGTCCTCGACGTCGACCGAGCGGGCGGCGACCACCCGTGCCGCCCGGTACTGCTCGGCCCCGCGCGCGGCGACCTCGGCGTCGTGCGCGAGGGTCACCCGGTTCCCGCCGAACTCGGACGGTCGGCGGCTCTGGGTCGGGTTGTCGGACACGGACACGGGGTGCTCCCCTCGTCCCACGGCTACGGTGAGCTCGCGGTGATGCGGCCGACGTGGATCGGAACCGAGGGCGTGCGGCACCCTTCCTGCGTCCCGGAGGCGACATCCGGGGCTTCGCCCCGGGCCGGTCACTCTCCAGGGTACCCGCCGCCACCGTCATCACGGGGGAGCTGCCCCCGGCTCGACCGTCACCGGGAACCCGACGGAACGCGCGATGAAACAGGCCTCGTGCGCCGCGTGGTGCAGCGCCGTCAGGTCCGGCTCCGCCCCGGCGACGGTGATCTCCGGGCGCAGGACCACCGACGCGAACGACCACCCGCCGTCGTCGTCCTTCGTCATCCGCCCGACGGGGTGGTCGGAGTAGGCGGTGACGACGACGCCCGCGTCGGCGGCCACGTGCAGGAAGCTCAGCAGGTGGCACTGCGAGAGCGCCGCGACCACCAGTTCCTCCGGGTTCCACCGCGCCGCGCTCCCGCGGAAGCTGCGGTCGGCGGACCCGTCGAGGGACGATTTGCCGTCCGCGGAGACCACGTGGTCGCGGGTGTAGGAGCGGTAGTCCACGGTGCCCGGGTCGTCGTGCCAGGCGACGGTGACCCGGTACTCGTGCGCCATCGCGCCGCTCCCCGGCCGCTCAGGCCCGCGCGAGCCGCGCGTTGCCGAGGATGATCTCCGCGACCAGCGCCGGGTCGTCGGCCATCGGGATGTGCCCGCAGTCGGGGAGCACGACGACGTGGGCCTCGGGCAGGAGCGTGCGCAGGCGCCGGATCTGGGCGCGCGGCAGCAGGAAGTCGCGGTTCCCCCACCCGACCATGGTCGGGACCGCCGACGGGCGAGGCACCGTCCACCGGTCGAGGCCCGCCATCATCGAAGCGAAGCCCTCCCGGGGGCGGGCGAGGCCCTGGAGGTCGCGGCCCAGCACCTCGGGGTCCTGACGGCCGGGGTGGGCCATGATCAGCCCGGTGAGCGCGGCGCGCCCGGCGGAGGTCGCCAGCACCCGGTCCAGGCGCTCCCGCGACATCGACTGCAGCAGCTTCGACGCCCCGGTGAGCGCGACGCGGCAGTAGGCGCGGCCGACCGGCGACCAGAACCCCGCCGGGGAGAGCGCCGTCGCCGACGCCACCGTGCCGCGCGCGGCCATCTCCAGCGCGATCAGCCCGCCGAGCGAGTTCCCGGCGACGTGCGGTCGCTCGAGGCCCAGGTCCCGGGCGAGGCCCTCCACGGCGTCGGCGAGGGGGGTGGCCGACCCGTCGAAGTCGGGCTCGACGTCGGCCGACCCGCCGTGCCCGGGCAGGTCGACCGCGATCACGTCGTGCTCGGACTCGAGGTAGGGCACGACGGTGTCCCAGGCCTCGCGGCGGTGGGTCACACCGTGGATGAGGATCAGCGGTTCTCCGCTGCCGGACCGGGAGTGGGCGAGCACGGGACCTAGTAGATCACTCGCGGGGGCGGACGACGACCTTCCCGGTGACCCGCCGCTCGGCGAGCTCGCCCACCGCGGCCGAGGCCTGGGCCAGCGGATACGCGGCGCTGATCGGCGGAGCGAGGCGGCCCGAGGCGATGTCGTCGAGCAGCTCGGCCCACTGGCCGCGCATGAAGTCCGGGTCCCCCATGGCCCACTCGCCCCAGGCGGCGCCGACGACCTCGGTGTTGCGCAGGAGCAGCCGGTTCACCTTCACCGTGGGGATCTCGCCCGCCGTGAAGCCCACGACGAGGAGCCGCCCGCCGCGCCGCAGGCTGCGCAGCGAGTCGGTGAACCGGTCACCGCCGACCGGGTCGACGACGATGTCCACGCCCTCGCCGCCGGTGATCACCAGGGTGGCGTCCTTGAAGCCGTCGACGAGGACGGCGTGGTCGGCGCCCGCCGCCCGCGCGACCTCGGCCTTGCCCTCGGTGGACACGACGGCGATCACCGTCGCGCCGCGAGCCCGGGCGAACTGGATGCACGCGACCCCGACCCCGCCCGCGGCGCCGTGGACGAGCACGGTCTCCCCCGCGGCGAGCCTGCCGCGGGTGGTGAGCACGAAGTGCGCGGTCAGGTAGTTCATCGGCAACCCGGCGCCCACGTCCGCCGACACCCCGTCGGGCAGCGGGAACGTCTGGCTCGCGGGCGCCACGACGCTGGGGGCGAACCCGCCGACCACGCACATCGCGGCGACACGGTCGCCCGGGGCGAACCCCGACCCGTCGGGAGCGGTGCGCACCGTGCCGGCCACCTCGGAGCCGAGCGTGAACGGCAGCTCGGGGCGCATCTGGTACTCGCCGCGGGTCAGCAGCAGGTCGGGGAAGACGACGCCTGCCGACTCGACGTCGATCAGGACCTGGTCGGGCCCCGCCACCGGCTCGTCGATCTCGACGACCTCGAGCGCCTCCGGGCCCTCGAGCTTGCTCACCTGCACCGCACGCATGCGCTCGCCCTCCTCGTCGGCTCCGTCGAGCCGATCATGCCCCAGCACCGGGCCGGCGCGCTCAGGTCAGGCGGTGCACCGCGGTGGGCGTGACCGCGCGGCCTTCCAGGTCGGCGGTCTCGGGCACGTCGTAGGTGGCGAGCTCCGTGACCCGCCGGCGCGGCAGGTACTCCCGCCCGGGGTCGCCGACGAGGACCTCGACGCCCGCCGCCACGGCCCCGTCGAGGAACTCCCCCATCAGCCGCGCCATCGGCTGCTCGTAGAACACGTCGCCCGCGAGCACCACGTCGACGTCGAGCTCGACGTCCTCCGCCTCCTCACCCACCAGGTCTCCGACGACGTCGAGGGTCACGCCGTTGAGCGCCGCGTTCCGCACGGCCGCCACGCGGGCGCGGGCATCGGAGTCGGAGGCGACGACGACCGCCGCCCCGGCCTTCGCCGCGGCGATCCCGACGATCCCGGAGCCGGCGGCGAGGTCGAGCACCCGCCGCCCGGCGACGAGCTCGGGCCGGTCGAGCACGTGGCGCGCGAGGGCCTGACCGCCGGCCCAGGCGAACGCCCAGAACGGCGGGGCCTCCTCGTCGGTCCGCGACCAGGTGCGGTGGATGTCGTCGGCGAGCAGCAGCGTCACCTCGGGCACGAGCGGTGCGGTGCCGGGCGCGGTCCAGCTCGTGACCTCCGCGTCGAGGGCGCTCCCACCCGCCGTCACACCATCGTCACCGGCGGTCACGAGAAGACTCCGGACGGACGCAGCGCGGACGGATTCGCGCCCCTACCCTGTTCGGCAGCTACAGGATCCGGGCCCTGAGGAGGTCGAGGATGTCCGACGAGCTCGGCGGGGCCACCGGGGCCCCGGACGGCGATGAGCCGGCCGTCCTGCTCTACCTCGGCGGCCCGCTGGACGGGCGGGTCGAGGTCCGCGAGGCCCGTCACGGCGCACCCCTGCCGACGGTGACCCACACCCACCTCCACGACGGACCGAAGGTGGTCCACCACTACGACCTGCACCCGCTGGCCGCGGGAGCCGGTGTCTATCACCTGCGCACCGAGCCCGCGGAAGCGCCCGCGCCGGACCGCGCCGACGCCTGAGCGCGGCTCACGCCGCCCAGAGGCCGAGGGCGCAGAGCGCGCCCCACCCGCCGGCCACCGCGACCGCCTTCAGGCGTGCGTCACGGTCGGGGAGGCTCGTGCCGAGCAGCACCAGGTCGACGACGTCCGACCCCACCCGGACGGCGACCGCGGTGCGCAGCGGCGTCCCCTCCGGGGCGAAGGCCATCGCGAGCCCCGAGGCGAGGTCCCGCCCACCGAGGGCGCGGATGCCGATGGCCGTGCCGGTCGGGAGCTCCTGGCGGTCGTCCGCCAGCTTCGTCGGGCGGGCGAACAGCTCGGGCTTCGCGATGATCGCGACGCTGTAGGCGGCGGTGGCGACCCCGAGCACGCGCGGGATCCAGGTGGTCGAGGGACGGGACTTCGTGATGGCCATCGGCGCGTGTACCCGCTGGTCCACACGCGCACCGACCGGTCCGGGACAATGGGTGGTGATGAGTACCCCGACCCTGCTCCCCTCCCCCGGCGCCGACCCCGACGAGCTGTTCGAGGGGTTCTCCGCGTGGGCGGCCGAGCGTGGGCTGGAGCTCTACCCCGCGCAGGCCGAGGCGCTCATCGAGATCGTCACCGGCGCCAACGTGATCGTCTCCACCCCCACCGGGTCGGGGAAGTCGCTCATCGCCCTCGGCGCCCACGTCGCGGCGATGTCCCGCGGCCAGCGCTCCGTCTACACCGCGCCGATCAAGGCGCTGGTGAGCGAGAAGTTCTTCGCCCTCGGCGCGCAGCTCGGCTACGGCAACGTCGGGATGCTCACCGGCGACGCCGCGGTCAACCCGGAGGCCCCGGTCATCTGCTGCACCGCCGAGGTGATGGCGAACTGGGCGCTGCGCGAGGGGGCGGCGGCCGACGTCGGCCAGGTCGTGATGGACGAGTTCCACTTCTACGCCGACCCGGACCGCGGGTGGGCGTGGCAGGTGCCGCTCATCGAGATGCCGCAGTGCCAGTTCCTGCTGATGTCGGCGACCCTCGGCGACGTCTCGTTCTTCGGGGAGGACCTGACCCGGCGCACCGGCCGCGAGACCGCCGTCGTCGCGCACACCGAGCGCCCGGTCCCGCTGTCGTTCCGCTGGTCGACCACGCCGCTGCACGAGACGATCTCCGAGCTGATCGCGGGGCAGCAGGCGCCGGTCTACATCGTGCACACCACGCAGGCGGCCGCCGTCGAACAGGCGCAGGCGCTGATGAGCCTGAACGTCTCGACGAAGGCCGAGAAGGAACAGATCGCCGAGCTGATCGGGGCGTTCCGGTTCACGGCCGGGTTCGGGAAGACCCTGTCCCGGCTGGTCCGCCACGGCATCGGGGTGCACCACGCGGGGATGCTGCCCAAGTACCGGCGGCTCGTGGAGACCCTCGCCCAGGCCGGCCTGCTCAAGCTCATCTGCGGGACCGACACCCTCGGTGTCGGGATCAACATCCCGATCCGCACGGTGCTCTTCACCGCGCTCACCAAGTTCGACGGCCAGCGCGTGCGCCACCTGCGGGCCCGGGAGTTCCACCAGGTCGCCGGGCGGGCGGGCCGCGCCGGGTACGACACCGCGGGTTACGTCGTGGTGCAGGCCCCCGAGCACGAGGTGGAGAACGCCAAGCGGCTGGCCAAGGCGGGCGACGACGTCAAGAAGCAGCGACGCGTGGTGCGGGTGAAGGCACCGGACGGCTTCGTCTCCTGGTCGGAGCGCACCATGGAGAAGCTCGTCGAGGCGCAGCCCGAGCAGCTGACCAGCCAGATGCGGGTGACGACGGCGATGCTGCTGCAGGTCGCGCAGCGTCCCGGCCCGTACTTCCCGGCCATGCGGCACCTGCTCGAGGACAACCACGCCGACCGCGCCACCCAGCGGCGGCTGATCCTGCGGGCGATCCAGCTCTTCCGCGGCCTCCTGGAGGCCGACGTCATCGAACGCCTCGACGTTCCCGACGCGGCCGGGCGCACGGTCCGCCTCGTCGACGACCTGCAGGTCGACTTCGCGCTCAACCAGCCGCTGTCGCCGTTCGCGCTGGCCGCGTTCGACCTGCTCGACCCGGGCTCGCCGACCTACGCGCTCGACATGGTCTCGGTGGTCGAGTCCACCCTCGACGACCCGAAGCAGGTGCTGCGCGCCCAGGAGAACGCGGCGCGCGGCGAGGCGGTCGGCGCCATGAAGGCCGAGGGCATCGAGTACGAGGAGCGGATGGAGCGCCTCGAGGAGATCAGCTGGCCGAAGCCGCTCGTCGAGCTGCTCGAGCCGGCGTTCGAGAGCTATCGCAAGGCGCACCCGTGGGTCGGGGACTCCGAGCTCTCGCCCAAGGCCGTCGTCCGGGACCTCTACGAGCGGGCGATGAACTTCGTCGAGTTCGTCTCGCACTACAAGATCGCCCGGTCCGAGGGCCTCGTCCTGCGCTACCTCACCGACGCCTACCGCGCGATCCGCCAGACCATCCCCGACGCCGCCCGCACCGAGGACCTCGACGACCTCGAGGCCTGGCTCGGCGAGCTCGTCCGCCAGACCGACTCTTCGCTGCTCGACGAGTGGGAGACGCTGTCCAATCCCTCCGAGCTCGACGCCGCCGGCTCGGACGCGGCCCCGATCGACCAGGGCCCGCCGCCGGTCACCCGCAACGAGCGCGCGTTCCGGGTGCTGGTGCGCAACGAGATGTTCCGGCGGGTGGAGCTGTTCGAGCGCCGGTGGCCCGCCGACCTGGCGGAGCTGAGTGGCGACGACGGACCGTCACTCGAGGAGTGGGCCGACGCGATGGAGCGCTACTACGCCGACTACCCGACCCTCGGGGCCGGCCCCGACGCGCGCGGCCCGGCACTGTTCCGCGTGACCGACCACGGCCGGACGTGGCAGGTCCGGCAGGTGTTCGCCGACCCGGAGGGCGACCACGACTGGGGCATCACGGCCACCGTCGACCTCGACGCCTCCGACGAGCTGGGCTCCGCGGTGGTGCAGGTGACCCACGTGGGGCCGTTCTCGGCGGTCTGAGCGTCACCGCATGCCGGCCGCCTCGCGCGCCCGGCGGCGACGCACGACGGCTCGCCGCCACCAGGTCCGCCGGTTCTCGCCGATGACGGCGAGCTGGAGACCGTGCACCACGTGGATCACCAGTCCCGCAGCGACCGCCAGGTTCGTCGGCCGGTAGAGCCCGTAGGTGGTCACCGCGGAGCGGACCGTCGTGCGTACCTGACGGCGGAAGGCGTCCAGATCGCGATCCCGTTCCTCGTGGGGAACGAGACCGACCGCCCACCCCTGCCGGTGCGCCGGATCGGGCTGCCGGACGAGGTGCCCCGAGTCAGTGTGACTCGGTTGCCGGGAAGCACTTTGCTCCGCCGGTGCGCCGTGCGCCGATGCGCCGACTCAGGGCCCGGACCGGGTCAGCCCTTCTTCCGCGAGCTGCCCTTCTTGGCGCCGAGCGAGGGCGGGGGCACGACCGGGCCGAGGTCGCCGTCGGGGGCCTCGTCGAGATCGAGCATCACCGGGGCGTGGTCGGACGGGCCGGTGCCCTTGCGGGCCTGCCGGTCGATCCACGCCGCCGCGCGGCGCTCGGCGATCGGGGCACCGGTGAGGATGAGGTCGATGCGCATCCCGCGGTCCTGGTGGAAGGCGCCGCCGCGGTAGTCCCAGTAGCTGAAGACGCGCTCGGAGGGCCAGCGCTCGCGCACCACGTCGTGCAGGCCGGTCTTCGCCAGCGCGGCGAGGGCGTCGCGCTCCGGGGGCGTGACGTGGGTGGACTCGGCGAACGCCTCGACCGAGTAGACGTCCGCGTCGGTGGGGGCGATGTTGAAGTCACCCGCCACGATCGTCGTCGAGGGGTCACCCGCCTCCACCACGTCACGCAGCGCGGCCAGCCACTCCAGCTTGTAGGCGTAGTGGGGGTCCTGCGGGTCGCGCCCGTTGGGCACGTAGACCGAGGTCACCCGCATGCCGCCGCAGGTCGCCGTGACGGCCCGAGCCTCCTGCTGCGGGTAGCCGGGGCCACCCGGCAGGCCGTCCACGACGTCGTCGAGACCGACCCGCGACAGCAGCGCGACGCCGTTCCAGCGTCCCTCGCCGTGGTGGGCCACGGCGTAGCCGCGCTCGGCGAGCGGCGCCCCGAAGGTCTCGTCGAACGCCTCGTCGGAGAGCTTGGTCTCCTGCAGGCACACGACGTCGGGCGCGCGCTCGTCGAGCCACCCGAGCAGGCGCGGCTCGCGGGCCTTCGCGGAGTTCACGTTCCAGGTCGCCACTCGCACGCCCGCCACGCTAGCCGGGGAGTCCGACACCGACGCGGGTCGGTCTCCCCGACCGGGACCCGTGGGTGCTCAGCCCTCGACGGCGCGCTTCACCGTCGCGAGCGTGTTCTCCATGCCCGTCCTGTTGTGCGACGGGCTGTCGCTGGTGCGTCCCTTACCGACGAGAGCGGCGACGGCGGTGCGCTTGTCCTGCCAGCGCTGCGTCACCTTGGTGGCCACGCCCTCGGGCTCGAGGGTGAAGCTCCAGCGCGCGACGCTCTGACCGAGGACCTCGACGTCCCAGCTGATGACCTGGTGCGGCTCGTACTCGGCCACCGTGCTCGTCGTCGGCCAGCGCAGGAGGCCCTTGCGGTTCCACCCGATGAACCGGGCACCAGGCTTCGGACCCTGCACACCGCCGAGCCAGCGGATCGAGTAGCACTCCGGAGAGATCTCACCGATGCGGGCCGGGTCGCCGACCAGCTCCCACACCTTCTCCGCGGGCGCGTCCACGACCTCGCTGACCACCACGTCCGGCGCCTTGTCGGGCACGGTCGGACCTCCTCGTCGCTCGTCGGTGGTACCCGCTGGTACCACAGGTGACCGCGCACTCTAGGGCCCTGCACCACCGCTCCGCTCGGTTAACGTGGACGGACCGTCCGGCAACGGTGCCGTACTGTGCTTCCTGATCGATACAGTCGTGATCCGATCGGACGGTTCCCCCATGTCGCTGGACCTCGACGACCTCCGGGTCCGCTCCCTCGGAGACTGCGAGCACGACTCGCCGTTCGCCGAGATGCTCGCCACCAAGCGCACGTCCCCGCACTACGTGGCGGAGGACGACCGCGTGCTGGTCGACGACACCGTCTCGGTCCTGCTCTCGCACGGCGTCCCGATCGACGAGGTCCCGAGCTTCGAGGCGGCGGGCCCGCGCAAGAAGATCTACTTCGACCCGGCCGAGACCACCGTCGGGATCGTCACCTGCGGCGGGCTGTGCCCCGGGCTCAACGACGTCATCCGCGGCATCGTCCAGGAGCTCACCGAGCACTACCGGGTCAAGCGGATCGTGGGGTTCCGCAACGGGTTCAAGGGCCTGTCGAAGGACGCCCGGAACTCGGTGACCGAGCTGACCCTCGAGGCCGTCCGCGACATCAACAACGACGGCGGCACGATCCTCGGCAGCTCACGTGGCAGCCAGGACGCCGACGAGATGGTCGACTCGCTGCTGGTCCACGAGGTCGACGTCCTGTTCGTCATCGGCGGCGACGGCTCGATGCGCGGCGCCATGCGGCTGGTCGAGCGGATCGACGAGCGCGGGCTGGCCATCAGCGTCGTCGGGGTCCCGAAGACGATCGACAACGACCTGCCCTACACCGACCAGAGCTTCGGGTTCCAGACGGCGTTCGCGCGGGCCACCGACTTCATCGCGTCGGTGTTCATCGAGTCCCAGGCCGCGGAGAACGGCGTCGGGATCGTCAAGCTCATGGGCAGGAACTCCGGCTTCATCGCCTGCTACGCGGCCCTGTCGGTGAACGACGCCGACTTCGTGCTCATCCCCGAGGTGTCGTTCGGGCTCGACGGCGACGACGGCCTGCTCTGCCGCGTCGAGAACCACCTCCGCGAGCACGGCCAGGTGGTGATCGTGGTCGCGGAGGGTGCCGGGCAGCACCTGCTGGAGGCCTCGGAGACGACGGACAAGTCCGGGAACACCAAGCTGGGCGACATCGGGGTGTTCCTCAAGGAGCGCATCACGACCAAGCTCTCCGAGGTGGGCCTGGAGCCGACCGTGCGCTACCTGGACCCGAGCTACGCGATCCGCTCGGTCGCGGCCAACGCCTACGACAGCGTCTACTGCGTGCGACTCGCGCACGCCGCGGTGCACGCGGCGATGGCGGGACGGACGGAGACGGTCGTGGTGCGCTGGCGGCGGCGGTTCGTGCACGTGCCGATGGCACTGATCACGGGGCACCGCAACGAGGTCGACCCGGACGGCGACCTGTGGATGTCGGTGCTCGAGGCGACGGGCCAGCCGGCGACGTTCGGGGCCTGACCCATGTCAGAAAAGTCCCGTTGCAGACGCTGGGTGTCTGCAACGGGACTTTTCTGACGCTCCGGGGGACCTAGTTGACCTTGACGAGGTCCACGACGAACACCAGGTGCGCGTTCGGCGGGATGACGCCGCCCGCGCCCTGCGGGCCGTAGCCCTGATGCGGCGGCACGACGAGGATCCGGCGTCCGCCCTCGCGCATGCCGGAGATCCCCAGCTTGAAGCCGTCGATCACCTGGCCGAGCGGGAACTCGACGGGCGTCGCGCCGCGGCCCCACGACGAGTCGAACTCGCCGCTGTCGGCCACGCGGATCCCCTGGTACTGCACCTGCACGGTGTCGCGGACGCCCGCCTCGGTGCCGCCCCCGACGACGAGGTCGGTGATGTCCAGGTCGCTCGGCAGCGTGTCGGGGGTGACGGACGCGCCGGGCGAGCGGGTGAGGTCGTCGGTGTTCTCCACGGTGACAGCCATGGGTCCACCGTAACGAGGGTCCCGCGGGCCCTGCCGACCACTAGCGTTCGGCCCGTGTGCCGCCTCTTCGCCCTGCACGCCGGGCCCCACGACGTCCCCGCCGAGTTCTGGCTGCTCCACGCGCCGGACTCGTTCGCCGCGCAGAGCGAGGGCAACGCCCAGGGGTTCGGGATCGCGGCGCTGTCCACCCGTGACGCGGCGCTGCTCGTGCGCAACCCGGTCAAGGCCGCCGACGACCGCCTCTACCGGCAGGTCTCCCAGCGCGCCCGCGCCAGCCAGTTCCTGGCGCACCTGCGCTACGCCACCACCGGCGAGGTCTCGCTGCGCAACACCCACCCGTTCCTGCTGGACAACCGGGTGTTCGCCCACAACGGCGTCGTCGGCGACCTCCCCGAGCTCGAGGCCCGGCTCGGCGACGCCGTGGCGATGGTCGGCGGCACCACGGACACCGAGCGCCTCTTCGCCCTCCTGACCCTGGCCATCCGGCGGGCGGGCGACGACGTGCGCGCCGGCATCGTCGCGGCGGCGCACGAGCTCGCCCGCGACATCGAGCTCTACAGCATCAACTTCGTGCTCGCCTCGAACGGCCACCTCTGGGCGTTCCGCTACCCGGAGCACAACCCGCTCTGGCTGCTGCGCCGCGAGCCGCATGGCGACCCCGTCGTCCAGAACGACTCCGCGGGCACCCTCCACCTCCACACCGACTCCGAGGTGACGTACCCGATCGTCGTCGTCGCGAGCGAGCGGATGGACGACGACCCGGGCTGGGAGCCGATCGGCGTGGGCGAGCTGGTGCACATCGGGCCCGACCTCACCCTGGAACGCGAGGTGATCATCGACGAGCTGCCGGCGAAGCCGATGGTGCTCTCCGCCCACGCGGCCCGCACCCAGTCCTACGAGCGCGCCTGACCCCGGCCGGCGCCTTCAGTCCTTCGGCGCCAGCCCCAGCAGGGAGCGCGCCTTCGCCCCGACGGTCTCCTTCACGCCGTTCGCGATGATCGAGAGGGCGTCCGGATCCCCCGCGACCTGCGAGCGGGCGGTGTTCAGCGCCTGCTGCAGCGTCACGTGCGGGGGCACCAGCGGGATGTCCTTGTCGACCTTCGCGTCGACGACGAACGGACGGTCGGCCGACAGCGCCCGATCCCACACCGACCCGATGACCGAGCGCTCGGTCAGCGTCGTCCCGTCGAGGCCCAGGAGCTTCGCCCAGTCCGCGTACGGCACGTCGGGGACCGCCTGCGACTGCGGGTCGGGCGGTTCCCCGAGCATCCCGCGGGTCTCCCACGAGACGTAGGAGAGGTCGTCGTTGGACAGCACGAGCACGACGAGGCGCGGGTCGGCCCAGGTGCGCCAGTACCGCGCGACGGTGATCAGCTCGTTGACGCCGTTCATCTGCATCGCGCCGTCACCGACCAGCGCCACCACCGGCCGGTCGGGATGCGCGGTCTTCGCCGCGATCGCGTAGGGCATCGCGCCGCCCATCGAGAGCAGGGTGCCCGACAGCGCCCCCTGCTGGCCCGGCTTCAGCGTCAGGTCGCGGGCGTACCAGGACGTGGCGGTCCCGCAGTCGACGGCGATCTGGGCGTCGTCGGGGAGCCGGTCGGAGAGCTCCCGGACGACGAGCTCGGGGTTCAGCGCCGTCGTGTGCTCGTGGGCGCGCTGCTCGGAGTACTCCCGCCAGGACGTGGTCCAGCGCTCGACGTGGGCGCGCCAGTCGGAGTCGGGCCGCTCGGCCAGCAGCGGAAGCAGGTCGGCGAGCGTGGCCGCGGCGTCCCCGGTGAGGTTGACCTCGGTGTCGTAGCGGATCCCGCACCGGGAGCCGTCGACGTCGATCTGCACCGCCCGCGCCTGCCCGGGCGCCGGGTAGTACTCGGTGTAGGGCATCGTCGAGCCGACGATCAGCAGCGTGTCGCACTCGCGCATCAGGTGCCACGACGCCGTCGTCCCCAACAGGCCGATCGCGCCGGTGTTCCAGGGCGAACGGTCGTCGACGACGCCCTTGCCGAGCAGCGCGGTCGACAAGCCCGCCCCCAGCCGGTTCGCGACCTCGGTGAGCTCGGTCGACGCGTCGAGGGCGCCCGCCCCCGCGAGGATCGCGACCTTCTCGCCCGCGTTCAGCACTTCCGCCGCCGCGATCAGCGCGTCGGCGGGCGGCGCGCCCGGCGTCGTCGAGGGGACCGCGGAGGTCCGGTAGTAGCCGTGCGCGTCCGGCGGTTCCGGGACGGCCTTCGCCTCGAGCACGTCGCTGGGCAGGATGACGACGGAGACGGTCCGGTCGGCCAGGGCGCTGCGGCACGCGCGGTCGACGATGTGGCGGACCTGCGAGGGGTCCTTGACCTCGGCGACGTAGCCGCCGACGTCGGAGAAGAGCGTCGAGAGGTCGACCTCCTGGTAGTACCCGCCGCCCTGCGCGGTCTGTGCGGTGTGCCCGAGCAGGGCGACGACGGGCTGGTGGTCGAGCTTGGCGTCGTAGAGCCCGTTCAGCGCGTGGATCGCGCCGGGCCCGCTGGTCACCGCGCAGCAGCCGATCGGCGAGCCGCCGTACTTGACGTCCGCGCAGGCGGCGAACGCGGCGGTCTCCTCGTGGCGGACCTGCACGAACTCGGCGTCGTCCCGTTCCGGCAGCGCGGTGAAGATCCCGCCGATGCCGTCACCCGGGTAGCCATAGAAGCGGTGCACGCCCCAGGTGGCGAGGCGGTCCAGTACGTGCTCGGCAACGTTGTTCGGTGATCCCACGCGACGCGGCTACCCGGAGCCGCGCCCGGTTCACATGTCGATCGGGCCCAGCGGGCGCAGCGGCTTCTCCAGCGGCGACGGCGGCGTGCCGTCGGGCCCGAACGGCGATCCGCCCAGCTCCTCGCGGTGGTGCGGCCGCAGCCACGCCGACGGGTCGGGCCCGAGGGGCACGATCTGCGTCGGGTTGATCGTCGTCTGGACCATGTAGTAGTGCCGCTTGATGTGGTCGAAGTCGACCGTGTCGCCGAAGCCGGGAGTCTGGTAGAGGTCGCGGGCGTAGGCCCAGAGCGCGCCGAACTCCGCGAGCTTCGCCCGGTTGCACTTGAAGTGGCCGTGGTAGACCGCGTCGAAGCGGGCCAGCGTCGTGAACAGCCGGATGTCGGCCTCGGTGATGTGGTCCCCGACGAGGTACCTGCGGTTCTCCAGCCGCGCGTCCAGCTCGTCCAGCCGTGCGAACAGCGCCGTGTAGGCCTCCTCGTACCGGGACTGCGAGGTGGCGAAGCCCGCCTTGTAGACGCCGTTGTTGACGTCGTGGAAGACGCCCTCGTTCACCGCGTCGATCTCGTCGCGCAGCGCGTCGGGATAGAGCTCGGGGGCCCCGGGGCGCTGGAACGCCGCCCACTCGCGGCCGAGGTCGACGGTGATGTTCGGGTAGTCGTTGGTGACCAGCTGCCCCGAGGCGACCTCGACGATCGCCGGGACGCTCACCCCGTTCTCGATCCCGTCCTGCGGGTCCCGGGCGAGGTAGGCCTCCTCCAGGTAGCGGATGCCGAGCACCGGGTCGACCCCGCCGTCGTCGAGGGTGAACCGCCAGGACCGGTCGTCCTGCAGCGGGTCGACGATTCCCAGCGACAGCGCGTCCTCGAGTCCCATGAGCCGGCGCACGATGATCGAGCGGTGCGCCCACGGGCAGGCCAGCGAGGCGGCGAGCCGGTAGCGCCCGGGCTCGGCGGGCCACTGTCCCGGTCCCGACGGCGAGGCGACGATCCGGTCGGTGAAGCGCGGCCCGCGGCGCTTGAACGAGCCGCTGGTGTCGGCGTAGGCCTGGGTGTTCCCCGCAGTGGTGCTCACGCCCCCACGTTCCCACTCCGCACATTGTCGATTCCGGGGATCGGTGCGCGACGTCATGATGAGGGCCCGGAAACGCCGGGCCCGGCACCCGAGGAGACCATCATGGCCGGCTACCTGATCCTGCTCTACGTCGACGAGGCCGCGTACGCCACGGACGCCCCGGACGACCTGATGGCGGCACACCAGAAGTTCCAGGCCACCCACGGCGAGGCGCTGCGCGGCGGCGCCCAGCTCGCCCCCAGCGCCACGGCGACGGCGGTCCGGGGCACCGGCCGGACGCCGGACTACGCCGCGGGCGCCGAGGCGGAGGTGACCGACGGGCCGTACGTCGAGACCAAGGAGGCCCTCGGCGGCTACTACCTCATCGACGCACCCGATCTCGACGCCGCGCTCGCCGTGGCCCGGGACGTCCCGGCGGCGTTCGGCGGGGTCGAGGTCCGTCCGCTGATCCCGATGCCGTGACGTGACTCCGGAGGACGCCGTCGCGGACGCGCACCGTCGTGAGTGGGGCCAGGTCCTCGCCGCGACGGTGCGCGTCACCCGCGACCTCGACACCGCCGAGGAGTGCGTGCAGGAGGCGTACGCCCAGGCCCTCGTCGCGTGGCGGGAGGAGGGTGTGCCCGCCCGCCCCGGGGCCTGGCTGACGACGGCGGCCCGGCGCCGGGCCCTCGATCGCCTCCGGCACGCGGACGTCGCGGCGCGGGCCCTGCCGTTGCTGGTGACCGACGAGGTGGCCCCCGACGACCCGGAGCCCGCGCAGACCGACCTGCTCGCCCTGGTCTTCACCTGCTGCCACCCCGCGCTCGCCGAGCCCTCGCGCGTCGCCCTGACGCTGCGGCTGCTGGGCGGGCTCACGACCTTCCAGATCGCGAAGGCCTTCCTCGTGCCCGAGGCGACGATGGCCGCGCGGATCACCCGGGCGAAGAAGAAGATCGCGACGGCCCGGGTGCCCTACCGGATGCCCGGACCGGGCGAGCTGTCGGAGCGGCTGGACGCGGTGCTCACCGTCGTGCACCTGATCCTCACCACCGGCCACACCGCCCCCGACGGCGACACCCTGGTCCGGCGGGACCTCGTCGACCGCGCCCACGACCTCGCCCGGCTCCTGCGGGCGAGGTTCCCGGACGACGCGGCCGTGGCCGGGGTGCTCGCCCTCGGCCTGCTCGCCGACGCCCGGCGCGAGACCCGGGTCGGTGCCGACGGCTCGCTGACCCGCCTCGCCGACCAGGACCGCTCCCGCTGGGACGCGGCCATGATCGCCGAGGGGACGGCGCTGACGAAGGAGGCGCTGGTCCGCTCCGGGCCGGATCGTCCGGTGTCGCGCTACGCGCTGCTCGCCGCGATCGCCGCCGTGCACTGCGAGGCGCGGACCTTCGCCGAGACCGACTGGGCCGAGATCGTCGGGCTGTACGACGTCCTGCTGGCGCGGTGGACCGACCCGGTCGCCGCGCTGAACCGGGCGGTGGCGGTCGGATTCGCGGACGGGCCTGCCGCCGGGCTCGACGCCCTGGAACCCCTGGCCGAGGAGCCGCGCCTGGCGTCGTACCACTACCTCGCGGCGGCGCGGGCCGAGTTCCTGCGCCTGCTGGGGCGCGACGACGAGGCCGCACTGGCCGGCTCGGAGGCGCTGCTGCTGGCCGGGAACGCCGTCGAGCGTGCGTTCCTCGACACCCGGCGGCAGGTGTAGAGGAACCCGGTTCCGGGGCACAATCGGTCACGTCCCCGGTGCTGTGGGCGTCCCGATCACCCCCCGCCCGAGGAGACGCGCACATGAGCACCGGCCGCCGTTCCGCCCGCGCCGACTCCGTGCCGACGGAGGGCAGCGTCGTCTCGGAGTCCGGACACAGCGCCCTGCGCACCGACATCCGCCGGCTCACCACGCTGCTGGGGCGCACCCTCGCCCGGCAGAACGGCGACGACATGCTCGAGCTCGTCGAGGACGTCCGCCGCCTCGTCAAGCAGGTTCCGGAGAAGGGCGACACCGGGATCCGCGACCTGCTCGCCGACCTCGATCCGGGCACGGCCGCGGTGCTCGCCCGCGCGTTCGCGACGTATTTCCACCTCGCGAACGTCGCCGAGCAGTGTCACCGGTCGATGGAGCGCCAGGCCCGCCACGACGACGGCGAGGGCCCGATCCACCTGCTCGCCGACCGGCTCGTCACCGAGGCCGACCCCGAGGAGCTGGCGACCGCGCTGTCCCGGCTCGAGATCAAGCCGGTGTTCACCGCGCATCCGACGGAGGCCCAGCGCCAGTCGGTGCTCGGCAAGCTGCGCGGGATCGCGAACCTGCTCGCCGAGGACCTCCCGGACGAGGTCGAGGAGATGAAGCTGGGCCGGCTCGTCGACCTCATCTGGCAGACCGACGAGATCCGCCCGGAGCGTCCCACGGTGCTCGACGAGGCCCGGTCGGTCTCGTACTACCTCGAGCAGCTCGGGCAGCACGCCGTGCCCGAGGTGCTGACGGTGCTCGACGAGGAGCTGGCCCGGGTCGGGCTCTCGCTGCCCGCCGGCGCGCGGCCGCTGGTGCTGGGCTGCTGGGTCGGCGGCGACCGCGACGGCAACCCGAACGTCACGGCCGAGCTGACCGACGAGGTCATGCGGATCTACGCCGAGCGCGGGGTCCGCATCCAGATCGGCCTGCTCGAGGAGCTCGTCCAGGAGCTGTCGATCTCCACGCGGCTGGTGGGCGTCTCCGAGGACCTGCGCCGCGGCCTCGCCCGGGACCGGCGCCACCTGCCCGAGGTCTACGAACGGTTCGTCCGCCTCAACGCCGAGGAGCCCTACCGGCTCAAGTGCTCCTACGTGCACGCCCGGCTCGAGAACACCCGCGACCGCTACACCCGGGGCACCCCGCACGTCCCCGGCCGGGACTACCTGGGCGCCGACGAGTACCGGGCCGACCTCGCCGTCATGGACCGCTCGTTGCGTGAGCACTCCGGCGAGCGGATCGCCGACGGGATGCTGCGTGACGTCATGCGCTCCGCGAACGCGGTCGGGCTGCACCTGGCCAGCGTCGACGTCCGCGAGCACACCAACTTCCACCACACCGCGCTCGCGGCGCTGTTCGACCGGCTCGGCGAGCTGGAGACCCCCTACGGCGAGCTGGACCACGCCGGGCGGATCGACGTGCTCTCGACGGAGCTGGCCGGGCGACGCGCGCTGACCCCGCGGCGCAACTGGCAGCAGATCGGCGACGACAGCTTCCGCGAGACCCTCGACGTCTTCGACACCATCCGCGGCATCCAGGAGACCTACGGCGAGGAGGCCCTGCACACCTACATCATGTCGATGGCCCAGAACGTCGACGACGTGCTCGCCGTCGCCGTCCTGGCCCGGGAGGCCGGGCTGATCGAGATCACCGCGCCCGCGGCCGCCGGAGACGAAGCGCAGCAGAACTCGACCATCGGGACGGGTCAGCAGGCCGTGTCCACCTTGGACATCGTCCCGCTGTTCGAGACCGCGACCGAACTGAAGATCTCCGGTGACCTGCTCGACGGGATGCTCTCCGACCCGTCCTACCGGGCGATCGTCGCGGCCCGCGGCGACGTGCAGGAGATGATGCTGGGGTACTCGGACTCCAACAAGGGCGCCGGGCTCACGACGAGCCAGTGGTCCATCCACCAGGCCCAGCGCCAGCTGCGCGACGTCGCCGCCAAGCACGGGGTGCGGCTGCGTCTGTTCCACGGCCGCGGCGGCTCGGTCGGGCGCGGCGGCGGACCCGCGGGCGAGGCGATCGCCGCCCAGCCGCACGGCGTCGTCGACGCGGTGATGAAGGTGACCGAGCAGGGCGAGGTCATCTCGGACAAGTACTCGCTGCCGAACCTCGCCGAGGACAACCTCGAGATCATGGTCTCGGCGGTGCTCGACGCGACGCTGCTGCACCAGACCTCGCGGGTGCCCGAGGACCAGCTCAAGCGCTGGGACGAGGCGATGGACGTCATCTCCGACGCCGCGCAGGCCGCGTACGGCGAGCTGATCGACCACGAGGGCCTGCCGAACTTCTTCACCCAGGCCACCCCGGTGGACGAGCTGTCGATGCTCAACGTCGGCTCCCGTCCGGGCAAGCGGCCCGGCGCGGGCGGGGACGCCTCGCTGGACGACCTGCGGGCGATCCCGTGGGTGTTCGGGTGGACCCAGACGCGGATGATCGTGCCCGGTTGGTTCGGCCTCGGCTCCGGCCTGAAGGCGGCCCACGACGCCGGGTACGGCGACGTGATCGACGAGATGCGCGACTGGGCCTTCTTCGCCAACCTGCTGTCCAACGTGGAGATGACGCTCGCGAAGACCGACATGCGCATCGCCGGCTTCTACGTCTCCGAGCTGGTCGACCCCGAGCTGCAGGACGTCTTCGAGGTCATCAAGGCCGAGCACGCCCTGACGCTGCGCCAGGTCCTCGCCGTCTCCCCCGGCGACGGGCTGCTCGCCAACAACCCGCTGCTGCGCCAGACCCTCGAGGTCCGCGAGAGCTACCTCGAACCCCTCCACCACCTCCAGGTGCACGCCCTGGCCGAGCGCCGCAAGGTCGACGAGCCCGACCCGGAGCTCCTGCGGGCCCTGCTGCTCACCGTCAACGGCATCTCGGCCGGGATGCGCAACACCGGGTAGCGCGCGACCGACCCGCCCACACGGGTGGATCTGTCAACCCGTTGAAAAAGCGGGTGGCGCCAATCACCATCGGCATTTGATCTCGGATGTCCATGGCCCGGCGGGGAGCTGCGCGTGATCTCGATCATCGAATTCGTGCTGGGCATCGGCGTGCTGGTCTACAGCGCCGAGCGGCTGATCGGGTACCTGGTGGGGGTCGCCAGCCGTTGGGCGATCTCGCTGTTCCTCATCGCGGTGGTCTTCACGGGGATCGAGTTCGACGACCTCACGTTCGGCATCGTCCTGAACCTCGAGGACCTCAGCCAGGTCGCGCTGGGCACCGTCATCGGGACGACGATCGCGATGACCGGCCTCGTGCTGGCGCTCGCGGCGATCATCGCCCCGTGCGAGGTGAACGTGCCGACGTCCTACCTCGTGCTGTTCGTCGCGGCGCCCGTCATCATGTACGCACTCGCGGCCACCGGATCGCTGACCGTCCTCGCCGGGGTCCTGCTCTGCGTGCTGTTCGTGGCGTTCGTCGGCTGGATCGCCTACCGCGAGTACGCCTCGCGGCGCCCGGTCTGGCGGAACGCGGAGGTCTACGAGCAGCTCGAGAAGGCCGGCGTGACGGCCGGCGGCGGCGGGACGGCGACTCTCGTCGGGGGCGGCGGCGGGGACGGCGACGTCCCGGGCGGCTCCGGCGGGGGGACCGGCGGCGGCCTGCTCGACGGCTTCGAGCTCCCGGCCGACCTGCGCATCGACGACGGCTTCCTCCGGGCCCGGGCGCACTCCGCGTGGGCCACCCTCGGGTTCGCCGTCATCGCCCTGGTCGGCCTCGTGGTCGGTGCCGTCGTCGCCGGCGCCGGGACCAACGGCATCCTGGGGGACTTCGACATCGACGGCACCGTCTTCGGTGTCACCGTCGCGACGCTCGCGCTCTCGCTCGAGGACATCTTCCTGACCGTCGAGCCGCAGCGGCGCGGGGCGCCGGAGATCGCCGTCGCCAACATCATCGGCAGCGTCGTGTTCTCGGTGACCGGGAAGCTCGGCATCATCCTGCTCATCGGCGGCGCGATCACCGTCGACTCCGACGTCCTCGACTGGCACCTGCCGGTGCTGTTCGTCATGACGTTGATCTCGGCGGGCTTCCTGGCCACCGGCAGGCTGCGCCGCTGGCACGGCTTCGTCCTGCTGGCGCTGTACGCCGCGTACTTCGTGCTCAGCCTCGTGGTGTTCAACGGGGTCCCGTTGGACACGGACTAGGTGGGCGGAGCCCTCGTGAGCACTTTCCGGTGTCATAGCACCGGAAAGTGCTCACAAGGGCGGAGCCCACCTATGCGTGCGGGCGGGCCACCAGCGGCAGGCTCACGGTGGCGCCGGTGCGGTCGTCGTTCGCCGCCTCGACCGCGGACTCCACGAGGTGGTGGTCCGGGGAGAGGTGGCAGACCGGGTCGGTACGGGTGGCGTCGCCGGTGAGCGCGAACGCCTGGCAGCGGCAGCCGCCGAGGTCGACCTCGCGGCGCTCGCAGGACCGGCACGGGTCCGGCATCCAGTCGGTGCCGCGGAACGCCGAGAACATCGGCGAGTCCTCCCAGATCCAGCGCAGGGAGGCGTCCCGCACGTTGGCCCGCGGCAGCGGCAGCTCGTGCGCGGCCAGGCAGGGCATCGCGTCCCCGGTGGGCACGACGACCAGCTGCCGCGCCCCCCAGCCGCCCATGCAGGGCTTCGGGTAGGTCGCGTAGTAGTCCGGCACCACGTAGATGATCTCCATCTGACCGCGCAGCCGTTCCTTCGCGGCCCGGACGGTGACCTCGGCCTGCTCCAGCTGCTCCCGGCTGGGCAGCAGCGCGGTCCGGTTGTGCCAGGCCCAGCCGTAGTACTGGGTGTTGGCGAGCTCGATGCGGTCGGCGCCGAGGTCCTCGGCCGCGGCGAGCACCCGGTCGACGCGGTCGATGTTCTGGCGGTGCAGCACGACGTTGAGCGTCAGCGGCCAGCCGAGCTCGCGGACCGTGCGCGCCGCGGCGATCTTGCGCTCGAACGACGGCGTACCGGCGATCCGGTCCGAGAGCGTCGGCTCGTCGGCCTGCAGCGACACCTGGACGTGGTCCAGCCCGGCGTCGTGCAGCTCGGCGGCGCGCTTCTCGTTCAGGCCCAGGGCGCTGGTGACGAGGTTCGTGTAGAGCCCCAGCTCGGAGGCGGTCCGGACGATCTCCCCGAGGTCGCGGCGCAGGAGCGGTTCCCCGCCGGAGAGGTGCAGCTGGAGCACGCCGAGCTCGGCGGCCTCGGTGACCACGCGCTGCCAGTCCGCCGTGTCGAGCTCGTCGCGGTAGGCGGCGATCTCGATGGGGTTCGAGCAGTAGGCGCAGGCCAGCGGGCAGCGGTAGGTGAGTTCGGCGAGCAACCCCATGGGGGGCTCGGGAACGGCGGGTCCGGTCGTCGGGGCGTCAGTCATCGAGTATCTCCAGGTGCCGGCGCTCGGCCAGCTTGCTGATGTAGCCGACCACCTGCTCGTCGGGAACCTCCCCGTACTGCTCGCGCAGCGCGGCGACGATCTCGGACACGGTCCGCTGCCCGTCGCAGAGCTCGAGGATCGCGGCGCCGGTGGCGTTCAGGACGACGACGGTCTCCGGGAGCACCAGGACGTGCTTCCCGCGGGTGCGGTCGAAGCGCATCCGGACGCCGCGGCCGAACCGTGGCCGACCGGTGGTCGGGACGGTCAGGCCCGTCATGCGGGATACGCGAGGTCGATGGCGTCCATCATGCTCCACAGGACGTCGTTCTTGAACGCGAGCGCGTCGAACGCCGCCTGCTGCTCGGCCTCGGTGTGGCAGTGCTCGAGCACCACCTCGAGCGCGTGCTCGGAGTCCCGCGGGGCCTGGTAGAGGCGGTTGCGGAAGTACTGCAGGCCCTCCGGGTCGATCCACGTGTAGTACTTCTCGAACGCCGCGAGCCGGTTCGCCATGAGGTCCGGGGCGAACAGCTCGGTCAGCGACGAGGCCACGGCGATCACCCACGGCTTCGTCCGGGCGAACGTCACGTAGGCGTCCACGGCGAAACGGACGCCGGGGACGACGTGGCGCTGGTCGAGCATCTCGGCGCGCGGCACCCCGCACGCCTCCCCGAGGCGCACCCAGGCCTCGATGCCGCCCTCGACGCCACCGCCTTCCCCCGTCGCTCCGCTCGCCCCGGCGATCCCGTCGTGGTCGATGATCCGCCGGATCCACCGCCGCCGTACGGCGACGTCGGGGCAGTTCGACAGGATCGCCGCGTCCTTGATCGGGATGGCCTCCTGGTACGCGAAGCGGTTCGCGACCCAGCCCTCGATCTGCGCGCGCGTGAGCTCGCCGGCGTTCATCCGCACGTGGAACGGGTGCGCCGCGTGGTAGCGCTCGGCCTGGGAGCGCAGTCGCTCGACCAGGACTCCGGTCCCGTTGTCCGTCACGGTCATGCCTGAATCTCCAGTCCATCGATCGCGATCTCGACCCCGGCCTTCTCGACGACGGCCCGTTCGGGCGAGTCCTCGAGCAGGATCGGGTTCGAGTTGTTGATGTGCACGAGCACCCGGCGCTGCACCGGCAGGGTGGCCAGCCGTTCCAGCGTTCCGCCGGGGCCGTCCAGGCTCACGTGGCCCATGTCCCGCGCGGTCTTGGTCCCCAGGCCGAGCCGGACAAGCTCGTCGTCGTGGAAGGTCGTGCCGTCCACGAGCAGGCACGAGGCGCCGTCGCAGGCATCGAGCAGGGCCGGGACGAACTCCGCCACGCCCGGCGCGTAGACGACGGCCCCGCCGGTCCGGGCGTCGTCGAACCGGTAGCCGATCACGCGGCCCGGGTCGGCCGCCGAACCGGACCCCGTCCCCGTCGCTCCGCTCGCCCTGACCTCCGCGAAGCGCGGCTCCTTGCCGGTGGGCAGGTCGATCGCGGTGTAGGAGAGGTCCTCGGTGAGCGCGTGCGGCACCCCGGGCTCGACCGGGACGACCTCGACGGGGCAGTAGCGCTCGAGCGTCGTCAGGAACCCGGTGCCGCGGCGCAGCGTCGCCTCGGTGGCGGCCGTCGCGTGGACGGTGACGCCGCGACCCTCGCGCAACAGCATCAGGCCGAGGGTGTGGTCGATCTCCGCGTCCGTGAGCAGCACCGCTCCGAGCGGCGTCGCGCGGCCCTCGGTGGGGTGCAGGTCGGGACAGGCGGTCAGCTGCTGGCGGACGTCGGGCGAGGCGTTGACGAGGAACCACGGGGCACCGGCCCCGCCGGCGGTCACGGCCACCGACGACTGCGTGCGGGGGGTCGCGGACCCGTCCCGCGCGGCGGTGCAGCCCGGGCAGGAGCAGTTCCATTGCGGGAAGCCGCCGCCCGCGGCCGATCCCAGCACCCGTACGCGCACACGGCCTCCCATCGATGGACCCGCCCATCGTGGTTCCCCGCCGGGGCGTGCGCAAGATCACCTCCGCCGGGGCCGTGATCTCCCTGCACGAAAAGAGGGGGTCCTGTCCGACCGGGTAGCGGCGGATGCGACCCCGCCCCGACCGGGCACCCCCGGGCCATGTCCGTCGACGGTTGCCCCAAACGCATGGTGTTCGGCCCCTGCGGTGGCGTCCGGCCGGCGGGCGGGTGCGAGGTGGACGCCGCCCTCCCCTGCCCGTGGGCCGACCCGGCCGGCCCGGCACCGGTCCGCCCGTGGGACGGACCCACCCCGCCCCCGGCGCCCGCGGTCCCCGGTGGCCTGCTCGAGACGGCCACACGGCGGCCGGTGGTGCTCTCCGACCTGGCCGCCCCGCCCTACGACGTGGCGACCCTCCGCGAGGTCGCCGGCCGCCTGGCCGCGTACTCCGACGCGCTGCTCGTCGCCGAGCACCACGACGATCCCGACTTCCCGCCGACGATGATGGCCGCCGAGCTCCACCGCGTCGGCGCCCGGCCGTGGACCACGCTGACGTGCCGGGACCGCAACCGCGTCGTGCTCGAGCAGGAGCTCGCCGGCCTCGCCGCACTCGGGGTCGAGGGCGTCCTGTGCGTCACCGGCGACGGGCGCGGCCCCGGAGTGCGCTCGGACGTCACCGGGGTGTTCGACCTCGACTCGACCCGCCTCGCCCACCTGGCCGCCCGGGCCGGGCTGGTCGCGAGCGTCGCCGCGTCGCCCGCGTCACCGCCCGCGGGCACCCGGGCGGCGGTGCTGGCCGAGAAGCAGCGGGCCGGGGCGTCGCTCGTCGTCGTCAACCACGTCCGGTCGCCGGAGGCGCTCGCCGCCTTCCTGGCCGAGACGCGGGCGGCGGGGGTCGACCTCCCGGTGATCGCCGGGGTGGCGGTCTACACCGACGAGCCCTCGGCGCGCGGGCTGGCCGACCTCCCCGGCCTCGCGCTCGACCCCGACGTGGTGGCCTCGGTGCTCGCCGCGCCCGACCCCGTCGAGGCGGGCATCGCGGCCGCGGTCGCCGAGGCCCGGGCGCTGCTCGCGCTGCCCGGCGTCGTGGGCGTCAACCTCTCCGGTGTCGGCTCGAGCGCGGGCTGGGTACCAGCGGCCGACGTCAAGGCGGAGGTGGGACGACGGCTCGCGACCGAGCGGGTCACCGTCCCGTCGTGATGCGGATGGAGGTGGCCGGTGAGCCGGCGGACCGAGGGCGCGGACGGCACGGCGGAGGGCACGGCGGCCGACTCCGCCCTCGAGGCCGAGTTCGACACCGTCGCCGCCTGGACCGAGCGCGCGGTCGACGAGCTCGGTGCGGACCACGCGATCCCCGCGGCGTGCCGCGGCTCCGGGCGGCCCGCGGATCTCGCGTGGCTCGCCGAGGGCCTCGACCTGCACGGCGACGACCGGTTCCTCGACGCCGGGTCCGGGCTCGGCGGCCCAACGGCGTGGCTGGCGCGCGAGCACGCGCCGTCCTGGACGGGTCCCGCGGTGCTCGCCGAGCCGATGGCGCACGCCGCGGCCGCCTCCCGCCGCCTGTTCGGGCTCCCCGCGACCGCGGCCTGGACCGAGCACCTCCCGCTGCCCGACGACGCCGTCGACGCGGCCTGGTGCCTCGGCGTGCTGGACACCACCGGCGACGAGCGGGCGCTGCTCACCGAACTGCACCGCGTGCTGCGACCCGGCGGGCGGCTCGGGCTGCTCGTCCTCGTCGCCCGTGGCGAGCTCTCGGAGGAGCCGGCCGGCAACAGCTTCCCCACCGACGACTCCCTGCACCACGATCTCGCGACCACCGGTTTCCGGGTGCTCGACCGCCTCGACGCCTCGTCGTTGCCGGACGCCCCGGCGGACTGGGCCCGTCGGGCCGAGGCGGTCGACGCCGTCGTCGCCCGTGACCACGGCGATCATCCCGACTTCCGGGAGGCCGATCGGCAGCAGGAGATCCTCGGGCGGTTGATGGCCGCGAAGGAGGTCGTCACCGTGCTGGTGCGCGCCCGGACGTGCTGATCAGCCCTTCGCAGGACGACGCCAGCACCTCGGCCGCGTCGCGGACCGGTCGCTGGGCGGGGATGTGGCCGGCCAGGCGCTGCCAGCGGGCCCGCTGCTCGAGCGCAGCGGTCGCGATCTCGGAGGCCTCCGCCGCGTCGCCGAGCCCCAGCCGGGCGGCCGGGGTCGTCCCGTCGCGGCCGAGCAGACGCACCGCGGCGTCCCGGTGCGCCTCGGGGAGCACGAGCCGCCCGGCGCGCAGGGCCTCGGCGAGCTCGGCCTCCGCGATCTCCTGGGCGCCGGCGGCACGCACCCGTTCGACGTCGAAGAGGACCCGGCGCGCCCAGGGCTCGGTCCCGCCCCGCCGGGCGAGCCGGTCGAGCTCGTCGAGCACCGCCCGCGCCCGGGATCGCGCGGCGCGGGGCCGGCAGTCCTCGCTGACCACCTCGACCAGCCGTCCGAGATTCCTGCCGCCGGTCGCTCCCGGCCCGGGGAGCGCGACGCGCACCGTGCGGCTGACCAGGGCGGGCGGAGCGTGGGATGTGTCAGGGGCGAGCGGGGATGTGATCGCCGGCTCGTCGGCGACGACCGACACGGCGGGCACGACCCGCACGTCCACCGAGGGCAGGTCCGCCAACCAGCCGGGCACCCACGACCCGGCGTCGTCCTCGGCGAGCAGGACGAGCACGTCGACGACGTCCTCGGGGGCGAGCGGGCCCTCGGCGGCGCGGGCGGAGAGGTCGACGACGGCGCAGGGGCGCGGGCAGAGCCCGGCGAGCGCCCGCGAGGTCGCCGCGGCGTCGTCCGGGTTCGGCGCGGCGACACCGATGCGCCACGGCGCCCCGTGGCGGGCGAGCAGCGCCGCGAGCGGTCGCGCGACGGGGTGCTGCGGCGGTGTCTGCCCGACGATCCGGCGGAGCAGGTCGACCGACGCGTCGAACAGCCGGGACCCCGACGGCGGCAGCGGGGCCGGCGCCGGAGCGGACGGGTCGGGTCCCGGGCGCGGCGGCCCGAGTGCGGGGACGACGGCGCGGATCCGCTCGGTGACGGGGTACTGGGGCAGGCCCGACGACGGGATGCCCGGGGTCCCGTCCGGCGCCGCGCCGCGATCGGTCGCGGCCGCGACCAGCCCCGTCCGGGTCGCCGGGTCGACGCGGGGCCGGGATCCGGCGGGCGGGGATCCG
>NZ_DASXJS010000064.1:0-31161 GCF_036497245.1 Actinomycetospora sp. | reverse complement strand
CCCAATGGGTGGTCGCGTCACGGCTCGGCATCGTCGCCTCCAGGTGGGTACGGGTGACGGGAGCCGGCAGGCCCCGCCCAGGTGTCCGCCCCCGTCACGGGGACGGGTTCAGGGGCGGGCGCGCTTGCGTCCGGTGGCCTTGTTGTAGACGACCAGCAGGATGATCGCGACGACGATCGAGCCGATCCAGCCGACCGGGCTCTTGAACGAGAGCTGGTGCGGCGAGAAGAGCAGCGACCCGAGAAGGCCGCCGACGACGGAGCCGAGGACGCCGAGAATGATCGTGGCGAAGAAGCCGATGTTGTCCTTCCCGGGCACGAGGGCGCGGGCGATGAAGCCGACGATGAGACCGAAGACGATCCACCCGATGATGGTTAAGATGATCATGAGAGGAGTGTGCCCTCCTGGGACGACGCGGTAACGGTGCAGGTCCTACGTCGCCCAGCCGCACCGTCCGTCAAACCTCGTGGTCACGACACTTCCGACGGATCGCCGGAGCGCAGCCGCCCCGTCACCGGTTCTTTGCCGCGTGCTCACCATCTCGCCGCTACCCTCGGCCCCCGGCGGTGCCGTGCCGCCGGATGGCAACGAGGCCCGGAATGAGGTGTGCGCGATGGGATCGCTGAGCCCGGTGCACTGGGCGATCGTGATCGTCGTGGTGCTGCTGCTGTTCGGCTCGCGGAAGCTGCCCGACATGGCCCGCGGGCTCGGGCAGTCGATGCGCATCCTCAAGGCCGAGACACGCGGGATGGCTGACGACGACCGCGCCCAGGGGCCCTCGACCGGCGGCGGGACCGCGGCGACCGGCGACCCCGGCTCGACGCCGTCGGTCAACGGATCGACCTCCGAACGGCCGCACGGGACCACTCACCCGGCCGCTGGGAGCGAACGCCCGCCGAGCGCGGAGCGCGACGCCTCGTGAGCTGACGGTCGCGGGGCGTTGATAACGTCCGCCTCGGTGACCGACATCGCGCATCGTGCCGAGCCGACGGTCGCGCCCGTCCTGGTTCCGGACGGTGCGGCGACCGATCCCGCTCCCGGCACGCGAGCCAGGACCCCCGGCGGGTCCGGTCGCAAGCTGTCCTGGGACGTGCTGCGCGTCGTGTTCGTGCTGCTCGTGATCCTCTACCACTCGACGTTCATCGGGCCGCTCGTCTATCACGACATCCTCCCGAAGACGTTCGTGTTCTCCCACCAGGTGGGCGCGAGCCTGCTCCTGGTGCTCTCCGCCTATTTCGTGGCCGCGACCGTGCGCCGCGGCGGAGCGCGCCGCGGCGGGACCGCCCGGTGGTGGTGGGGCAAGCTCGCGCGGCTCATGCCCGCCTTCTTCGTGGCCACCGTCAACGCGTGGGTCTTCCTGCGCTACCTGGCCCCCGACGGCTGGTACCTCCCCGGCAAGCGTGATCTCGTCGCGAACCTGCTCATGCTCTGGCACTGGGACGCGAGCTGGGGTTTCGTCGACGGCTCCTACTGGACGATCCCGCTGCAGCTCATGGCCTTCTGCCTCGCCGCGGTGATGTGGCGGGGGCCGCTCGGGCGGGGTGTGGTGCTGCGCGTCGTCATGTGGGCCGCCCTGATCGTCCCCGCCCTGCAGTGGCACCACCTCGCGACCCGGCAGGTCGGCTCCCACTACGCGATGCTCGTCGACGGGCTCGGGATCTTCCGCTGGCACCTGTTCGTCGCGGGCGTCGCCGTGTGGATGGTGTCCACCGGGCGGCTGCGCGTGTGGCACTTCGTGGCGATCGAGATCGTCGCCATCGCCGAGCACGCCCTGCAGTCGTCGATCCTCGACCCGACCACCGGGTGGGCCACCGACTGGATCGCCGTCGGGGGCATCGCTCTCGGCGTGGTCGCGATGACCGCCGCCGCGCTCGGGCCCGACTGGGACCGGTGGGTCCCGGCGGTCGGGCGGCGTGCGATCACCTGGCTGGCCGGTATCTCCTACGGGGTGTTCCTCGCCCACCAGACCGTGGGCTACGTCGTCATGCGTCGCCTGCAGCAGATCGGGGTCGGGCCCACGCTGCAGACCCTCTTCATGATCCTCGCCGGCGTGCTGGTCGGCTGGCTCCTGACCCGGCTGGTCGAGCGCCCACTGCACCAGACCCTCATGCAGTGGTGGGACCGCGTGCCGGGCCGCTACGGACGGGTCGAGCCGACCCCGGTGGCGACGGTGCCGATCCCGGGACCGTCGCAGGTCACGAGGTCGTAGGTCCGCATCGACACCGCCCGGCCCGCGCTGCAGGTCAGTGGGGTCGGTGACGGGAGCCACCGCTCGCGGACGACGACGGAGATCTCGCCGCCGCCGTCGGGTGCCGCGAGGCGCACCGTCCACGTCGCCGGGTCCTCGGGGTCCTGCCGGGCGTCCACGGGGGCCAGCGCGTCCACGCGGTGCTCGTCGAGCGCCAGCCGCGCGTGGTGCTGGGCGCCCTGCACCGGCGGGGCGATCCCGGCCCGGCCGCGCAGCAACGAGGGGTTCACCTCGCCCGCGTCGTAGCGCTCCGCCACCGCGAGGGCGTCGGCCGCGGACACCCGCCCGAGGACGAGCCCGTGCGGCAGCAGCACGACGTTGGGGGCGAAGCGGTCCCCGCCGGTGTGGGTGGTCTCCCAGGTGCGCTCGGAGTGCCCCGCGGACAGCTCGGCGGCGACCGGCCTGCCGCGCATCGCGCAGCAGGCGTCGTGGCGGCCGTGCGCGCACACCAGGTAGACCGGCTCGTCGGACGGCTCGGTGGCCGCCTCGAGGTCGGCGAGGGCGGCCGGGAGCGCCTCGGGCGCGTCGACGCGGCCCCATCGCACGGACTCGTGGCCCGGACGGGAGTCGACCACCGCGAAGCGCCCGCCCGCCTCGGTCGGGGCGCCGCGCGCAGCGGTGCGCCGGATGAGCTGGAACCGGGCCTCGTGGGACCGGCAGAACGCGTCGATCGCCGCGACGACCTCCTCGGCGAACCCGGCGCCGCCGAGCGCCTGCGCGCCCCACGGACCCGGGTGCTCGACGAGCAGCCACCGGCGCGCGGGCGGGGCGGACGCGAACAACGGGTCGTCGCGGTCCCGGGCGGCCTCCGAGCAGCGGAACGGGACAGTCCCCTCGCGAGGGTCCTGGGTCGGGGTCTCCGCGGCCGTCACAGCTCTGTCGTACCCGCCCGGTCGTCCGGACCGCCACCTGTCGGCCCACCCGCTGAGTCCGGCGTCACGAGGACGCCCTCGGTGAGCAGTCGCCGGGCGACGACGGCGGCGTCGCCGGGCTCGTTCTCCGCCACCTCGCCGAGCACGACCTCGCGGCCGGAGAGCAGCGCCTCGAGCGGGACGGCGGCCTCGGCCGGGAGCTCCAGCGTGCGGTCGCCCAGCTCGAGGCTCAGCCGGCCGTCGTGCCCGGTGACCGTGCGGTGGCGCAGCCCGTGGCGCAGGCGCAGCACGGTCGCCGGGCCGAGGGCGTGGACGGCCGCGGCCTGGCGCAGCGGGCGCAGCGACTCCGGTCGGTTGCCCGACCAGACCCGCCCGCGCAGGCGTCGCGCGGCCCGTTCGGCCTGCTCGTCGTCGTCGGAGCGGTCGGCGAGGTACTCGGCGGCGCGGCGGGCGACGACCTCGAGGTGCGGGGCCAGCGCGGCGGGGTCGGAGACGTCCACGCCGAGGGGGAGCGAGGAGCGCAGTTCCGGGTCGTCGGCCAGGCCCGCGAGCAGGGTCTCCAGCAGGGCGTGGCGGGTGACGACGTGGACGCCGACCGTCAGGTGCGCGGACACCTCGCCCTGCGCGGTGGCCGAGTGCAGGTAGCCGCGCGGGAGGTACAGCGCGTCGCCGGGGTGCAGCACCTCGTCGAGCACGGGCTCGTCCTGGGCGCGGGCACGCACGGCAGCGGCGCGGTCGTTCCAGGGCTGGGTCCGCAACGGGTCGGTGTGGACCGGGGCGTGCACGTGCCAGCGCTTGGTGCCCGCGATCTGGAGGACGAAGACGTCGTGCACGTCGTAGTGCGCCGAGAAGCCCGTCGACGAGGCGGGGGTGACGTAGGCGTTCACCTGCACCGGGTGGCCGAGGTCCGTGTTCAGCCCGGTCGCGAGCTCGGTCACCGGCGCCCATGTCCGGTGCAGGCCCTGCAGCACCACGGTGTGCCCGTCGGCGAAGAGCGCGGCGACCCGGTCGTCGCGCAGCTGGTCGGCCACCTCGGCGCCGACCCCGCCGTCCCCGGTGAACTGACCCGAGTCGACGACGGTGCCCTGCTTCGCGACGCGCAGGAACGGAGTGCGCAGGCCGCGGTGGGCGAGCAGTTCGTCGACCGCGTCCAGCGAGAAGAGGTCGCCGAACCCCGGCTCGGCACTCTCACCCCGATGCTTGGCGAGGTCGTCCCGCCGGGACAGCACGGCGTGGCGACCCCACGCCTCGCGGGCGAAACCGTCGAGGTCGCCCGCCACGGCGCGGCGGAGGAAGGGGCGGCCGGTCGGACCGCTCTCGGAGGTGGTCATCGCGATCGTCCGGTTCTCGGGAGGGAAGGGGTCGGGCCCGGCGCAGCGATCCCCGCCCCGTGATCGCCGGAGCGACGAGGTTCCCGGACGCGTGGCGTCCGGGACCCTCGCCGTCCTGACGATCGTGAAGGGCGGGCCGGTCGGAATCGCTCAGGCGCCACCGTCGGCGCCACCGTCGGCACCGCCGTCAGCGCCACCGTCGGCACCGCGACCCGAGGCACCGCCGTCGGCCGGCCCGTGTCCCGCGCCGCCGTCGGCGCCGCCATCGGCACCGCCGTCAGCGCCGCCATCGGCACCGCCGTCAGCGCCGCCGCCGGAGGCGCCGCCGTCGGCCGGGCCGTGCCCGGCGCCGTGGTCGGCACCGCCGTCCGCGCCACCGTCGCCGCCGGCGCCCGAGGCGCCGCCGTCGGCGGGACCGTGGCCGGGGGTCGAGCCGGTGGTGATGTCGTCGTCGTTCATCGTCTGCTCCTCGTGGTGGGGATTCGTCCGTCGCGGCCCGGGACGCGTAGTACGGCGCGTCCGGTGTCGCATGACGCTGGCCGTCTACCCGGGGTCGGCGCAACTCACGCGCCCGCGTCGCCCGGGAGGGTTTCCGACCTGGCAGGGTGCCGCGGCATGACCGTTGGCACGTTGGTGCTGCTCCGGCACGGCCAGAGCGAGTGGAACGCGAAGAACCTCTTCACCGGATGGGTCGACGTGGCCCTCTCCGAGCAGGGCGAGCAGGAGGCCCGCCGGGGTGGCGAGCTGCTCGCCGAGGCCGACCTGCTGCCGGACGTCCTGCACACGTCGCTGCTGCGGCGCGCCATCGGCACCGCCCAGATCGCGCTCGACACGTGCGACCGCCACTGGATTCCGGTGCGCCGCGACTGGCGGCTCAACGAGCGGCACTACGGGGCACTGCAGGGCAAGGACAAGAAGCAGACGATGGAGATGTACGGGGAGGAGCAGTTCCAGATCTGGCGCCGCTCGTACGACACCCCGCCGCCGCCGATCGACCCCGACGACGAGTACGCCCAGACCGGTGACCCGCGCTACGCCGACCTCGGCGAGGGCATGCCGCGGACCGAGTGCCTCAAGGACGTGCTGGAGCGGCTGCTCCCGTACTGGCGCGAGGCCGTGGTGCCCGACCTGCTCGCTGGCCGCACGGTGCTCGTCGCTGCCCACGGCAACTCGCTGCGCGCGGTGGTCAAGCACCTCGACGGCGTCGACGACGACACGATCGCCGGGCTGAACATCCCCACGGGCATCCCGCTCCGCTACGACCTCGCCGAGTCGGGGGGCGACCTCACGCCGACCGATCCCGGTGGGACCTACCTGGATCCCGACGCCGCGCAGGACGCGATCGCTGCGGTGGCCAACCAGGGCCGTTGACGCCGGAGTCACCGCGGGGGTGAACGCCACCTGAACGGGCCGCCAACAGTCACCCGTCCGAGGGTTGGACGGGTCACCAACGGCCCTTCGACGTGGGTGGAAATGCCGGTGGCGGCCCTACCATCGCGATCGTGGCCGTCCCGGCGTACGTGACCGTCCTGGCTGCCGTCGTCGCGGCGGTCGTGGGTGTCGTCGTCGGCGCCGCAGGCGTGCGGTGGAAGACGCGCAGCAAGCAGGCGGCCGTCGTCGCCGCAGGCCCGACCGTGGCCGAACTGCTCGCCCGCATCGTGCGCCGCTCCCACACCGGCCTCGCGGTGATCAACCGGTTCGGTGACGTGGTCCTGTCCAACACCCGCGCCGAGGTGCTCGGCGCGGTCGTCGACGCCCGCCCGGAGAACCGGGTCGCCGAGGCCGCCGCGAAGGTGTCGGCGAGCGGCGGCGCCGCGGAGATCGACCTGTCACCGGCCACGTCCTCGCGTCGATCACCACAGTCGGTGATCGCCCGGCTGGGCCCTCTCGGCGACGGCTTCGTGGTCGTCGAGGCCTCCGACACCTCCGCTGCGGTGCGGCTCGAGGCCGTCCGGCGGGACTTCGTGGCGAACGTCGGGCACGAGCTCAAGACTCCGGTGGGCGCGATGGCCGTGCTCGCCGAGGCGGTGCTCGACGCCGACGACCCGGAGGAGGTCACCCGCTTCGCGTCGAAGATCTTCCACGAGTCCCGCCGGCTGGGGGCCCTCGTCACCGAGCTCATCGAGCTCTCCCGACTGCAGGGTGCAGACCCGCTGCCCGAGCTGGCCCCGGTCGCCGTCGACGACGTGGTCCGCCAGGCCGTGGAGCGCGCACGCGTCTCCGCCGAGACCGCGGGCACCGACCTCGCCCTGGACGGCCCCAGCGGCCTCGAGGTCGCCGGCAGCTCGACGCTGCTGGTCACCGCCCTCGCGAACCTGCTCGAGAACGCCGTCGCCTACTCGCCCACCGGGTCTTCGGTCTCGGTGCGCCGCCGCCGGGTGCGCGGGGCCGGGGGCGGGGGCGCCGTCGAGATCTCGGTCACCGACCGGGGCATCGGCATCGCCCCCGAGCACCAGGAGCGGGTGTTCGAGCGCTTCTTCCGCGTCGACCCCGCCCGCTCCCGCGCGACCGGGGGGACCGGGCTCGGGCTCGCCATCGTCAAGCACGTGGCCGCCAACCACGGCGGGGAGGTGCGGGTCTGGAGCGAACCGGGCGTCGGCTCCACGTTCACGCTGCGAGTACCCGCTCCCGCGGGCGGGGCCGCCGACGACGGCGGGCCGCAGCGCCCCGGGAAGGGCGCACCCGCCCCCGCCCCGGCAGACACCGCCCTCGACGACCCCCGGCGCCCGGCGGTCCGGCCGGGGCCGACCGACCACCCGGTCGAGCGACCCCGCCCGACGGACCGCCCCGCCGCCGAGACCACCGACCGTCCGGCGTCCCAGGCCGCCGGAGCCGACGACGACGAGGCCGCGGCACGCCCGGCCTCCCCACCGCCGCGCACTCCCACGTCCGTGACCGTCGGACCCGACGAGCAGAGGTGACCATGACCCGCGTGCTGATCGTGGAGGACGAGGAGTCCTTCGCCGACCCGCTGGCCTACCTCCTGCGCAAGGAGGGATTCGAGGCGAGCGTCGCCGGGACCGGCGCCGCCGCCCTGGAGGACTTCGAGCGCCACGGGGCCGACATCGTCCTGCTCGACCTGATGCTACCGGGCATGAGCGGCACCGACGTGTGCAAGGCGCTGCGCCAGCGCTCGTCGGTCCCGGTGATCATGGTCACGGCCCGGGACGCGGAGATCGACAAGGTGGTCGGTCTCGAACTGGGCGCCGACGACTACGTCACCAAGCCCTACTCGGCCCGCGAGCTGATCGCGCGGGTGCGTGCGGTGCTACGCCGTGGGCAGGAGAACGAGGGCGCCGAGCCCGCGGCGACGCCCACGGGCGACCGGCAGGTGCTCGAGGCGGGTCCGGTCCGCATGGACGTCGGCCGTCACGTGGTCACCGTCGAGGGCGGCGTGGGGATCGACCCCGCCGAGGTGGCGCTGCCGCTCAAGGAGTTCGACCTCCTCGAGTACCTGATGCGCAACGTCGGGCGGGTGCTCACCCGCGCGCAGCTCATCGACCGGGTGTGGGGCGCGGACTACGTGGGCGACACCAAGACGCTCGACGTCCACATCAAGCGCCTGCGCGCCAAGCTCGAGCCCGAGCCCTCCCAGCCCCGCCACCTGCTGACGGTGCGGGGCCTGGGCTACAAGCTGGACGCCTGATCGAGTGACCGCGCGGACCGTCTACGCTGGTCAGCGATGAGACTCGGGGTCCTCGACGTGGGGTCGAACACGGTTCACCTGCTGGTGGTCGACGCCCACCGCGGTGCCCACCCGACGCCGCAGTCCTCCACGAAGACCGCGCTGCGCCTCGCCGAGCACGTCACCGACGGCGTCCTCGCACGCAAGGGCGCCGACACCCTCGTCTCCGCGGTCGCGGAGGCCCGCCGGGAGGCGCGCGCCCTCGGCTGTGACGACCTGCTCGCCTTCGCCACCTCCGCGGTGCGCGACTCCACGAACTCCGACGCCGTCCTGGCGCGGGTCCGTGACGAGACCGGCGTCGACCTGCAGGTGCTCTCCGGAGCGGACGAGGCCACGCTCACGTTCCTCGCGGTCCGCCGATGGTTCGGGTGGTCGGCGGGTCGCCTGCTCTCGCTCGACATCGGCGGCGGGTCGCTGGAGATGGCGGTCGGGCGTGACGAGCATCCCGACGTCGCGCTCTCGCTGCCCCTCGGGGCGGGCCGGCTGACCCGTGACTGGTTCGCCGCCGACCCGCCGGAGCGCAAGGAGACCCGCGCTCTCGCCGAGTACGTGCACGACAGCGTCGCCCCGGCCGCTGCCGCGCTCCTCGACGGCGGCGACCCGGACCGCGCCGTGGTGACGTCGAAGACGTTCCGGTCCCTGGCCCGGCTGACCGGGGCCGCCCCGCGCAGCTCGGGCCCACGGGTCCCGCGCCGCCTCTCGGCCGCGGGACTGCGCCAGGTCGTCGCCTTCATCAGCCGGATGAGCTCGGTCGACCTGGCCGAGCTGGAGGGCGTCAGCGCGTCGCGGGCGCACCAGCTCGTGGCGGGGGCGATCGTCGCGCGCGGCGCGATGGACGCCCTCGGACTCGACGAGGTGGAGGTCTGCCCGTGGGCGCTGCGGGAGGGCGTCATCCTCGGCCGACTCGACCAGGTGCCGCTCGAGGGCGGTCCGTTCGCCGCTGACGGGACGTATACCACCGTCCGTCCCACCGCGACTGGACGACCGGCCTCCGCCACGGCACGGTGGAGCGGATGACGACGGACGGCCCGCGCAATCGGGGCACCCAGCGCAGCGTGGCGGAGCTGCTCGCCGCCTACGGCGGTGACCCCCGCGCACCGTCGCGCCCGGAGCCGGCCCCGGAGCCCCAGCCCGTGGATCCGTACGGCTCCGCCTACGCCCCCGGCCCGCCCGCCGGATACGACGACCCGTACGGCGCGCCCGGGCCCGACCGCGGTCGTGAGACGTACGGCGACCCCTACGGCGGCCCGTCGACGTCCTCCTCGTCCTACCGCGGTGGCTCGTTCGGCGGGTACGGACCCGACAGCCAGGCCAACGGCTACGGCCAGGACGGCTACGGCCACGACGGGTACGGCCAGACCAACGGCTACAGCCACGACGGCTACGGCCAGGACGGTTACGGGTACGGCGGCTACGGCTCCAACGGCTACGCCCCGGACGGCTACCGCTCCAACGACCCGCAGGCCTACGGGCCGCCGTCGTACGGCACCGGTCCCCACACCGGGGGCTACGGCGAGGTCGACCGCGGCCCGTACGGCGCCCCGGATCCCTACGGCGCCGACCCCTACGGCGCCCCGTCCGGCTACGGCCGGGACACCTACGCCGAGCCGTACGGCTACCCGAGCGCTCCGAACCCCTACGGCGCGCCGCCTCCGCCGCCCCCACCCGCGGTGCCCCGCCCCGCGGGTCCGCCTCCGGGCTCCGGTCCGCAGCCGGCGAGCGCCCCGCCGCCCCCGGGCCCGGCGTGGGCCCCGGCCGCGTCGACGACCGTGAACCCCGCGGCGCCACCCCCGGCCCGGGCGCCGGAGACACCGACGACGACGGCCCAGCCCGTCCCGCCCGCGCCCCCGGCGCCCACGCAGGTGACCCCCTCGGTGGCGCCGACCCAGGTCACGCCGTCCGCGGCGGCCACCCAGGTGACGCCGTCGGCCGCACCCACCCAGGCCACGCCGACGACCGCGTCGCCGCGGTCCCCCGACGGCGGCCCGGCCACCGCGGCGTCGCCGCTCGCGCGCCCCGACGCGGCGGGTCCGCGGACCCGCCGCGTCGACGCGCCCGCCGGGCTCGGCTCGGACCGTCTGGACGACGAGTACGACGACGAGTACGAGGACGACGACTACGACGAGCCGGCGGAGCGGCCCACCGCGAAGGAGTGGGCCGTCATCGCGGGCCAGCTCGTCGTGGGAGCGCTGCTCGGCGCGGTGCTCTGGATCGGCTTCTCGTACCTGTGGCAGTCGCTGCCCGTGGTGGCGCTCGTCCTCGCGGCCGCCGCGACCGGGGGCCTGGTGTTCGGGGTACGCGCGATGCGGCGCTCGGACGACCTGCAGACGATGGTGCTCGCGATCGTGGTCGGGCTGGTCGTCACGGTCTCGCCCGCCGCGTTCGTGCTCCTCGCGCGATGATCGCCGAAGGGTGACCGCCGTTCCGTCCGCACATCCCGGGCCGGTCGTGCCCATCGCGCTCTCGACGGCGTCGGTCTTCCCGGAGCCGATGTCGGCGGCCTTCGACGCCGCGGCCGAGCTCGGCTACGACGGCGTCGAGCTGATGGTGTGGAACGAGCCGGAGTCGCGTCAGCTGCGGACCGTGGCCCGCCACGCCGAGCGCACCGGGATGCCGGTCCTCGCGGTGCACGCACCCTGCCTGGCGATCACCCAGCGCGTGTGGGGCGCCGACCCCGCCGAGCGGCTGCGCCGCAGCGTCGTGCTCGCCGCCGGGCTGGGCGCGCCGACGGTGGTGCTGCACCCGCCGTTCCGCTGGCAGCGCCGCTACGCCACCCGCCTGCCCCGCCAGATCGACGAGCTGGAACGGGCCCACGGCGTCCGGGTCGCCATGGAGAACATGTTCCCGCTGCGCCGGGGCCGGATGGCCGTGTCCAGCTACACCCCGGGGCACGACCCGACGGTCCCGGGCGCCCGGAACTACACCCTCGACCTGTCCCACACCGCGACCGCGGGCGACGACGCGTTCGAGCTGCTCGAGCGCATGGGCGAGCGCCTGGTCCACCTGCACCTCGCCGACGGCAGCGGCCTCCCGAACGACGAGCACCTCGTCCCCGGACGCGGTACCCAACCGTGCGCGGACGTGCTGCGCCGGCTCGCGCTCACCGGATACGGCGGCACCGTCGTGGTCGAGATCTCGACGCGACGCGCCCGGTCGCGGAACGCGCGTCTCGACGCGCTGGCGGAGTCGCTGCTGTTCGCCCGGCTGCACCTCGGGAGCCGGATCCCGCGCTCGCGGACCTGACGTCGGGCGAGGGGCCAGGCCACGGCCGCTCGACGAGGGCACGTCACGCAGGTTCGCGTGCGCTGCGAGGTGTCTGGTGTGCTGCTGATCATGAGGGTGGTGTCGAGGCGGCCCGCGGCGGCCTGCGTGAGGTGCCCCTGATCATGCGTGGAGGGCTCGGGTGAGCGGTCGGCGCGGGACCCTAGGCTCGCGCACCATGACGACGGTCGCGGTGCTCGGAGGCGGACGGATCGGCGAGGCGCTGCTCGGCGGCCTGGTGGCGGCAGGGCACGACCCCGCCTCGCTCCTGGTGGTCGAGCGCGACACCCCGCGGGCCGACGACCTCGTCGCGCGGCTCGGGATCGTCGCCACCGACGCCGGCGACGCCGCCGGGCGGGCCGACGTCCTCGTCGTCGCCGTGAAGCCGCAGGACGTGCGGGGCGTCCTCGAGGCCGTGCCCGCCGGGCGCGACCGCATCGTCGTCTCGCTCGCCGCAGGCATCCCGACGGCGGCCCTGGAGGGCTGGCTGCCGGCGGGCACGCCGGTCGTGCGGGTCATGCCGAACACGCCGATGCTGGTCGGGCGGGCGATGTGCGTGCTCTCGCCCGGCGCCCACGCCGACGACGCCGCGGTCGGCACGGCCGAGACGCTGCTGGGCGCCGTCGGGGCGACCGTGCGCGTGCCCGAGGCACAGCAGGACGCGGCGACGGCGCTCTCGGGCTCCGGACCGGCTTACCTGTTCCTGGTCGCCGAGGCGATGATCGAGGCGGGTGTGGCGCTGGGCCTCCCGCGCCCGGTCGCGACGCAGCTCGTGTCGGCGACCGTGGACGGCGCGGGCGGGCTGCTGACCGACGACACCGACGGACCCGCCCACCCGGGCCTGCTGCGCGAGGCGGTGACCTCGCCGGGAGGCACCACCGCGGCCGCGCTGCGGGTCCTCGAGGCGCACGGCCTGCGGGCCGCGTTCGCGGACGCCGTCGAGAGCTGCCGCGACGCCTCGCGGGCACTGGGCGCGGCCTACGGCGGGTGAGTCCCCGGCCGTTCCGTTCGCCCGGATCGCCGACCGTTCGTCGTGATCGCGTCGTGGGCGGACGTGCGGCGTGTGCGCTTGACGCGCCGAGGCCTACGGCCACCGCACCATCAGGTCGAGCGATTCATCCGTCACATCCGTCTCGCTACTCTCCGATCAGCACGTGCGTGTCGAACCGCCGGAGGGGAAGACCGGCGGCACGACGGGTGCTCGGAAGGCGGTCGACCATGCCGCAGAATGCCGCCGCTGGGCGGAGGGACGACGGCGACCTGTCACGGGTGCAGTTCCTGACCGTGGCCGAGGTCGCCGCAACGATGCGAGTCTCGAAGATGACGGTGTACCGCCTGGTGCACAACGGGGAGCTTCCGGCCGTCCGCGTCGGCCGCAGCTTCCGTGTGCCCGAGGAGGCGGTGCACGAGTACCTGCGGGGCTCGTACATCGACGCCGGCTGAGGCCGGCACACGGCGCCGGTCCGTGACCGGCGCGGTACCACCCGGTGCCCGGGCGGAGTGCGGACTCCGCCCGGGTCACCGGTACGGTGGAGGCTTGCTGCTCGGGCCGCCCGGGCCTGCCAGTGCTCTCCACGAGAACGTCGCGAAGGGAACCCGTATGGGCTCGGTCATCAAGAAGCGCCGCAAGCGGATGTCGAAGAAGAAGCACCGTAAGCTTCTCCGTAAGACCCGCGTGCAGCGTCGCAAGCTCGGTAAGTGACCGGCTCCGGCCGGGTCTGACGGGTACGTGTCCGGCTTCGGCCGGGTCTGACCAGCCCGGCCGGCGCCGACGGCGGTCCCGCGGGTCCCACCAAGACGTCCGTACGCCCGCGTGTTCCCGGGAGACTCATGGCCCCGTCCGTCGTCCTCGTCACCGGAGTCGCCGGCCAGCTCGGCGGAGAGCTGGCGGCGCGCCTGGCAGCGGACCCCGCGATCGACCGTGTGCTCGGGGTGGACACCACCCCGCCCTCGCGCGACATGCGACGGCGGATGGGTCGCGCGGAGTTCGTCCGCGTGGACATCCGTAATCCCCTCATCGGCAAGGTCATCAGCACCGCGAAGGTCGACACGGTCGTCCACGCGTCGCTGTCCGGCCACCCGTCGGCTGCCGGCGGGCGCTCGATGATGATGGAGATGAACGTCATCGGGACGATGCAGCTGCTCGCGGCCTGCCAGAAGTCGGACACCGTCGGGCGGCTCGTCGTCCGGTCGACGACCAGCGTCTACGGCGCAAGCCCGCGGGACCCGGCGACGTTCACCGAGACGACCGAGCCGAAGGCGCTGCCGCCCGGCGGGTACGCGAAGGACGCCGTCGAGATCGAGGGGTACGTGCGCAGCTTCTCGCGGCGCCGCCCGGACATCCCGGTGACCACGCTGCGGTTCGTCAACTTCATCGGCCCGCGGGCCGACACGGCGTTCGCGCACTACTTCTCGCTGCCGGTGGTCCCGGTGGTGCTCGGGTACGACGCGCGGGTCCAGCTGCTGCACACGGAGGACGCGGTCGCGGTCCTGGAGCGGGCCACCCGGCACGAGCTGCCCGGCGTGTTCAACGTCGGCGCCGACGGCGTGCTCATGCTCTCCCAGGCGGTGCGCCGCGCCGGACGGATCACGCTGCCGATCCCGGAGCCGCTGGTGCCGTGGGTCGGCCGGATCACCCGTCGCGCCCGCCTCGTCGACTTCTCGCCCGAGCAGATGCGCCTGCTCAACTACGGCCGCGTGGTCGACACCACCAAGCTGCGGACCGAGTTCGGCTTCGAGCCCCGATGGACGACGGTGCAGGCGTTCGACGACTTCGTGGCCGGCCGGGCGCTGCGCCCGATGCTCGACACCGACCGCTACGTCGACATCGCCGAGTCGCTGGCTCTGCGCGCGGCGCACGCCCTGCCCGGCCAGGGTCCGCCGGAGCACGGGGAACCGGCCGAGCTCGAGACCAGCACCACGCCCGCGCTCACCCCGGTGCGCTGAGGGTGACCGACGTGACCGAGAGGAACGGCATGGGCGACGCCGAGGTGATCCCGCTGCGCGGTCCGGGCGGGCGCCCGCGACCCCGGCCGACCCCGCGCCGCCGCGGCATGACCGGACCGCCCGGTGGGGCGACCGAGGGTGGACCGACGAGCGGAGCGGACGGCGGGATCGTGGACGAGCAGGGCGCGCCGAGCGGCGAGGTGGCGTCGGCGCAGGCCGGTCCCCTGGCGCCGTCGGGACCCACCGAGCTGGAGTCGGCGGTCTCCGAGGTCGCCGACTTCCTGCGTCGCCGCTTCGCGGGCCGCTACCCGGTCGACGAGTTCGGCTTCGACCCGGACCTCAACGAGAACGTCATCCTCCCGGTGCTGCGCCCGCTCTACGAGCGCTGGTTCCGGGTCGAGACGATCGGGGTCGAGAACGTGCCCGCGCACGGCGGGGCGCTGCTCGTGGCCAACCACTCGGGGACGTTGCCCCTGGACGCCCTGATGACCGTCGTGGCGACCCACGACGACCTGCCGACCCCGCGCAACCTGCGGATGCTGGCCGCCGACCTGGTGTTCGGCATGCCCGGGTTCGGCGCGGTCGCGCGCAAGGCGGGCCACACCCTCGCCTGCAACCCGGACGCCGAGAAGCTCCTCGGTTCGGGGGAGCTCGTGGGCGTCTGGCCGGAGGGCTTCAAGGGCATCGGCAAGGCCTACGCCGACCGCTACAAGCTGCAGCGCTTCGGGCGGGGCGGCTTCGTCTCGGCGGCGCTGAGCACCGGCGCGCCGATCATCCCGTGCTCGATCGTGGGCGCCGAGGAGATCTACCCCAAGATCGGTGACCTCGGACCGATCGCCCGCCTGCTCGGCGTGCCCTACTTCCCGATCACGCCCACGTGGCCACTGCTCGGGCCGCTCGGCATGGTTCCGCTGCCCTCCAAGTGGTACATCGAGTTCGGCGAGCCGATCCGCACCGACCAGTTCGAGCCCGGCTCCGCCGACGACCCGATGCTGGTCTTCAACCTCACCGACCAGGTGCGGGAGAACATCCAGCAGACGCTGTACCGGCTGCTCTCCGGGCGGCGCAACGCCTTCCTCGGCTGACCGCCCGCCGGATCAGAAGATCGAGCTCCGGCGGCGGTAGGCGGCGCCCGCGGCGACCGCCCCGGCGACCGCGCCCGCCCCGAGCACCGACGGCACACCGATCCGGGCGACCTTGCGGCCCGAGCGGAAGTCGCGGATCTCCCAGGCGTTGCGCCGGGCGAGTCCACGCAGCTCGGCGTCCGGGTTGACCGCCACCGCGGTGCCCACGACCGAGAGCATCGGGGCGTCGTTGATGGAGTCCGAGTACGCCGAGCAGCGTCGCAGGTCCAGTCCCTCCCGGGCCGCGAGCGCGCGGACGGCGTGGGCCTTCGCGGGCCCGTGCAGCAGTTCGCCGACGAGGCGCCCGGTGTAGACCCCGTCGTGGTGCTCGGCGACGGTCCCGAGCGCCCCCGTCAGCCCGAGGCGGCGCGCGATGATCGCGGCGAGCTCGAGCGGCGTCGCGGTGACCAGCCACACCCGCTGGCCGGCGTCGAGGTGCATCTGGGCCAGTGCGCGGGTGCCCTCCCAGATGCGCTCGGCCATCAGCTCGTCGTAGATCTCCTCGCCGAGCTCGACGAGCTCGGACACCTCGCGGCCGGCGACGAACGAGAGCGCCATCTCGCGGTGGGCCCGGATGTCCTCGGGGGAGCCCTCCCCGCCGAGGCGGAACTTCACCTGCTGCCAGACGAAGCCCCGCAGGTCCGCCCCGGAGAAGAAGCTCCGCGAGGCGAGGCCACGGGCGAAGTGGAAGATCGACGCGCCCATCATCATCGTGTTGTCGACGTCGAAGAAGGCGGCCGCGGTCAGGTCGGGCGGGACCGATCCGAGGGTCGGCCCGACGGTCTCGGCGGCGGCCGCCGCGGCGGCACCGGCGTCCCGCGCGGCCTCGGTGTCCGATCCGGGCACGTCGAACACCGGGTCGGGACCGAGCTCGTCGGTACCCACCGCCGAGTCGTCCGGGTCCAGCACCGGGCTGTCGGTGCCGTGCGCCGAGGCCGCGGCGGCCGAGGCCTCACCGGCCCGCCGGGCGGCCTCGCGTCCTGCCGCCGCCCGTCGGTCGCGCCGGTCGCGCCGTCCTACCAACGCCCGACTCCTCCTCGCCTGCCGCGGAACCGCCCCGGTGGGAGGGCGCGTCCTGGTCCGCGGACCACCTTAGTGGTGCCGACCGATCCCGCCGGTCCGGGCCGTGGCCGGGACCCCGCTCAGCCGAGCGAGAGGCCGGGCAGCCCCGGGATCAGCGGCGGCAGCTGCACCTTGGGCAGTCCCGGGACGGGCACCGGCACCTGGATCGGCGGCTTCGTGCTGGTCGGCCCGGGCAGCGGCAGCTGCACCAGCGGCTTGTCCGAGTTCGAGTCCGAGTCCGAGTCGTTCGAACCGGACGAGGTCGACCCGGAGGTCGTGCTCGTCGTCTCGTCGGAGGTCGAGCGGCGTGTGGTCGGCGTCGAGGTCTTCGTCGTCGGGGCCGAGATTTCCGGTGCGGCAGGCTTCGCGGCCGCGTCCTGGCTCCGCGAGCACGCCGCCGAGGGCAGCGGCCCCAGGTCGTCGGAATCCGAGCCGCCACACGGGCTGCTGGACTTCTCGAACGCGGTGGCCCGTGCCTGCAGCTGCGACATCAGGCGCTGGGAGGCCGCGGCCTGGTCCTTGCCGCCCGCGGGCAGCGACGGGGAGAACCCGTCGATGGTCTGCTGCTGCTTGCCCGCCCACTCCGAGAGCAGCCCGGAGGGTGGTCCGGACGGCTGGTTGACCAGCGGGAGGAGCATCTTCGCGCCGGTCCGGGCCTGGTCGTCGAAGGCGTGCAGGTTGTCCGCGACGAGCGCAGCGTCGGCGTCGTCGGCACCGGATGCGGTCGGCCGGGGCCCGGCGGCGGTGGTCGAGTCCCGCTGGACGAGCTGCCCGATCTCGTCGAGGCGCAGGGCCGCCACGTCGAGGTGCTTGCGGGCCTTGGCCTCCTGGCCGGACGTCAGGCCGATCTCGGTGGACTCCGAGGCGCGCTTGAGCCCGTAGAGCATGTCGCCGGGCAGCGCGCCCCGCGAGAGCAGCACCGTGATGGCGCCGAGGGCGAGCACGCAGGCCATCCCGGCCATCGTCGTGGAGAGCAGCTTGCGCACGGTGGTGCCACGACGCGCGGCACGGCCCGGGCCCGCGGCCGTGGCGGCCGAACCGGGGCGACGGTCGCCGGGGCGGGCGGCACCGCGGCGCTCGGCGCGACGGCGGCCGTGGCCGGCGGGGGAGGTCTCCACGCGCTCGGTGCGGCGGGTCACGGGGGCCTGCGGGGACTCCTCGGCGATGGCGGCCATCAGGTTGGCGCGCATCCGCCGGGAGGCCTCGGGGTCGGGACCCGGGGTCGACCGGGCCGCGCGACCCAGCAGCTCGGCGACCCGGAGGTCCTCGTCGAGCTCCCGGTCCCCGAACTGGTCATGATCGCCGAACGGAGCCCCGGACGCGCCGGGGTGCGTGCGGCGACCGGGTGCGCGTCCGCGCATCCGTTCATCCCAGGCAGCGGCGAACCGCTCGTCTGCCTCGTCGCTACCGCTCGGCATGTCGTCCGTCCTCATCGTGCGCCCGTGCCATCCGGCACGAACCGTCGTCGTCGTACGTCGAAACGACCGGACGGGCCAGTGGTTACGAGATACACGCCGACGGGTGGAACTACATGCCTGTCACTCACCGCAAACCCTCGGGCAGCAGTTGAGCGAGACGTCGTACCGCACGGTGTTGGAGTGCCTTCACCGCGCCCTCGTTCCGCCCCATGATATGGGCGGTCTCGGACACGGAGAGTCCCTGGAGGAACCGTAGGGTGATGCATTCCTGCTGGTCCTCGCCGAGCTTGGCGACGCAGCGCAGCAGCTCCTCGTGGGTCGCGCCGGCGATGACCTCGCTCTCCGGGCCGGGCCGGTGCGAGTCGGGCGCGACGTCGGTGATCTCCGGCGTCGCCTGCTCGAGTCGGTAGCGGCTCGACTTGACGTGGTCGAGTACCAGGTTGCGGGCGATGGTGACGAACCACGCACCGATGTCGCGCCCCTGGTAGCTGACCGACGAGATCCGGCGGAACGCGCGGACGAACGTCTCCTGGGTGAGGTCCTCGGCCACTCCCCGGTCACCCAGCCGGTAGAAGACGAACCGGAAGACGACGTCGTGGTAGCGGTCGAACAGCCGCCCGAAGGCGTCGACGTCGCCGTCCTGGGTGGCCTTGACGAGCGCCCAGCCGTCGGCGACCTGCTCGTCGGCCTCCTCCAGGCCCGCACCCTGCAGGTCGGAGTCGTCCACCTCGGTCTGCTCGTCCTCGGCGGGCGCGCTCGCGGCGTCGGGCGCCTCGATCGGCGTGGTCGGCGGGTGGGCGGCGCCCGGCGCCGGCACCGGGCCGGTCGGCGCGCCCGTCGCGGGCGGAGGCCCGGCAGCGGGCGGAGGTCCGGCACCGGGCGGGGGCCCGGCACCGGGCGGAGGCCCGGGAGGCGGCGGACCGGGCGGCGGTCCCGGCGGAGGCGTCGGTGGCCCGGCCGGACGCGGCGGTGCGGGCGGGGCCGGGTGTCGACCGTTCACGCGCGGCAGGTCGGGGTGCGACGGGTGGTCGACCGGCCGCGGGGCAGGCGTCGACGGGCCGGGAGGCCGGTTGGCCTCCGGACCGCGCTGCTCCGGGTAGGGCGACCCGTAGCCCTGCTCGGGCGGGCCCTGGTGCATGCGCTCCGAGGTCGGCGACCCCGGGGCCGCCCGACCCGCCGTCACGGGGTCGTGGGGCTGCGGAGGGGTGTCGGTCATGGAAGCGGACCGGCCGGACCGGTCGCGCCGCTCGCGCTCCGGGTCCGGCATCCCGCGGGCTCCGACCGTCATCGCGCTCCGTCGGTCGTGGTCGGGGCGTCCGGGACGGTCGCCGTGGTGGCGACTCCCGTCGTCACGCCGACGCCGACGACAGCGGACAAGACGTTCTCCCTCGCTGGACGACCACTCGCTTCCGGCGGCGTGAGCCCGTCCGCGGCGGTCGGGGAGCACGCTGGGCACGGAGCATAACTGCGGGCCCGAGGCCCTCGTCACCGGAGCGCCACCCACCCGCACCAGGCTCGTTGACATGCACTTGACCTGCGGTGAGAGGTTCCGACCGCGCCGTCGGCGGTCCGGGTCGGTCTGCCAGACTCCCGATCGGGCGGACGTCGAGAGAGGACTGGTTCTGGCGTGTCCGAAGTAGTCAGCGAGGCAGGACTCCCTGTACGGGTGACCGTATTGGTCCGTGCGCAGTGCACGACGTGCGACCGGATGGAGCACGTCGTCCGGGAGGTCTGCGCCGAAGCGGGCGTCGGCTGGGAGCGCGTCGACATCGCCGACGCCGACCTCGACCTCCGCGGGGAGTTCGGCGACCGCATCCCCGTCACGCTGGTCGACGGTGAGGAGCACGCGTCGTGGAGCGTCGAGCCCGCCGCGCTCCGGACGGCGCTGTCCGCGTGACGGCTCCGCTGTCCACCGTCCCGGGCCTCGGCGCCCAGGCCGGCGGGACCGACGTCCCCGCGCTGCGGACGGCGACCTCGCTCGTGGTGCTCGCCCAGTCGACCTACCGGTCGCTGGCGGCACTTCCTGCCGGTGGCGGCGACCGCGCAAACCCGGTCGTCCGTGACCTGATCTCCGCGGCGGTCACCGCGCTCGGCGACGCCCGCTCCACCCTGGCCTCGGCCACCACGGGCGCGGGTGGCCGCGCCCAGACCGGGCCGGACCCGGTGTACGCCTCCGTCGTCGCCCAGGCCCTGCCGACGGTGCGCAGCCCCGCCGACGTCGTCGGGCTGGCGCTCACCCTCGAGGACGTCCTCGCGCAGACGCTGGTCGCCGACGCGGCAGGCCTGTCCACGCCCGCGCTGCGGGCCACGGTGCTGCGCCTGGGGTCCGCGGCCGCCGCCCGCAAGGCGAGCCTGCTGATGGTCAGCTCCCTGCTGTCCTCCGGGCGGTCCGACCTCGTGGTCGCGCCGCCGGACCTCACCGCGCTGCCCGCGGCCGTCGGGACGGTCGGCTTCCCCGACACCCGTTTCCCGACGGCGAAGGCCTCCCCGCCCGAGGAGGGGTCCGGGTGACCGGCCCGGTGTCCCGCCCGTCCCGGCGCCTCGTCCTCGGCTGGGGTGCCGCGGGCCTGCTGGGCGCGGGAGCGCTCGCCGCCTGCTCCGACTCGGCGCCCACCGCGCCCGCCGGTCCGTCGTCGAGCACTCCGGTCCCGAGTACCTCCGCCACCCCGGCGCGCCCGGACTACGTCGGCGACCAGCGCGGCGTCGCCCTGTGCGCCGCGCTCTCCGCGCTCGCCGCGAGCCTCTACTCCGGGGCCGTCGTCGCCGCGGGCGACGGCAGGCTCGGGCAGGTGCCCGGCGTCGTGACGGCCTTCCTCTCCGGGGCCGGGGCGCAGCACACCGAGCACGCCGCGGCGTGGAACGCGCTGCTCACCGCCGCCGGCAGGCCCGCCGTGTCCGGCACTCCGCTGTCGGTGGAGACGGAGCGCCGCGCCACGCTCGGGCGCGCCGCCGCCCCGACGGACCTGCTCTCGGTCGCCGTCGACGTCGAGGCGTCGGTGGGGGCCACGGTCCTGGCCCGTGCCGGGGAGTTCACCGACGCACGCGCGGCGGCCCTCGCGGCGACGGTCGCCCCGGTGGCGGCCATGCACGGCGCGACGGCGGCCTTCCTGCTCGGCAGGCCGACCGGGGTCACGCCCGGCCCGGCCGGCGCGGCCGTCGGACTCGACGCGCTGCTGCTCTGAGGCGGTGCCCTCCGTCGGTGGACGGGGTGACGGGCTGGCACACTGTGGGGGTCACGGCCGTGTGACGGCGTCGCGGTCCCCTCCGGAGACGGTCGGACCGACGCCGTGACCAGCGACTTTGTGCCTGTGTTCACGAGCGGTACCCTCGATTGGAAGCAGTCCAGGAAAGCTCGCGCAGGACGCAGCCCGTCGCCCGGGGCCAGGTGTCCGCCTCCGACGGGGCTGGACGCGGACCGACAGCAGTGGCACGAGGAGGCTCCCGGCGTGACGGTGGACGGGGGTGTACCGCGCCCCGTGACGGGTGGATCTCCCGAGGTCCCCGACACGTCGCGCACCCCGGTCCGCCGGGGCGCCGCCCGCGTGCCCGAGGCCACCGTCGAGCGGCTCGCCGTCTACCTGCGGGTTCTCAGCGAGATGCTCGCGCAGGGCGTCCCGACGGTGTCCAGCGACGTGCTCGCCGCGGCGGCCGGTGTCAACGCCGCGAAGCTGCGCAAGGACCTCTCGCACATCGGCTCGTCCGGGGTGCGGGGCGTCGGATACCACGTCTCCGGGCTCGCCGCCCAGGTCGAGACGGTGCTCGGGCTCACGCGCTCGAACGCGGTGGCGCTCGTCGGAGTGGGGAACCTGGGACACGCGCTCGCCGGGTACGACGGGTTCGCGGCCCGGGGCTTCGGCGTCTCCGCACTGTTCGACGTCGACCCGGCCCTGGTCGGGACGACGATCGCGGGGGTGGAGGTCCTGGACGTGGCCGAGATCCCCCGTGTCTGTGCCGAGCGCGGGGTCACCATCGGGGTGGTCGCGACGCCCGCGGCCGCGGCACAACAGGTCTGCGACGCGCTGGTCGGCGCGGGCGTGCAGAGCATCCTCAACTTCGCGCCGACCGTGCTGTCGGTGCCGGGCGGCGTCGAGGTGCGCAAGGTCGACCTGGCGGTGGAGATGCAGATCCTCGCGTTCCACGTCTCCCGCAGGCACGACAGGCTGGTCGTCGGGGCGACGGGGAACGAACCCGCCCCGAGCGACGCGACCGGGAAGGTGTTCGGATGAGTCTGCTGCTCGTGGGCGTATCGCACCGCACGGCGCCGGTGTCGGTGCTGGAGCGTGTCGCGATCTCCGGCGAGGACATCGCCAAGGTCCTCGACGAGCTGATCACCGGGGAGCACGTGTCCGAGGCCGTGGTGCTCTCGACGTGCAACCGTATCGAGATCTACGCGGTCGTGGAGACGTTCCACGGCGGCCTGACCGAGGTGTCCCGGGTCCTGGCCCGCCACGCCCAGGCCGACGTGTCGGACCTCACCGACCACCTCTACGTGCACTACGCCGGCTCCGCGGTCGAGCACCTCTTCTCCGTCGCGGCCGGGCTCGATTCCATGGTCGTCGGCGAGGCGCAGATCCTCGGCCAGCTGCGGGCGGCGTACTCCACCGCGCGTGAGCTGGGGACGGTCGGCACCGCGCTGCACGAGGTCGCCCAGCACGCGCTGCGGGTCGGCAAGCGGGCCCAGACCGAGACGGGCATCGACACCGCGGGCGCCTCCGTCGTCACCGAGGCGCTCGACGACGCCGAGCAGGCCCTCGGCGGCGAACTCGCCGGCCGCCGCGCCGTCGTGGTCGGCGCGGGCTCCATGGGCGGGCTCGCCGCGGCGGCGCTGCGCAGGCGCGGGGTGGGCGAGATCGTCCTGGCCAACCGCACCACCGAGCGCGCCGAGCGGCTCGCCGAGATCGTGGCCGCCGAGGGCACGCCGTCCCGCGTGGTCGCGCTCGACGCGCTGGCCCCGGAGATGGGGGCGGCCGACCTCGTCGTCGTGTGCACCGGCGCCGTCGGCACCGTCCTGGGGCTGGAGACGGTCCGCGCCGGACTGTGCTCGGCGCCCTCCGCGCACCACGCCGGACGGCCGCTCGTCGTCTGCGACCTGGGGCTGCCCCGCGACGTCGACCCCGAGGTCGGCGAGCTCACCGGGGTCACGCTGGTGGACCTGGCCACCCTCGGCGCCCGCCTGCATCAGGCCTCCGCGGGCCAGGCCGTCGAGGCCACCCGTGCCCTGGTCGTCGAGGAGGTCCGCGGCTACCTGGCCGCGCAGCGCTCCGCGGAGGTCACCCCGACCGTCACCGCGCTGCGGCGCCGCGCCGCCGAGGTGGTCGACGCCGAACTGCTGCGCCTCGACGGCCGCCTGCCGGGGCTGGAGTCCGATGTGCGCGGCGAGGTCGCGAAGACCGTGCGCCGCGTCGTCGACAAGCTCCTGCACACCCCGACGGTGCAGGTGAAGCGGCTCGCCCAGTCGCCGGGCGGCGACACCTACGCCGAGGCGCTGCGCGAGCTGTTCGAGCTCGACCCGCAGGCGCCCGCCGCGGTCACCTCCGGCCCGAGCGGCTCGGGGATCACGGCCGAGGGCGTCCCGACCTCGGACTCGGCCCGGCTCGGCGGCGATGAGGTCGACCAGGCCCTGGCCGCCAACCCGGTGCTCGACGGGGTCGCCCCCGAGAGCCCGGAACCGGCGGCCCTGCGCGTCCCGGGAGGCACCTCGTGAGCGCCCCGGCCCCGCCGGCCACGATCCGGATCGGGACCCGCGCGAGCCTGCTCGCCAAGACCCAGACCCGCACGGTCGCCGACGCCCTCACCGCCCAGGGCGCCACCGTGGAGATCGTCGAGATCTCGACGTCGGGCGACCGCTCGCAGGCCGCGAACACGCCGATCGCCCAGACCGGCGTCGGGGTGTTCACCTCGGCGCTGCGCGACGCGCTCCTCGACGAGCGCATCGACGTGGCGGTCCACTCCTACAAGGACCTCCCGACGGCGGGTCTGGCCGGCCTCGTGCTGGCCGCCGTCCCGGAGCGCGCCGACCCCCGCGACGTCCTCGTGGCCCGCGACCAGATGGTGCTCGGCCAGCTGCCCCCGGGCGCCGTCGTCGGCACCGGCTCACCCCGGCGCGCCGCGCAGCTGCACGCGCTGGGTCTGGGCCTGGAGGTCGTCGGGATCCGGGGCAACGTCGAGACGCGGATCCGGAAGGTGACCGAGGGCGAAGTCGACGGCGTCGTCCTCGCGCGGGCCGGGCTCGCACGGATCGGTCGGGCGGGCGAGGCCACCGAGGTCCTCGACCCGCTGCAGATGCTGCCCGCCCCGGGGCAGGGAGCGCTCGCGGTGGAGTGCCGCGTCGCGGACACCGAGCTGGAGAGCTTCCTGGCCGCGACGCTGCACGACGAGTCGACGGCCGCAGCGGTCACCGCGGAGCGTGCCGTGTTGAAGGAGCTCGGGTCACCGTGCGCCGCAGCGATCGGCGCGCTCGCCGACATCGTCGAGGATCTGGACGACGACGGACGCATCGTGGAGAGGTTGTCTCTACGGGCGTTCGCCACGACGGCCGAGGGGGCGCTGGTGCGCAACTCGGCCATGGGAGAGACGAAGGACGCTGAGCAGATCGGGCGGTCCCTGGCCGCCGAGCTGCTCGCCGACGGGGCGCAGCCGCGCGGCGCCGAAGGTGCCTAGGCGCCGGCCGCACCGTCGCAAGGAGAGAAAAACGATGGGACGAGACAGGACATGACCGCACCCCCCTCCACCACCGCCGGCCGAGTCGCCTTCGTCGGCAGCGGGCCCGGCGACCCCGGGCTGCTGACCGTGCGCGCCCGCGAGGCGCTGGCGTCCGCGACCTACGTCGTGGCGGACCCGGGCGTGCCGGCCGACGTGGTCGCACTGCTCTCGGACGCCCCCCGCCCGGTCACCGTGCGCCACCCCGGCGGCGGCGCCGAGGTCTCCCCGCTCGCCGACCTCGAGGGGTCGTTCGCGGACGGGGCCGAGGTCGCCGAGGCGCTCCCCGAGGATCCCTCGGCGCTCGCCGAGCACCTGGCCGCGCAGGCGCGCGACGGCGAGTCGGTCGTCCGGCTCGTCGAGGGCGACCCGCTGACCCGCGAGTCCGTGATCACCGAGGTGCGCGCGGTCGCGGCGGCGGCGGTCCCGTTCGACGTCGTCCCGGGGATGCCGGCGAGCACGGCCGTCCCGGCCTACGCCGGGGTCGCGCTGGGCTCGGCGCACACCGCCGCCGACGTCCGCTACGGCCTCGACTGGACCACGCTCGCCGTCGCTCCCGGTCCGCTCGTGCTGACCGCGACCGCGACCGACCTCGCCGCGACCTCCGCGTCGCTCGTGGAGAACGGCTGGAAGCCCGAGACGCCTGCGCTGCTGACCTCGCAGGGCACCGAGTCGAAGCAGCGGACCGTCACCTCCTCCGTCGACAAGCTCGCCACCGACGGCACCGACCTCGACGGCGCGCTGACGATCACCGTCGGGGACGCCGCGGGGGATCGCGCGGCGCTCTCCTGGTGGGAGTCCCGGGCGCTCTACGGATGGCGCGTGCTGGTGCCGCGCACCAAGGACCAGGCGGGCGCGATGAGCGACCGGCTGCGGGTGCACGGCGCGGTCCCCGAGGAGGTCCCGACGATCGCCGTCGAGCCGCCGCGCTCGCCCGCGCAGATGGAGCGCGCGGTCAAGGGCCTGGTCGACGGGCGCTACCAGTGGGTGGTCTTCACCTCGCAGAACGCCGTGCGCGCGGTGTGGGAGAAGTTCCAGGAGTTCGGGCTGGACGCCCGCGCGTTCTCCGGCGTGAAGATCGCGTGCGTCGGCGAGGCCACCGCCTCGGCGATCCGCGCCTTCGGCGTGCACCCCGAGCTGGTCCCGGACGAGCAGACCGAGCAGTCCTCCGAGGGACTGCTCGACATCTTCCCGCCGCACGACGACGTGCTCGACCCGGTGGACCGCGTCCTGCTGCCGCGCGCCGACATCGCCACCGAGACACTCGCGGAGGGCCTGCAGGCCCGCGGCTGGGAGATCGACGACGTCACCGCGTACCGCACCGTGCGTGCGGCGCCGCCGCCCGCGCCGACCCGCGAGGCGATCAAGACCGGCGGCTTCGACGCGGTGTGCTTCACCTCGTCGTCCACGGTCCGCAACCTCGTGGGTATCGCAGGCAAGCCGCATGCGCGCACCATCGTGGCGTGCATCGGGCCGAAGACCGCCGAGACCGCGGTCGAGTTCGGCCTTCGTGTGGACGTCAAGCCCGACCTCGCCGAGGTACCGGCGCTGGTCGAGGCGCTGGCCGCGCACGCGAACAAGCTGCGGTCCGAGGGCGCGCTGCCCCCGCCCCGCAAGACCAAGGCCCGCAAGCGCTAGGTGCCTTCGGCTCACAAGGCCGAAGGCCACCTCTGGAGTAGCCATGTTCCCCACCGACCGGCCCCGCCGGCTGCGCACCACCCCGGCGCTGCGCCGCCTCGTCGCGGAGACCGATGTCCGGCCGCGCCACCTGGTGCTGCCGGTCTTCGTCGCCGAGGGCCTCGACGCGCCGAAGCCGATCTCGTCGATGCCCGGCGTCGTGCAGCACACCCGCGAGACGCTGCGCAAGGCGGCCGCCGAGGCCGCCGCCGCGGGGCTCGGCGGGATCATGCTGTTCGGCGTGCCCGCGCACCACGACGCGACCGGCTCCGGTGCCGTCGACCCCGGCGGCATCCTCAACGTCGGGCTGCGCGAGGTCCGCGAGGAGGTCGGCGACGCCCTGCCGGTCATGGCGGACACCTGCCTCGACGAGTTCACCGACCACGGGCACTGCGGGGTGCTCGCCGCGGACGGCTCGGTGGACAACGACGCGACCCTCGAGGTCTACGCGGACATGGCGGTCGCGCAGGCCGAGGCGGGCGCCCACGTCGTCGCCCCCAGCGGGATGATGGACGGGCAGGTCGGCCGCATCCGCGAGGCCCTCGACGCCGCCGGGCACACCGACACCGCGATCCTCGCCTACTCGGCGAAGTACGCGAGCGCCTTCTACGGCCCGTTCCGCGAGGCGGTGGACTCCCAGCTGACGGGGGATCGCCGCACCTACCAGCAGGATCCGTCCAACGCCCGCGAGGCGCTGCGCGAGACCACGCTGGACCTCGCCGAGGGCGCCGACATGGTGATGGTCAAGCCCGCCATGGGCTACCTCGACGTGCTGCACTCGGTCGCGGAGGTCTCCGACGTGCCGGTCGCGGCCTACCAGGTCTCGGGGGAGTACGCGATGATCTCCGCCGCCGCCGAGCGGGGCTGGATCGACCGCGAGCGCACCATCCTCGAGACGGTCACCGGCATCCGGCGAGCGGGGGCGGACATCGTGCTCACCTACTGGGCCACCGAGCTGGCCGGCCGGTTGGACCGATGACCATCCGGGTGCCCGCGTCGTTGGACCGGGCATGAACGACGTCGTGCGCGAGGTGACCCCGCCCCGCGAGGAGCCGGGCCGCCCCCGGGTGGTGACCGCCGCGATCTGGCTCTGGGGGGTGCTCGGCGTCCTGCTCGTCCTCACGGCCCTGCTGTTCGCGGTGGCCCTGGTCATCGGGACCGTCGACCCGAACACCGGGATGGGCTCACTCGTGCTGACCGCGATCGTGCTCGCGATCGTCGGCGCCGGGACGCTGGTGGCGACGCGGGCCCTGAGCGCCGGATCGCGCCCGGCCCGCGCGGCGCTGACCGGGATCGGGGTCGTGCTCGCCGTCGCCGGACTCGTCCAGCTGACCTTCCTCGGGGTGGGCGGGGTCTACTTCGTCGCGTTCGCGGCGGGCGCGCTGCTGCTGCACGTGCCGGCGGCCCGGTCCTACTTCTCCGCGTGACGGGCGAGGTGAGCCCGGTCGGCAACGACGAGGTGCGCTTCGCCGAGCCCGGCGCACCGTGGTGGCCACTGCTGATCGGCCCGGTCGTGGCGGTCGGCGGCCTGTTCCTCGACCGGCTCGCACCCGGTGGCGCGAGCCCGTGGGCGTGGGTCGTCATCGGCCTGGTGCTGTTCCTGCCGATCGCGCTGATCGTCCGGACCCGCAGGCGACTGCTCGCGGTCCGGCTCACCCCCGACACGTTGGTCCAGGGCGACGAGTCGGTGCCGACGGCGGGCATCGTCGGCGTCCGCCCGGCCGACGGCAGCGGCCGGCTCGGTCCCCGCCCGTTCGGTGGCCATCCCACCGTGCCCCGCCACCTCGGCGTCGTCGTCGTGACCCTCGAAGACGGGACCCGGCGGGCGGCCTGGGCCCGTGACGCCGACGGCCTGCACGCCGCGCTGAGCCGGGTGCTCGCCGACCGCGCCCCGTCGCCCGCGGAGGGCTCGTGAATCGCCGCGCGGCCGTGACCGCGGTGGTGGCCGTGCTGCTCCTCGTCGCCGGGGTGGTCTGCCTGATGCGCGGGATCGACACCTCGCCGGCCACGGGCGGGCTGCTCGTGGCCCCGGTACCGCTCACCCAGGTGCTCGGCGGCTGGGTGACCGGTGGCGTGGTGCTGGTCACCGCGGCGGTGGTCTGTGCGATCGACGCCGTCGCGCGGTGGCGGGCGGTGCGCTCGTCCTAGCGGGCGGCCCGCTCCCCGGCGGACGACGGTCACACCGGTCGGCCTGGGAGGATGGCGTGCGTGAGCAGCGCTCCCCCGACGGCAGCCGGGCCGGTCACCCGCTCGGCTGAGCTCTTCGCGCGTGCCGAGGCGGTCGTCCCCGGCGGCGTCAACTCCCCGGTGCGTGCCTTCCGCTCGGTCGGCGGCACCCCGCGGTTCATGTCCTCGGCGCGGGGCGCGTGGCTCACCGACGCCGACGGCAACCGCTACGTCGACCTCGTCAGCTCCTGGGGACCGATGATCCTCGGGCACGCGCACCCCGCCGTCGTCGAGGCGGTCCGCGAGGCCGCCACGCGGGGGCTGAGCTTCGGGACCCCGACCGAGGGCGAGGTCGCGCTCGCCGAGGAGATCGTCCGGCGGGTCGAGCCGGTCGAGCAGGTCCGCCTCGTCAACTCGGGCACCGAGGCGACGATGAGCGCGATCCGGCTGGCCCGTGGCTTCACCGGCCGCAGCGTCGTCGTGAAGTTCGCCGGCTGCTACCACGGTCACGTCGACGCGCTGCTCGCCGAGGCGGGCAGCGGCGTCGCGACCTTCGGGCTGCCGTCCACCCCCGGCGTCACCGGCGCGCAGGCCACCGACACCGTCGTCCTGCCCTACAACGACCTCGACGCCGTCGCCGCCGCCTTCGCCGAGCGCGGCACCGAGATCGCCTGCGTCATCACCGAGGCCGCGGCCGGGAACATGGGCGCGGTCGCTCCCGACGACGGGTTCAACGCCGGGCTGAAGCGCCTGTGCGCCGCGCACGGGGCGCTGCTGGTGGTCGACGAGGTGATGACGGGCTTCCGCGTCTCGCCCGCCGGCTGGTACGGCCTCGAGGGCGTGGCCGGCGACCTGTACTGCTTCGGCAAGGTGATGTCCGGCGGGCTGCCCGCTGCGGCGTTCGGCGGGCGCGCGGAGATCATGGACCACCTCGCCCCGGCGGGCCCGGTCTACCAGGCAGGCACGCTCGCCGGGAATCCCGTCGCGGTGGCCGCGGGCCTGACGACGCTGCAGCACGCGACCGACGACGTCTACGCGGCCCTCGACGCGGCCGTGGACCGGCTGCACGGGCTGGTCGGCGACTCGCTGGACGCCGCCGGAGTCGAGCACACGATCCAGCGGGCGGGCTCGCTGATCTCGATCCGGTTCGCCGGCGAGCCGGGCCGGAACTTCGAGGACATGCGCGACGCGCAGACCTGGCGGTTCCCGCCGTTCTTCCACGCCCTGCTCGACCGCGGCGTCTACTTCCCGCCGAGCGTGTTCGAGTCGTGCTTCGTGTCCGCGGCGCTCGACGACGACGCGTTCGCCGTCATCGCCGACGCGCTGCCGCACGCCGCCGCCGCAGCGGCCGCCGCGACCCCGCCGGAGGAGCAGTGACGTCGGCGGGCGCGCCCGGCCGGACGCTGGTCCACCTCGTCCGCCACGGCGAGGTCCACAACCCCGACGGTGTCCTCTACGGCCGCCTGCCCGGCTACGGGCTCTCCGAGACCGGCCGGGAGCAGGCCCGTCGGGTCGCCGAGCACCTCGGTCCGGCGGACGTGACCGCGCTGCTCGTCTCACCGATGCAGCGCGCGCAGGAGACCGCGGTGCCGATCGCGGAGAAGCTCGGCGTCGAGCCCGTCACCGACGACCGGCTCATCGAGGCGGCCAACGCGTTCGAGGGGCACCACGTCGGGGTGGGCGACGGCGCGCTGCGCAGGCCGGAGTTCTGGCCGCTGCTGCGCAACCCGTTCCGTCCGTCGTGGGGCGAGCCCTACCTGGAGATCGCGCACCGCATGCTGGGCACGGCGCACCGGGCGCGGGCGGCGGCCGCGGGCCACGAGGCGGTGTGCGTGTCCCACCAGCTGCCGATCTGGACACTGCGCCGCTTCCTCGCCGGCCAGCGGCTCTGGCACAACCCGACGCACCGGCAGTGCGCGCTCGGGTCGGTGACCACGCTGGTCTTCGACGACGAGTCGCTGGTCGACATCGGGTACGCCGAGCCCAGCGGGACGTCCGACCCGTCGCGGACCGGGGCATGAGGTCGGGAGGGGCGCGAGCCCGGGGGCGGGCGCTGCTCGTGCTCGCGGTCATCGGGCTGGCCCTGCTCGCGGGGTGCTCGTCGGGCTCGTCCGACGACGGCGGGTTCCGGTTCGTCGCGCCGGGCGGGCAGACGCAGATCGCCTATCCGGAGGCGCAGCGCCGCCCGCTCGCCCCGATCGCGGGGGACTCGCTGCTCGCCGAGGGTCAGCGGCTCTCCAGCGCGCAGTTCCGCGGCCAGGTCGTCGTCGTCAACATCTGGGGCTCGTGGTGCGGGCCGTGCCGCGGTGAGGCCCCGGCGCTCGAGCAGGTCGCCCGGGCCGCGGCGCCCCGGGGCGTGCAGTTCCTCGGCGTCGACGTGCGCGACGACCGGCAGGCCGCCGCCGACTTCGTCCGCAGCCGGGGGGTGACCTACCCGTCGCTCTACGACCAGTCCGGCCGATCCCTGCTCGTGCTGTCCGGCTACCCGCGCAACGCGGTGCCGTCGACGATCGTGCTCGACCGCTCGCACCGGGTCGCGGCGGTCTTCCTCACCGCGGTGCTCGCGAGCGACCTGCAGCCCGTCGTCGACCGGATCGCCGCGGAGCCGCCCGCTCCCGCGACGGGGTGACCTACGACATCCGGTAGGACGATGTCCCCCGCCCTCACGCGGC
>NZ_DASXJS010000063.1:0-8656 GCF_036497245.1 Actinomycetospora sp. | reverse complement strand
GCGACCGTCAGCGTGAGTCCGCAGAGGAGATCCACCGTGTACGTCGTCACCGGAGCCACCGGAGCACTCGGGCGCCTGGCCGTCGAGGCGCTGCTCGAGCGCGTGCCCGCCGACCAGGTCCGCGCCACCGGCCGTCGGATCGAGGCGCTCGACGACCTCGCCGCGCGCGGCGTCGACGTGCGCCGTGCCGACTACGGCGACCCGGCGTCGCTGGCCACGGCCTTCGCGGGCGCCACGCGGGTGCTGTTCGTGTCGGGCCTCGAGGCGGCACGGGTCGAGCAGCACCGGGCCGTGGCCGAGGCGCTGGCCGCGGCCCGCGTCGAGCTGGTCGCCTACACGAGCATCCTGCACGCGCAGACCTCGGACATGATCCTGGCGGCCGACCACGCAGCGACCGAGCGCATCCTCGCGGAGGTGGGCGTGCCGCACGTGCTGCTGCGCAACGGCTGGTACGTCGAGAACTTCACGGCGAACCTGGCGGCGGAGCTCGAGCACGGGATGGTCGGCGCCTCCGGCGACGGCCGGTTCGACGCCGCCACACGCGCCGACTTCGCCGAGGCCGCCGTCGTCGCGCTGACCGGCGGTGCGTCCGCGGGCGACGTCCTCGAGCTGGGCGGCCCGGGCTTCACCCGCGCCGAGCTGGCGGCCGAGATCACGCGCGCGTCGGGCCGTGAGGTCACCTACACCGACCTGACCGTGGCGGGCTTCACCGAGGCGCTGGTGGCCGCGGGGCTCCCGAGCGGCTTCGCTCCGGTGCTCGCCGACTCCGACCGCGGTGCCGCGGCCGGGCTCCTCGCCGCACCCGGCGACGACCTCGCCCGCATCCTCGGCCGCCCAGTGACCCCGTGGACCGCGGTGGTCGACGCAGCGGTGCGCGAGGTCGTCTCCCCGGTCTGAGCGTGCCGGTAAGGTCCGGTTCGTGAGCGCCGCCTCCGCCGAGCCCGCACCGCCGGGTCCCCGGCCCTACGAGAGCGTGCTGCTCGTCTACAACCCGAACAGCTCGGGCGGCGGCGAGGGCAAGGCGCACACCCTCGCCCGCGATCTGCGCGAGCTCGCCCCGTCGCTCGACGTCGCGCTCGTGCCGACGGAGTACGCCGGGCACGCCCGGCGGATCGCGGAGAGCGCGGCGCGGACCTACCGTCCGCTCGTGGTGTCGGTCTCCGGCGACGGCGGCTACAACGAGGTCGTCGACGGGGCGATGGCCGCGGGCGACGGGCTGCGCACCGGCACCGTCGTCGCGGTCACCTCGGCGGGCAACGCCAACGACCACCGTCGCATGACCCGGCGGCAGCCCCTCGCCGAGGCGATCGCCGAGGGCGTCGTCGAGAACCTCGACGTGCTGCGGCTGACCGTCGGGCCGAACCCGCCGCGCTACGCGCACTCCTACATCGGCCTGGGCATCACCCCCGTCGTCGCGCTCTCGATCGAGCGCAGCGGCAAGGGCTCGCTGCGCGAGATCGTGACCACGGGCCGGGAGTTCCTGCGGTTCCGGCCGTTCGAGATCGAGCTCGAGGCTTTCGAGGGGCAGCCCGACCAGGGCGTCGGTGTCGGCGAGTTCCTCGGCACGCACTGCTACGACAGCCTGATCATGGCCAACCTCTCCGAGATGGCGAAGTACGTGCGGCTCTCCGACGCGGGCGACCCGGCGGACGGCCGCTTCGAGATCGTCTCCATCCCCCACCGGGGGCGTTTCCGGCTGCTGCTCACGGGGATCCGGGCCGCATGGCGGGGGCTGGGCTGGCAACCGAGCGCCCGGCGCCTGCGCTTCCGCACGATCGACGTGCTCCCGCTTCAGCTCGACGGCGAGGTGATCACCCTGCCCGCGGACACCCCGGTGGTGATCGAACTGGTGCCGGGCGCCCTCGCCACGGTGCGCTGAGGTGAGCGCGGCGGAGGATCTCGCCGCCGAGCGGGCCGCGACGCGGGCCCGGATCGCCGCCCTCGAGGCCCAGGTGGCGAGCATCGTCGAGACCGCGTCCGCGAGCTCCGGCGACGACGAGCACGACCCCGAGGGCCAGACGATCGCCTACGACCGCGCCCAGGCGCAGGCCCTGCTCGACCGGGCGCGGGCGGACCTCACGGAGACCGACGCCGCTCTGGAGCGGCTCGCGGCGGGCACCTACGGCATCTGCGAGGTGTGCGGGCGGTCGATCCCCGGCGAGCGTCTGGAGGCCCGGCCCGCGGCGCGCCGCTGTGTCCGTCACGCGTAGGTCCGTCAGGGGGTCGTCATGTCAGCGATGCGGCATCGCTGACGTCAGATGTCAGCAACTCCGCATCCTCGGTGCGCTCAGGGCCGCTGGAACGGCACCCCGACCTCGCGCGGCGTCTTCTCCCCGGCCGCCGCGGTGAAGCGGGACTCCGCCTGGGCCGCGGCCTCGCCGTCGAGACCCGTCGGCCCGACGAGGCGTGCCACGGCCGGGAGCAGCGCCGCACGGTCGTCGTCGGCGACCCAGGTCAGCAGCAGCCGCTCCGCCATCCACGGCGTCAGCCGGGACTCGTCGGCCTTGGGCAGGATGACGTCCGCGGCCCACGTCGGGGCGAGGCCGAGGTCGTCGAGCAGCAGGCCGGCCACGACGCGGCGCAGCCGGGAGACCCCGGTGCGGTAGAGGTCCTGACGACGGACGCGGTTGCGCAGCATCGTCGCCGCGCCGAGGTCGAGCAGCCGGAGGCCGCTCCCGGGGTGCGCAGCGCCGCCGAGCGCGGGGAGCACCTCCGGGGCGGCCCACCAGGCGACCAGCCCGGGAGCGCCGGGCAGCTCCGCCACGGTGTCGTCGAGGGCGCCCGGCACGGTGGTGAGCGCGGTCGCGGCCTCCTCGGGGGTCATGCCCGTCAGTCTCCCGCGCGGGGCGAGGGGAGGATGCGGCCGCTCTAGGCGCCCGAGGGTTCCCCTCGTGCCGCGGAACCGGCCGGCCGGGACCGCAAGGCCCCCGCCAGCGCCGCCGCGCCCAGCGCGGCCACCGGCACGAGGAGCAGCCCGGTGCCCACCGACGAGGTGTCGGCGATCGACCCGATGACGGGCGGCGTCACGAGGAACCCCAGCCGCGCGAGGAACCCGACGACGGCGATCCCGTCACCGGCCCGCACCCCGGGGACCGTGCCCGCGGCCGCGAACGCGAGCGGGAAGAGCGTCGCCACCCCCAGCCCGGCCAGCGCCCAGCCCGCCACGGCCGCCACCGGGTGGGCCAGCAGCAGCGCCGCGAGCAGCGCCGCCGCCGCGACCAGCGCCCCGGTGCGCGCCACCCGCACCGCGCCGAACCGGTCCACGACGCGGTCCCCGGCGACCCGCCCCACGGTCATCGTCACCTGGAACGCCACGAACGGCAGGCCCGCGACGAACGCGCCCGCGCCGAGGTCGTCGCGCAGGTAGACCGCGCCCCAGGAGGCCGAGGAGTCCTCCACCGCGCCCGAGCAGACCATCAGGCCTGCGACGGCGAGCAGCGGCGCGACCGTCCGCCAGGAGGTCATCACGCCACGGAGGCCGGCGCCGGCGGGACGTCCGGTGGGGGTGGTGTGGTGCTCCGGGGGCAGCACCGCACGCCAGGCCACCGCCGACGTCACGACCAGCACCACCCCGACGACGGCCAGGTGCACCGTGACCGGGATCCCCAGGCCCGCCGCGCCCGCTCCGACGAGGCCCGCGCCGACCGCGGCGACGCTCCACGTGGCGTGCAGCCCGTTGATGATCGAGCGGCCGTAGCGCTCCTGCACGACGAGCCCGTGGGCGTTCATCGCGGCGTCGGTCCAGGCGTCGGAGATGCCGAGGACGAACAGCGCCCCGGCCAGCGCCCACCACGACGGCGCCAGCGCCACCAGGGGGAGCAGCGCCGCCCCGCCGAGCGACACCCCGGCCGCGACCCGTCCGCTGCCGAACCGGGCGATCAGCGGCCCGGCGAGCACACCGACGATCAGGGCCGCGCCCGGGAACGCGGCGATCGCGGTGCCGAGCTCGGTGTTCGAGAGCTCGAGCCCGTCGCGCAGGCCCGGGAACCGGGGGACGAGCGAGTTGTAGGTGGCGCCGTTGACCGCGAACAGGGCCATCACGGCGCCGCGGGCACGGCGGTCGGTCCGGGTCGGAAGACCCGTCACGAGGTCCACGTGTCGGCGCGGCGTGCCACGGCGTAGGTCTCCTCGACGGCGGCCGCGGAGAGCCGGTCGCCGCGGCTGCGCAGGGCTCGGGCGAGGTCGCCCGCCCGGGCCATGATGACGCCGCGCGGGCGGGTCTGGTTCACGATCGTGGCCCCGACGACGGCGATGACCGGCAGCACCGGGGGCGGGTCGAGCACCTCGTCGAACCCCGCGGCGATCGCGATGGCCTCGGCGAGGCGGTCGTGCACCTCCTCGGCGAGCGTGCGGATCCGGGCCAGGTCGACGTGCGCGCCGTCGACGTCGATGCCGGTGGCGGAGGCGTGCACCTTCGCCCCGGGCTGGTGGCGGACCTCGACGACGAACACCCCGGGCGGGCCGATGACGAGGTGGTCGATGGTCACCGTCTCGCCCCCGACGGTCAGGTCGACCCCGTGCAGCATGTGCCAGCGGCCGCTGCGTCCGAGCTTGCCCGCGACGGGCGCCTCGACCTCGCGGCGCAGCGCGTCGGCGACGGCGTGCCTGCCGTCGGCCTGCAGCCGCAGCTCCGTGTCGCGCTGCCGCTGACCCGCCGCGCGGGCGCGGGACGCGGCGCGCAGCAGGCCGTGGTCGGGGCCGTGGCGGGCGACGTCGTCGAAGTCGTCGTACCGCTCGGTCTCGTCGTGGGTCGACCGGCGTCCGGTGTCGGTGAAGGCGTCGGCACGGAAGCCGTCGGCGCTGTCGGCAGACCAGCCGTTCGACGGAGTGGGCGTGCCCGCCTCGAGGGCGGCGGCCGGCTCCTGGCGTCGGGCGGGCGGGCCGGGCCGTGTGCCCCCGCCCGCGCGGCCTCCCCCCGCAGGGCGGGGGAAGCGGAGCGTGTCCGTGAGGCGCTGCTTGCGGCCCCCCGACCGCCCGTCGTCGGCGGGGAATCCGGGGAACCGGTCCATCCCGTGCGCCTCGAGCCACTCGTCCAGCTCGGCCACGAACGTCGCGCGGAACGACGGCGCGACGTCCGAGACCTCCCCGGTCTCGAGGTCGTAGGTGCCCAGTCGGCTGCCGTAGGGCGAGGTGACGACGATCCGGTCGCCGCGTCCCAGGCGCGTCCGGCGAGCGGGCATCAGGCCTCCCGTCCTTCCTGGCTGTCGAGCCAGCGGGTGATGTTGTCGTGCTCCACGCGGGTGAGCTGGCGGACCCCGTCGGCCACCACGCCCTCGATCAGTGCACCCGCCAGCGGGATCGTGACCGTGACGTCCACGTCGACCGCCAGCCTGCAGCCCGACCCGGACGTCCCGGACACACTCATGGTGCCCTCGGCGCGGACCGGGGCCATCGGAACCGCGACCTCGACCTCCCCTGCGCAGCACGACGGCGAGAGCCGCCACCGCTCGGTGCGGCGCAGCACCAGGCCGCCGGTGAGCAGCCGGCCGATCGCGGGCGGCACCTGGCCGGTGGGGACCGGCTGGCGCACGACGACCTCGACGGTCCCGTCGTCCGGGGTCCCGGTGGTCCGGTGACGCTCGACCTCGCCACCGCCGCCCGCGTCGAGCCGGGCGCGGTGGAACGCGGGGTCGGCCAGCGCGACGGCGAAGTCGGCCACGTCGTGGGCGTAGTCCCGGGTGGCCCGCAGGCGGGTGGTCACGGGCGGTCACCCTAGGTGCCGTGGCGCCCGCTCACGAGCGGTTCGAGACCGACCCGATCCATGCGAACATGTGTTCGTGTCCGGGGTGCGCGGCGAGGAGCGGAGCGGCGGGGGTCCGGCGGCGGCCACGATCCTGCACGCCGACCTCGACGCCTTCTACGCCTCGGTCGAGCAGCGCGACGAGCCGGACCTGCGCGGGCGCCCCGTCATCGTCGGCGGCGGCGTCGTGCTGGCCGCCAGCTACGAGGCCAAGGCGGCGGGTGTGCGCACCGCCATGAACGGCCGCCAGGCCCGCGCGCTGTGTCCGGGCGCGGTCGTCGTGCCGCCACGGATGGAGGCCTACTCGGCGGCGAGCAAGGACGTGTTCGCCGTCTTCCGGGACACCACGCCGCTCGTGGAGGGCGTCTCGATCGACGAGGCGTTCCTCGAGGTCGGGGGCCTCGCCCGCCTCGTCGGCTCCCCGAAGGACATCGCCGCACGGCTGCGCGGCCGGGTCCTCGCCGAGATCGGCCTGCCGATCACGGTCGGCGTGGCGCGCACCAAGTTCCTCGCGAAGGTGGCCAGCGGGGTGGCCAAGCCCGACGGCCTGCTCGTCGTCGACCCCGACCGCGAGCGGGAGTTCCTGCACCCGCTGCGGGTGGAGCGGCTGTGGGGCGTGGGCACGGTGACCGCGGGACGGCTGCACGTCATGGGCGTCCACACCGTCGCGGACGTGGCCGACCTCGGGGAGCCCGCCCTGGTCTCCCTCATCGGGCGGGCGGCCGGGCGCCACCTGCACGCCCTCGCCACGTTCTCCGACCCGCGCGCGGTCACCCCCGGCGTGCGGCGGCGCTCCATCGGTTCGCAGCGGGCGCTGGGGCGGGGCAGACGTTCCCCCGAGGAGCTCGACACCATCCTGGCCGGGATCGTCGACCGGCTCGGCAGGCGGCTGCGCGACGGCGACCGTGCGTGCCGCACCGTGGTGCTGCGCCTGCGGTTCGACGACTTCACCCGCGTGACCCGCTCACACACCCTGCGCGCGGCGACGACGCAGACCACGCCCATCGACGAGGCCGCCCGCGAGCTGCTCGGTGCCGCGATGCCCAGCATTCTCGACCGCGGGATCACCCTGATCGGCCTCTCGCTGGCCAACCTGTCCGGCGACGACCGCGAGCAGCTCGAGCTGCCCCTCGACGCGCGCGAGGAGCCCCGGCCCGCACTGGCCGGCGCCGGGACGGACGACTCGCCGCGCGATCCCCGGGCGCTCGACCGCACGCTCGACGCGGTCCGGGCCCGCTTCGGGGCGGCCGCGGTCAACCGGGCGACCCAGCTCGGGCGGGATCCGGGCGTCTCGGTGCCGGTGCTGCCCGAGCACGAGTAGCCCCGGCGGCTCCCTCCGGGAGTCGTTCGGATCTTGGTCTCGGATGTCTCCCTCTGAGACACGGTGGCGGGCCCACGACCGGGCACCGTGGCCCCTGAAAGGCCTCTGACCTGCGGCGAACGGTCATTCGGCCGAGTTCGGCGGTGATGTGCAGTATCTGCACATGCAAACGGTGATGTTGACCACACCGTTCGCCGGGCGTTCAGTGACACCCGTCTCGCCGGGCCACTCGGCGTCGGAAGCAGAACGGCCCGACCGCCACCGGGCCGACCCGGGACGACCGGGGGACTCCGGATCACCACGGGCGAGCGGGAGGGAGGCGCGCATGACGGATCGCACGAGCACCCGCGACGCCGGTACCGGTCGCTCCCTCAAGACCGCGGCCGAGGCGCTCGCCGCGCTCCGATTCCTCGGTGCCGCCCCGAGCGGGGTCACCGCGGAAGCGCTCGGCGTGGAGCTCGGGAAGAGCGCGGCCACCGCCCGCTACCTCCTCAACACCCTCTGCCAGGAGGGTTACGCCCGCCGCGAGGGCCACACCGGCATCTACCGCCTCAGCGACGCCCCGCCGTGGGGCGACGCGTGGGGCGGTCTCCTGTCCGACGGGTCCCCCGTGGAGGCCGACGACGAGCCCGGGGTCGCCGAGGTCGTGGACCTCGACGAAGCCCGTGAGGCGCTGCGCCCGCTGCGTCGCGAGGACGACCCGGTCAGCCGGTACGAGCTCCCGGAGAGCCTCGCCGACGCGGTCACCGAGCTCTACTGGCGGACCCGGCAGCGGTCCTATCTCGCCCGGTGGGACGGCGACGCGACGGTCATCGTCGACGCCCGCGGCCACCAGGGCCTCGCCCGCATCCCCGACCTGCGCGAGCGCATCCCGGTCGCCCAGGCCCACGCGCTGGCCGTGACGAAGGCGCTGGTCGCGACGTCCTCGGAGATCGAGGAGCTGCTCCTCGCGCAGACGGACCGGCAGGCCTTCACGGCCACGACGATCACCACCACCCCCGGCCTGGCGCGCGAGCTCGCGCGGGTCCGTCGCGAGGGCGTCGCGATCGACCGCGAGGAGTTCGCGGAGGGCTTCTGCTGCGTGGGCGCGCCGATCCTCGCCCCCGACGGCCGGGTCGCCGCGAGCATCGCCGTCTCCAGCCCCGCCCGGCGCTTCGCGGAGGACTCGGTCGCGCTGACGGCGGCCGTCCGCGAGGTCGCCGCGACCGCGATGCGCGACTGGCGCGCGCGGGTCGCCGTGACCGGCACCGCCGCCGCCGAGCGGCAGGCGGGCGGCCGGGGGGATCACCCAGACCACCGGGCCGAACCCATCGGACCGGGAAGGACCGGCCCACCGAGGAGGTGAGAGTCAGGAACGACCCCGGCCCGGATCGACCCGGGCCACCGGAGAGACCGACACCGGTCGGTTCTCCACCATCGGACTCGATCGAGGAGGAAAGATGAGCCGTCAGAGTTTGGCGAAGGCTCACCAGAAAATCCAGGAACTCTCCTGGGAGCCGCAGTACCACGAGCCGTACATGAAGTACGGCACGGACTACACCTTCAAGAAGGCCGCGAAGAAGGACCCGCTCAAGCAGGTCCTCCGGTCCTACTTC
>NZ_DASXJS010000062.1:0-48820 GCF_036497245.1 Actinomycetospora sp. | reverse complement strand
CCCCACAGCACCGACACGACACCGAGCACCACGACGACGATCGCGGCCGAGCGCCACGGGCCGGGCAGCAGCGGCATCGCGATCCGCACGAACCCGTACGTGCCCATCTTCAGCAGCACCGCGGCGAGCACCGCCGACCCGGCGGCCGGGGCGTCGGTGTGCGCGGGCGGCAGCCAGGTGTGCAGCGGCCAGACGGGGGTCTTGATCGCCAGCCCGACCCCGATCCCGACGAGGGCCAGCACCCCGGTCGCGCCGCTCCCGGCGAGCGGGTCCCGGGCGGCGAGCGCGGGGATGTCGAACGTGATGCCGCCGCGGTCGCGCGCGGCCACCGCGAGCACGAGGAACCCGAGCAGCATCACCAGCGAGCCGAGGAACGTGTAGAGGAAGAACTGCAGCGCCGACCGGAGCCGGTCCCCGGATCCCCACCCGGCGATCACGAAGTACATCAGCACGATCGACAGGTCGAAGAACACGAAGAACAGCACCAGGTCCAGGGCGAGGAACACCCCGACGCAGACCGCCTCGAGCGCGAGGAACAGCAGCACGAACGCCCTGGTGCGGGACGGGTCCTCGTCGACCGGACGCCGCAGCGAGTACAGCGCGACCGCCAGGAACACCGCCGCCGTCATCGCGACCAGCGGCGCCGAGAATCCGTCGGCGCCCAGGTGGTAGCCGACCCCGAAGGCCGGGATCCATCCCACGAAGACCTCGTCGGTGAACCCACCCGCCCGCGGCACGGCCGCCCACACCACGACCGCCCCGGCGACCTCGACCGCGGTGAGGGCCAGCCAGACGCCGAGCACGACCTCCCGGCGCGCGGCCGGGACCGCGGCGAGCACCGCCGCCACGACCAGGGGCGCGAGCCACAGCGCGGTGAGCATCAGCGCACCCCCGTGACCACGAGGACCGCCACCAGCGCAGCGAGGGCGCCCACCGCGACGAGCCCCTGCGCGTAGTACTGGTGCTGCTGGCCGGTCTGCGGCCGCCGCGCGAGATCGCCGAGGCGCCGGACCCCGGTCGCGAGGGCCGCCACCGCGGCCGCCAGCGGGCGCTCGCCGCGCTCCTCGACGACACGGGCGAGCCGCGGGACCGTCGCCGTCGCCCGCGGGAGGGCGGTGCCCAGGGCACCGTCGGCGCGGTCGAGCAGGTGCGCGAGACCGAGGACCGGGCGGACGACGACGGCGCGGGTCGCCGCTTCGAGGCCCAGCCAGCCGCGGGCCGCCGACGCCAGGCGGGGGAGCACGGGGGAGCGCAACCGGATCGGGCGGGTGTGCAGCGCCCACGTCGCCACGGCCGCGAACGCCACGACGACGCCGGTGGTCACCAGCTCCCCGGCGTCGGCCCGGGGGACCAGCCCGGCGAGGACGGCGACCCCGCCGACGGCGGCCGCGGGCACCGTGAGCACCACCAGCGGCAGGGTGATCGCGAGCGGGACGTGGCGGCGGGGCCGGTCGCTGCCCCGGCGGATCGACGGCGACCGGGTCGGCCGCCAGACGAACCACACGGCCCGGGTGGCGTACACGGCGGACAGCGCGGTGGCCAGCAGCCCCGCCACGGTGAGCAGGCCCTGCCCCCAGAGATCCTGGCTACCCAGCGGCACCCCGCCCAGCACCGCGTCCTTCGTCCACCAGATCGACAGCGGCGGCAGGCCGGCCAGCGCGGCCGCGCCGACGGTGAACGTCACGCCGACCACCGGGTGGCGCCGGGCCGCCCCGCGCAGCACCGGGAGCGACCGGCTGCGCAGCACCAGGAGCCACCCGCCCGCCGCGAGGAAGAGCAGCGCCTTGACCGCGGCGTGCGCGACGAGCAGGCCCGCCGCACCCGCCGTCGCACCCACCCCGGCGCCCAGGACCATCAGCCCGACCTGCGCGCACGTCGATGCGGCCAGCAGCTGCTTGAGGTCGCGCTGGGTCGCGGCGACCACCCCGAGCACGACGGCGGTGAGCGCGCCGACCCAGGCGACGAGCGTGGCCGCCCACCCGGTGGCGGCGAGCAGCGGGGCGACGCGGATCAGCAGGACCGCCCCCGCCGCCACCATCGTCGCCGAGTGCAGCAGCGCCGAGACCGGGCTCGGCCCGACCATCGCGCCCGAGAGCCACGCCGAGAACGGCAGCTGCGCCGACTTGCCGAGCGCGGCCACCACCAGCCCCGCCGCGAGCAGCGAGCGCCAGCCCTCTCCGGCGGTGGCGGTCGCGGACAGCGCCAGGCCGGGGACGCCTGCCGCGAGGGCGGCGCCGGTCGCGACGTAGAGCCCGACGTCGGCGGTCCGCGTCGTCAGGAAGGCGCGGGTGGCCGCCGGCCCCACCGCGCGGTCGCGGCGGTCGAAGGCGATGAGCACCCAGCTCGCGGCGCCCATCACCTCCCACGGGGCGAGGAGCGCGGGCAGGGTCGCGGCGGTGACCGTCCCCAGCATCGCCGCCAGGAAGATCAGGACGGACCCGACGAAGCGGCCCTCGCGCAGCTGCGGCTCCGCGGCCGCGGCGAGCAGGACGAGCGCGCCGATCACCGCGACCGTCACGGCGAGCACCGCGCCGAGGCCGTCGACGGCGTAGGTGAAGGTGACCCGGCCGAGCAGCGGGACGACGAGCGTCGGGGCCACGGGAGCGCGGAGCACGGCCACCGCGAGCTGGCCCGCGAGCACCGCGGTGACCACGGCGGCCACCAGCCCGCCGGCGACCACCCGCGCCCCGAGCGCCCGGGGGAACCCGGTGACGAGGGCGAGCCCGGCGCACAGGGGCAGGGTGAGCAGCAGGGCCAGGAGGAGGGTCATCCGTGCCCCCTCACCGCGCCAGCTCCGCGGCGTCGTCGGTGAGATCGACGCGGCGGGCGCGATAGAGGGCGAGCGCCACCGCGAACCCCATCGCCATCTCCACGGCCATCACGGTCACCAGGACGACCACGAGCACCGAGGCGTTGCCCGGATGACCGCCCGCGGACCAGATTCCCCCGGCCGCGAGGATCAGCCCGTTCACCACGAGCTCGAGCCCCATCATGATCATCACGATCGACTGCTGGGAGAGCGCGCCGTACACGCCGGTCGCGACCAGGGCGGCGGCCACCACCAGCACCACCCGCAGGGTCAGCTCGGTCATCGGCCGCCCCCTCGCGAGACCGACAGCGCGACGGTCCCGACGATCGTCGCCAGCAGCGCCAGCCCGAGCACCGTCATCGTCAGCATCTGCGGGCCCATGAGGTCGACGCCGAGCGCCGTCGTCGGGTCCCCGGCCGCGGCGGGGGGCGGGCTGATCGGCCAGGGCACGAGCAGCGCACCGGCCGCGAGGCCCGCGAACACCCCGAGCGCGATCAGGCGGGACCCCCAGCGGTTGTGGACCATGGTCATCGGCTCCAGGCCCGCCGGGTTCATCATCAGCATGACCATGAAGACCACCATGATCATCATCTCGATCGTCATCATGAGCACCACGACGATCCCGAGATAGGTCAGCCCGAACGCCAGCAGCAGCACCGCCACCGCGACGAACGAGGCGAGCAGCAGGAACGTCGCCCGGGCCATCGAGTCGACGACGAACACCCCGATCCCGGTCACGACCGCGACGAGGCCCAGCGCCGCGCACAGCACCAGCAGCGTCATCCGAGCACCACCACGGTGACGACCAGCGCCTGCGCGACGGCCAGCGGGATCAGCACCACCCACGCGAGCGTCGCGAACCGCTCCATCCGCAGCACCGGCACGACCCGGCGCAGCCCGAGCAGCAGCGCCAGGACGACGAGCAGTTTGATCGCGACCCACAGCCACGCGGGCCCGCCGAACGCGTCCGGCCCCGTGATCGGCGGTGGCGCGCCCCCGCCGAGGAACAGCGGCACCGCCATCGCCGCCGCCGCGACGAGCAGCATCCACCGGCCCGCGTGCAGCAGGAGGCGGTCCAGGCCGGCGTGCTCCGCGGCGGCGCCGCCCGCGAGGTCGCGCCCCAACGGCGCCGCGAACGGGCCCCAGAACGCCATCGCCGCGGTGGAGACCAGGTAGAGCACGAACGCCGCCGGCATCCACACGGCGTACCAGAGTCCGTGCTGGGCGTCGGCGATCCTCGCCGGGTCGAGCGAGCCCGCCGCGACGGCCGGCGTGATGATCGCGAACATGTGCGGCAGCTCGTAGGCCAGGCCCAGCGGGAGCACGCGGTAGCCGCCGGCGAGCGACGTCGCCGCATTCGGCCCCCAGCCCGCCGTCCACACCGCGAACCAGGCCAGGACCTCCATGGCGTTGAACCAGACGACCCCGACGTCGAGGTCCACCGGCGCGCTGGTGCCCGGCAGGCCGAGGGGGACGACGGCGAGGGCGAGGACCGCCGCGACCGGGAGGACGGTGAGGCCGACCCGGGCGAGCAGCGGATCGTCGTCGGGCGTGCGCCTGCGCTGCTTCGTGAGCAGCCGGAGGGTCTCGACGACGGGTGCTCCGGCGCGGTCGCCGCTCGTCACCGCCCCTCCGGCGGCCGCCAGACCCGCGACGACGACCAGCGCGGGGGCGAGCAGGAGCAGCAGCAGGGTCGGGAGGTCAGCCATGGTGCTCGTGGCCGTGATGATGGTCGTGGCCCGCCGTCGCGGGCCGGAAGGGCTCGACCGGACCGGCCCCGAGCGCGGTGTCGGGGTCCATTGCGGCCAGCGCCAGCCGCGCGGCCCCGAGCTCGAGGCCGACGAGGGCGGCGACGGCGCGGTGCGCGGCCGGGCGCACCGGCGGGGCGAGGCTGCCGCCCAGGCCCGCGGCGAGCGCCCGGACCCGCGCCTCGACCGTCGACTCCGGGACCGGGACGTGGTCGGTGGCCGCGAGCGCGATGCCGCGCAGGGTCCAGGCGAGGGTGCGCGAGCGGGCGAGCCGCTGACCGAAGGCCGCCGTCTCGCCGGGCGCGGGGTCGCCGTCGCGCAGGGTGCGGGCCCGGGCGGCGGCGCGGTCGGCGCCCGCGAGGCCGAGCACGCGGACGAGGGCGTCGAGCCGGGTGCGGTCGGGTCCCAGCGGGCCGTGCCTGCCGCCGGGGCGGTCGCGGGGACCGGGGACGTCGAGGACCTCGGCGCGCGCGTCGGTGACGAGGTCGCCGGCGAGGGCGGCGTGCACGACCAGTCCCGCCGGCCAGTCGGGGAGGACCGGCCCGAGCACGACGTGCAGCGCGTCGAGAGCGAGCCCGTCGCGGTCCGAGTCGGCCAACCCCGCCATCACGGGCTCGGGCGCAGGGGATTCCCCGATCGAGGATGTGGAGTTGCGGACGTCCAACGTCAGCGGTGCCGCATCGCTGACGCTGGGGGTCAGCGGTGCCGCATCGCTGACATCGGGGTCGCCCCCGCGCGCCAGCCGCTCCTGCGCCCTGTCCAGGGCCTCGGCGAGCTCCGCGGCCGCGCCCACCGTCACGAGCACCCGCGGCGCGGGCACCGTCGCCCACACCGCCCGGACCACCGCCGTCATGCGGCGCCCGAGCCCACCGGCGACCAGGACCACGTCGGCGTCCGCGGGAGAGTCGGCGGCGGGCCAGCGGCGTCGGGCGAGCTCGGCCTCGGCGGCGAGCCGGACCGCGAGCAGGTCGTCGGTGACGGGGGCCGGGGCGATCGTGAGGACGTGCGGACGGCGGGCGGCGAGGCGCAGCGCGAGGCTCACGACCACCGGAACGCCCCCTCCCGCCACGCGTAGAGGACGCCCACGAGCAGCACCCCGAGGAACGCGAACATCTCGACCGCGGCGCCCGTGCCGCTGCGGGCGAGGACCAGCGTCCACGGGTACATGAAGATCATCTCCATGTCGAAGGCGAGGAAGACCAGCGCGATCGTCGACCACCGGACGTGGAACCGCGAGACGGCGTGCTCGACCGGGGGAAGCCCGCCCGCGTGCGGCCACGCGCGCAACGGCCGCCGCTGCGCCCGCACCAGCCAGGACACCGCCACGACCAGCCCGACCCCGACGAGGGCCGCTCCGGCGACCACCGCGAGGCCGAGCGTGGCGCTCACCCCCGGGCCTGCGGCGCGAACCGGCGCAGCCGCAGGCTGTTGGCGACGACGAAGACGCTCGAGAACGCCATCGCCGCGCCCGCGACCATCGGGTTGAGCAGGCCGGACGCGGCGAGCGGGATCGCGGCGACGTTGTAGGCGAACGCCCAGAACAGGTTGCTCTTGATCGTCGCGAGGGTGCGCCGGGCCAGTCGCAGCGCGTCCGGGACGGCGCCGAGGTCCTCACGGACGAGCGTCACGTCGCCCGCCTCGATCGCGGCGTCGGTGCCCGCGCCCATCGCGAGCCCGAGGTCCGCGCGGGCGAGCGCCGCGGCGTCGTTCACCCCGTCGCCGACCATCGCGACCACGTGCCCGTCCGCCTGCAGCGCCGCGACGGCGTCCGCCTTCTGCTCGGGCAGCACCCCCGCGTGCACCTCGTCGATCCCGGCCCGGGCCGCCACCGCGCGGGCGGCGGTCTCGTGGTCGCCGGTGAGCAGGACGGGCCGCACCCCGAGGGCACGCAGCGACGCGACGGCGCCCGCGGCGGACTCGCGCACCGTGTCGCTCACCGCGAGGACCTCGCGGGCCTCGCCGCCCCACCCGACGAGGACCGCCGTCGCCCCGCCCGCGCGGGCCTCCTCGACCCGCGCCGACAGCGCCGCCGGGACCCGCATCCCGTGCTCGGCGAGGAGCGCGGGCCTGCCGACGACGACGTCGTGGGCCGAGACGCCGTCGTGCACCGTCCCGGTCACGCCGAGTCCGTCCACGGTGCGCGCGCCGGACACCGCGGGCAGCGGACCGACACCCCGGGCGGCCTCGGTGATCGCCCGCGCGATCGGGTGGGTGGAGCCGTCCTCGACCGCCCCGGCCCATCGCAGCGCCGTCGCGTCGAGGGCGTCGGGGTCCGCCAGGCCCATCACCCCGGTCGTCAGGGTGCCGGTCTTGTCGAGGACGACGGTGTCGACCCGGCGGGTGGACTCCAGGACCTCGGGGCCGCGCAGCAGGATCCCCAGCTGGGCGCCGCGACCGGTGCCGACCATGAGCGCGGTCGGGGTCGCGAGCCCGAGCGCGCACGGGCACGCGATGACCAGCACGGCGACGGCGGCGGTGAACGCGGCCGTCAGCCCGCCACCGAGGAGGAGCCAGCCGGCGAAGGTCGCGGCCGCGATCACCACGACGATCGGCACGAACACCGCCGACACCCGGTCCGCGAGCCGCTGGACCGCTGCCTTGCCGTTCTGCGCCTCGGCGACCCGTCGGGCGATCCGCGCGAGCTGGGTGTCGGCGCCGACCCGCGTCGCCCGCACCACCAGGCGCGACCCGACGGCCACCGTCGCCCCCACGACCTCGTCGCCAGGCGCGACCTCCACCGGCACCGACTCACCGGTCACGGTGCTGGCGTCCAGCGCGCCGACCCCGTCGACGACGACGCCGTCGGTCGCCACCCGCTCGCCGGGCCGCACCACGAACCTGTCCCCGACGGCGAGCTGCTCGACCGGGATCCGGTGCTCGACGGTGTCCCCCGAGGGCAGGTCGCGCAGCACCGCCACGTCCTTCGCGCCGAGGTCGAGCAGCGCCCGCAGGGCGGCCCCCGCGCGGCGCTTGGCCCGGGCCTCGGCGTAGCGGCCGGCCAGCACGAACGTCGTCACCGCGGCGGCCGTCTCGAGGTAGATGGCGTCGCCCGACGTCGGCGCGAAGGTGAACGCGTGGCGCATGCCGATCATCCCGGCGTCGCCGAACACCAGCGCCCAGACCGACCACGCGAGCGCGGCGAGCGTGCCGAGCGAGATCAGCGTGTCCATCGTCGCGGCGCCGTGACGCAGGTTCACCGCCGCCGCCCGGTGGAACCGCGCCCCACCGATCAGCACCACCGGTGCCGCGAGCGCCAGGGAGACCCACTGCCAGGCGGGGAACTGCCACGCCGGGACCATGGCGAGGGCGACGACGGGCAGCGTCAGCACCAGGCTGACGAGCAGCCGGGTGCGCAGGACCTCGGCGTCCTCGTCGTCGGCCCCGCCGTCGGTCTCCGGGCGGGCCGCGCCGTAGCCGAGGTGCTCGACCGTGCCGACGAGCTCGCCGAGGCCCACCGAGCCGGGGTGCGAGACCTGGGCGTGGGCCGTCGCGTAGTTGACGGTCGCGGTCACGCCGTCGAGCCGGTTGAGCTTGCGCTCGATGCGCATCGCGCACGAGGCACAGGTCATCCCGGTGATCGCCAGCTCGGTGGTGCTGCGCCCCTCGGCGGGTGCCTCGGCCGTCGTCATCTCGCTCCCTCCGGTGAACGGCACCAGGAATACCCCGAGGGGGTACTGCCGTCAACGTCCGGAGGGATACCCCACCTGGGTATGATGGCACCGTGAGCGAGACACCGGACGAGGCCCCTGCCCCGCCGCACGGCTACTCCCCGCACAAGGAGGCGCACCTGCGGCGACTCAAGCGCGTCGAGGGTCAGGTCCGCGGGATCGCACGGATGATCGAGGACGACAAGTACTGCATCGACGTGCTCACGCAGGTCTCTGCCGTGAACGGCGCGCTGCAGACGCTGGCGCTGTCGCTGCTGGAGGAGCACATGGGCACGTGCGTGGTCGACGCCGCGAAGGCGGGCGACGAGCAGGCCAAGGAGAAGGTTGCCGAGGCCTCGGCGGCGATCGCCCGGCTGGTCCGGTCCTGACGGCGTTCCGGGCGGCTCAGGCGGTCAGCGCGGCTCAGGCGGTCAGCGCGTCGACCCGGGTGCGCAGCTGGGCGGCCAGGTTTTCCACCCCGCCGAAGCGGCGGTCGACCACGAACTGGCCCAGGCAGGAGAGCAGCACCGCGGGCCACTCGAGCAGGCCGACGAGGCCGGCTCCCACGAACAGGCCGTAGAGCAGCAGGCTCTCCGCCTCCGGGGTGTGGGCGGCGACCCAGGCCCGGACCGCCTCGTCGTCGCCGGCGTCGAGCGCCGCGAGCAGATCCGGCGCCGTCTCCGGCGCCCCGTGCCGCTCCGGCGGCAGCGCGGGGGCGGTGTCCGCCCTGGCCACCTCGGCCGCCGTACCGGTCGGAACACTGGTCAGCGCGCGGTCGGCCATGAGGTCCTCCGGGAAGGTCGGTGGATCAACCACGCTACCCGGCGTCGGACTCCGGAGTCCCTGCTCGAGCCCCGGATGTCACCAGGCCGTCACGCGCCCGGCTCCCACACCGCGCGCAGCGCCGCCCGACGCTCGGGACGGTCGCGGCCGCGCAGGTCGGCGACGCCGTGCTCGGTGATGACCACGTCGACGTCGTGGCTCGCCGTCGTCACCGGCCGGGAGAGCCGTTCGACGAGGGTGGGCACGCCCCGGTGGGTGCTGGCGAGCGCGACCACCGACAGGCCGCGGCGCGAGCGGGTCGCGGCCGCGGCGTAGTCCGGGTGCCCGCCGATGCCCCCGACGACCGCCCGGGCGGTGCCCTCCACGTTCACCTGCCCGTCGAGGTCCACCTCCACCGCGGTGTTCACGGCGACGAGGGGAGGGTCGGCGGCCAGGCGCGCCGGGTCGTGGGTGTGCTCGACGCCGTGCACCACCGGGCGCCCGGCCCGGCCGCGCTCGTCGGCCCAGTCGTAGAGCCGGCGGCTGCCCACGAGGTAGGTGGCGACGGCGTCCGAGGCGAGCAGGCCGGCCTCGTCGAGGTCCACCACGCCGTCGCCGAGCAGGCCCGAGTCGACGTGGACGGGGCGGCCGCGGTCGAGGACGGCGGCGACGACGGCCTGGCCGAGCTGGCCGGGCGCCCACTGCAGGCGGGCGCCCTCGGGAAGCAGCCCCGCGACGTGGCGGCCGATCGCGCGGTGCTCGTCGGTCGGCTCGCCGGTACCCGGCACCTCGTTCGGGCCGAGGTGGGCCCCGCCGATCACGTGGGTCCGGTCGTCGGGCAGGGGTGCCCCGGCGGCGGCGCGGGGGAGCGCCTCGTCCACCACCGCCGCGATCGGTACCCCGGCCTCGATCACCGCCCGCACCCACGACACCTCGCTGCCGAGCACGAGCCCGAGCGGGTCGGGCGCGGCGCCGACGAGGAGCAGGTCGGGACGCAGCGGACCGCTGACCAGGGCGGGCGTGGCCGACAGGCGCACCGGTACGGATCGCACGTGGCCCTCGGCCACGCCGGTCCGCAAGCCCCAGCCGGGCATGACGGTGCGGGCGTCGCCGAACGCGGCGAGGTCGAGCCCATCGGGGACCGCGGGCATCCACCCGAGCAGCAGGCGCAGGTCACCGCGCTCGCGGGCCAGTGCCGACAGTGCGGCGAACGCGGCGCGGGGCGTGCCGCATCCGTCGGCGACCGCGACGCGGGCACCGGGGCGCACCAGCGCACCGAGCGCGGCGGCGTCGATCGTGCCGGGGACAGGGGAGTCGTTCACGGACGAGTGCTCCGGGGGGTGTGGGGCGTTCGGGTCATCGGCGCTGCGTGATCATGCCGGACCGACCCCGGAGTACTCGGGTGGTCCGTGGGACACCTGTGAGTGAGAGCGCGTGGCGCGCCGCCGCAGTGTCCGATTCGCTTCCTAGCGTGCGCCCACATGGGGGTCCAAACTCGTCCAAACGGGCGCACTCGCCGTCGTCCGCTCACCATGCTGATCGTGGCGACCGTCGCGGTCGTCGCCTTCGTGATCGGCACTGCCGCGATGGCGGCCCCCGCCCCCGTCGTCCCGACGCCGGGCACCCCCACCACCGGGGCCCGCGCACCGGGCACCCCGTCGCCGGGAAGTCGCGTGCCGATGGGGGCCGGGGTGCCGGTCGCCGTGGCGCGGTCCGCCACCGCGAAGGTCGCCGATCTCGTCGGCACGGGCTCGGGCAACGACACGGGCCGACGCTACGGCGTCGAGGGCTCCGACCTCGGGCACATGTTCATGGTCGGGTCCCGCATGGCGATGGTGTTCGGCGACACCTACGGCGACCCGCCGGCCCGGGACTTCTACTCGGTGCGCCACGGCGACTGGCGGTCCAACGTCATCGCCTCCATCGACCCGCCCGCGACCCCCACCGCGGGCCTCCCCTTCCGCGGGATGATCACCGACCGTCCCGGCCACGCCAAGGAGCTGATCCCCTCCAAGAAGATCAAGGGGGTGCAGGAGACCGTGATCCCCACCTACGGGATCGCGACGGGGCCGAAGAACACGACGATGACCCTGCAGTACATGTCGGTACAGTCGTTCGACCAGCCCGGCCACTGGCGGCTCACCGGCTCCGGGATCACGACGTCGAACGACGGCGGCACCACGTGGGTGGACCAGCCGACCGCCCGGTGGCCCGCGAACTCGAAGTTCGGCCAGGTCGCCTACGTCCGCCCCGGCGGCCCCGACGACCCGCGGGCCCCCGTCCGGGACGGCGCAGGGCCCGGTGGCACGGTGTACGTCTACGGCATCCCCGGGGGGCGCTACGGCGACCTGTCGCTCGCGAAGGTCTCCGCCGACCGGCTCACCGACGCCGCGGCCTACCGCTACTGGAACGGGGGCGACTGGGTCGCGGGCGAGGCCAACGCGACGCCGGTGCTCAAGGGCCCGGTGGGGGAGCTGTCCGTGCGTTGGTCGTCGTACTACAAGCGCTGGATCATGATGTACCTCGTCGACGACACCGGCGAGATCGTGCTGCGCACGGCGCCCTCGCCCACCGGACCGTGGGGCCCGGCGCAGACGGTGACCACGACCAAGGACTTCCCGAAGGCCTACGCGCCCTACCTCACGCCGCGCTGGACCGACGGCCCCGACATCTGGTTCACGATGTCGCAGTTCACCAGCTACCGCGTGGCGCTGATGCGCACCCGGCTGACACCGCTGGCGGCCGGCGGAACGGTCCCCACCACGGTGCTGCCGCAGTCGCTCCCCGCCCGGTCGGCCTCGATCTCGGCGCCGCCGACCTCGCCGGGCTGAACCCCGTCACCGGGCGGGACGTCCAGGAGCACCGTCAGCCGGTCGCGTCGCCCGGGTCCGGCTCCGAGGTCGGGGTGACCGTCACCGTCGTGGGCGCCGCCCGGGCCCTGGTGACGGTCGCGTCCGCGCGCCGGTGGACGACGGGAACCGGCCGGTGTGACGCGGTCCCGTCGTGGTCGGCCGACGCGGTCGTCGTCGCGGTGTGGTCGGCGCTGCCGGGTGCGGGTGGATCGGTCGTCGGCCGCGGGTGCGGCGATCCCGGTCCCGCGCGCCCGGTGCTGTGCGCCGTCGTCGGGTCCGCGGTGGTCGTCACTGTCGCGGGAGCCTCGCCCGCGGAGAGGGCCTCGCGTTCCTCCCGCGACGACGACGTGGGCGTCGAGCTCCGGGTGGCGGTCGCGCGGTGCCGGTCGACGGTGCCGACGGTGGTCACGGGTGCGGCGGGGGACCGGTCCGCCTGCAGGGCCTGCCGCGCGAGCGGCGGGATCAGGAGGGGAAGCGGCCCGGGGAGATCCGGCTCGGCGGCGGACGCCGCGACGGTGGCGCCACCGGCGACCGGGTCCGGGGAGGCGTCCGAGGTCTGCACGACGATCGTCGCGAGGGTCAGGGCCGCGGCGACCGCGAGCCCGCCGAGCGCCGCCACGGTCGGAGCGGTGCGCGCGTCCGGTCCTCGGCGTCGCATGACGGCGACCCGGGGATCGGAAGGCGGGTCCGGAGTCGCGACGGAGCCCCCGAGGACGCGGAGCACCTCCTCGGTGGAGGGCCGTTCAGCCGGGTCCTGGGCGCGCATCCGGCGCAGCAGCACGGACAGCGGATCCGTCGGGGGCATCGGCTCCGCGGCCTCGGCGAGGAGGGCACCGAGAGCGAAGACGTCCGTGGCCGGGGAGATCTCCCGGTCGGCCAGTTGCTCGGGCGCGGGGTACCGGGGACGGTCCTCGACCTGCGCCCAGTGCGCGAGCCACTCGCCGACCCCGAGCCCGGCCACCGTCACCCGGTCCGGCCCGAGCCCCACGGTGTCGGCCTCCAGGGCGCCGTGGGCCCAGCCGCGGCGGTGGGCGGGCAGGAGGGCGCGCGCGATCCCGGCACCGAGGTCGCGGACCTCGTCCGCGCTCAGGTGGTGCCGGCTCAGCTCGTCGGCGAGCGTCGCGCCCTCGCGGGCCTGGGTGATCAGGTAGAGCGTGCCGTGGTCGTCGCCACCGTCGTAGATCTCGCCGAGCCCTGGCCCGTGTCCGTGCTGTGCGCTCGTCGGCAGCGGAAGCGTCGTCGGGATCGGGATCCCGTGCTCCGGGGTGGCCAGGGTCATGCTGACCGGACGCTGCAGGACGACATCGCGCCCCTCGTGGATGCAGCACCGACCGTCGGACCGGACGAGTGACCCGACGCGGTAGCGGCCCGCGAGGTCGACCCCGTGCGCGCAACCCGGATCAGCGGCAGGTACGGGCCGACGGCCACGTTCCACAGCGTCGCTGACCATGCCATCTCCCTGAACTGCGACACATCGACGGGACTCGCCGTGGTCCAGGGCGTCTTCTCATCGAGGCTACCGCCGGGACGGTGCTCCGCGCACCAACAGCATGGTTGCTGTGCGCGCGGACACGAGGCTACGGTTGCGCTCACCTCCCAGACGGCCGCCCCAGTCCCCGGTGCCGGCGGGTCACCGATCGACAGCGCTGGAGCACCGGGGAATGACCGCCGAGCACGTCGCCATGGGCAGTGCCCAGGAGTCGCGTCCCACCGCGCCCTTCGCCCGGATGCCCTCGGCCGCCTCGCGGGGCCTTCCGTACGGCCCGTCGATGACCGCGTCACGCCCGTCGGCGGAGCGGTATCCCGAGCGGCTGACCCCAGCACGGGGAACCGATGAGACCGGCGGCGGCCACACGTCGGCCGTCGCGGCCAGGGGGAGGGGGTGTGGACGCGGAGGGGGCGGGCGTCCACACCCCCGGCCTGGCCGGGCCTGACCCCGGGGATCGGCGGCGGCGCCGCCCGGCCCGAGCCCGATCAGTCGTTCGGGTTGATCAGCGGGCCCGTCGGGATGCTGCCGTCGACCACGCCGCGGGCCAGGCCCGTCAGCTGGGTGCGGGTACGCCGCGCGTAGCCGCGGAGAACCACGAACGCGTCGTCGACGGTGATGCCCGCCCGCTCGGCGACGACACCCTTCGCCTGCTCGATGACGACCCGGCTGGTCAGTGCCGCCTGGAGCTGCTCGGTGAGCAGTTCACGCTCACGGGCGCTGCGGTCGGAGAGGATGGCGATGGTGGCCACGTCGGCCAGCGCCTGGCCGACGCCGAGCTCGCCCGTCCGCATCGCGTGTGGCTCGCGGTGGAACAGGTTGAGGGCGCCGATCGTCTGCCCGCGCAGCCGCATCGGGAGGGCGTGCACGGCGGCGAACCCCTCCTCGGCGGCCCGCGAGGAGAACAGCGGCCAGCGGGTCTCCCCGGCGAGGTCGGTGGCGTGGACCTGCGTGCTGGAGCGGAAGCAGTCCAGGCAGGGACCCTGGTCGGCCTGCAGCTGGAAGAGCTCGATGAGGTGCGCCTGCTCGGTGGAGGCCGAGACGACCTGGAGGCTCCCGCGCTGGTCGGAGATCAGGAGGCCGGCAGCGTCCGCTCCGAGCAGGTCCACACAGTCCGCGCAGAGACCGTGGAAGAGATCGATCACGTCGTAGTCGGTGACCAGGGTGTCGGCGAGACGGACGAAGGCCTGGACCAGACCCTGTTCGGAGCTCGCGGCGGGTGTACTCATGGCTGCTCCCCCTTGCCCGGGGCCCGCCCGGTCGGGTCCTCGTCGTCCGGCAGGCCGTGGTCCTGCTCGCCCGTGCCGGTGCTGCTGTCACTGATGGTGGTATCGCCGCGGTGGTCCCGGCGATGCCAGGTCCCGTCGGGATCGAGCCGGAGCCGACGGGCGAGAACGTCGTCGGCGATCGCGGTGATGGGCCGCTCCTGGGTGAAGGCGGCCGCGCGCAGTCGCGCCAGTGCGACCGGAGGGAGCACGCCGGCTTGGGCGCAGAGCATCCCGGTCGCCTGGTGCACCTCGGCCCGGGCGAGCCCGCGGCGTCCGAACCAGTCCCCGATTGCGTCGCTCCCGGCGGGAAGGTCCCCCGCGATGGTGCTCTGTTCGACGTGGTCCAGCAACGTCCAGACCGCGGCGTCGGCGGCGCGCAGCGCCCCGGCCAGCTCGTTGTCGTCGAGCGGTCCCGGCGTGCTCCGGTAGCAGTCGAGGACGCCGATCCGGGAGGCGCCGACGTGCAGCGGGAAGACGTACATCCCGCGCGCCCCGGTGTGGGCGGCCGCTGCGGCGAACACCGGCCAGCGCGCCTCCGTGGGCGCGGCGATGTCGTTCACGAGCACGGCGCGCCCGGTCGTGAAGGACTCCACGCACGGGCCGTCGCCGAGGCTGAACTGCAATTCGTCGATCCGGCGCGCTCCCGCGTCGGTGGCGCACACCGGCTCCTGCGCGCCCTGCAGCTCCGACATGATCGTGATCGCGGCGCCGGTCATCGGGAGCCACGTCACGCACGCCCGGCACACGTCCAACGACGCGTCCGGGCCCTGCGACTCGACGGCGGCCACGAGCGCCCGGTCGAAGCCATCGAGATCAACCACGCGGACCACCGGGCGCCGAGCCGCCGACCTGCCCCGCGTCGGGTGCTCTGGTGCGAGCGGACACGATCGATCAACCTTCCCTGCCGACTGGTGGGCGAACGAACGCGCCTCACCACGCCCGACAGGGTCCGGATCGAGCGCCCCCAGCTCCCGTGCGACGACGGAGACCGTGGGTGGGCCGAACCGTACACCCGGAACGTCCACCCACCGCGATTCGGCGACCAGACCGTGTCGGTCCGTGCCCGGCTGCGCCAGGATCGTCGTCGACCCGACCGGCCACGTGATGGGGCAGCGCGGGCGCAGCGGCACGGCCGGCCGGGTCGTCATCGTCGTGGGGTGGTCAGCGCACCCCGCGCATCGCCCGGCGCACCCACGGCGCCAGCGCCACCAGAACGCCGCCGAGGACCAGGGCCGCGATGCCGAGCGTGGAGAAGTAGGCACCCTCGACCGACGGGTCGTAGAACCCCGCCAGGGTCCCGGCGAGCGCGGATCCGAGCGAGATCGACAGGTAGAACAGCGCCACCGTCTGGGACCGGAAGAGCGCAGGCCCGATCCGGGTCGAGAGTGAGAGCCCGACCGGGGACAGGTTGAGCTCCGCCAGCGCGAACACCAGCATGATCAGCACGATCGCGAGGACCGGTGTCGTCGCCCCCGTCCCGCCCGCCCACGGCAGGAACAGCAGGAACGCGATGCCCATCCCGCCCGCGCCGAGCGCGAACTTGATCGGCGTCGAGGGTGCGCGGGTCCCGAGCTTGGTCCACATCAGGGCGAACAGCGGCGCGAGGACGATCACGAAGAACGGTTCGAGGGAGTTGACGAACTCGGTCGGCATCTCCCAGCCGCCCAGCACCCGGTCCAGCCGTTCGTCGGCGTAGAGCTCCACGACGGTGAACTGCTGCTGGAACAGCGACCAGAACACCACGCTGGCCAGCCACATCGGGATGAACGAGCGCACCCGGCTGCGCTCGTCGGCGGTGACGCGGGGGCTCGTCAGCAGCAACGTGAAGAGCCCGATCGCGATGAGGGCCACGACGATCGCCACCGCGGTCGAGAGGTTGTCCGCGGTCAGGACCCCGAGCACGAACAGCAGCGCCACGACGACCGCCGCGACGAGAACACCGACCGCGGGCCGCACCCATGCTCCGGACGGCAACGGGTTGGGCACCGTGGTCGCGGAGACCGGGATGTTCCGGCGGCCGAGTGTGTAGATCCCCAATCCGATCGCCATGCCGACCGCCGCGAGCCCGAACGCCCAGTGGAAGCCCAGCGTGGTCCGCGTCAACCCGGTGAGCAGCGGGCCGACCAGGGCACCGATGTTGACGCCCATGTAGAAGATCGAGAAGCCGGCGTCGGCGCGCGGGTCGTCGCGGCGGTAGAGCGAGCCGACGACGGACGTCGCCGCGGTCTTCACGCCGCCGGAGCCGAGCGCGACCAGCACCAGCCCGACTGCGACGCCGCCGAGGCCGGGGAGCACCGCGAGCGCGATGTGACCGAGCATCACGGTGCACGCGGCGTAGAACAGCGTCCGCTCCGCGCCCAGGACCCGGTCGGAGATCCAGGCGCCGGCGACGCAGGCGAGGTACACCATGCCGCCGTAGGCGCCGATGATGCTGGTGGCCTCGGCCTTCTCCAGGCCGAGCCCGCCGTCCGGGACGACCGAGTAGTAGAGGTACAGCGTCATCACGGCCTGCATGCCGTAGAAGCTGAAGCGCTCCCACAGCTCGACCGAGAACAGGTTGGCCAACGCGAGCGGATGGCCGAAGAAGCGGCGGTCGGCGGAGAAGTCCTCGCCGGGATCGGGCGTGGTGGCGACGGAGCCGTCGGCGGGGTCGTCCGCCGTGGGGCCGTCCGGGGAACCGGGGGTCGTGGTCACGGGCGATCAGGGTGGCCCATCGAAGAGGTCCGCACCAGTGGTCGTCACCGAAATGTCACGCGCCGTGGGTTACCGCCGCCGTCGACGTCACGCTGACGGGGGGATCTTCCGGAGAGTCGAACACGTCTCGACGCACCGTCACGGGTCCGTCAGGATGCGACACACGCCACAGTGCGACAGCGACGACGCATGCAGGACACGGAGGACCCGATGAATCAGGCGGGATACGTCCAGCAGTACGCGCCCGTGCTGGGCTCTCTGGCCTGGAGCTCACTGGTGGCGGCCCTGCCACTGCTCGTCCTGTTCGTCCTGCTGGGCGGCCTGCGGATGAGGGCGTGGCTTGCGTCGTTGATCGGGCTCGCGGTGGCGCTGGTCGTCGCCGTGCTCGTGTACGGCATGCCGGTCGGTCAGGCGGCGCTCTCCGGAGTCGAGGGAGCCGTCTTCGGGTTCTTCCCGATCCTCTGGATCGTCATCAACGCCCTGTGGATCTACCGGATGACGGTGCAGTCCGGGCACTTCGACGTGCTGCGGCGCTCGTTCGGGGCGGTCTCGTCGGACCAGCGCGTCCAAGCGGTGATCATCGCGTTCGCGTTCGGGGCGCTGCTCGAGGCGCTCGCGGGGTTCGGCGCGCCCGTCGCGATCTGCACGATCATGCTCATCGGGCTGGGGTTCCGCCCGCTCAAGGCCGCGACGGTCGCGCTGGTGGCCAACACCGCCCCCGTCGCGTTCGGGGCGATCGCCGTCCCGATCACGACGCTGGCCCAGGTCACCGGGCTGCCCGAGGACACCCTCGGCGCGGTGGTCGGTCGCCAGACCCCGGTGCTCGCGCTGTTCGTGCCGTTCGTGCTGGTCGCTCTGGTGGACGGCACGCGCGGGCTGCGCGAGACCTGGCCGGTGGCGCTGGCCGGCGGTCTGTCCTTCGGGATCGCCCAGTTCCTGGTGTCGAACTACCTCTCGGTCCCGCTGACCGACATCATCGCCGCGCTGGTCTCGGCCGGTGCGGTGGTCCTGATGGTCCGGGTGCGGGCCGGCTCGACGACCGCGGCACCGGTCCCGGTGCCCGCGGGCGGTACCGGGGACAGGGACACGACGCCGGGCGACACCGGCCCGGAGCCGCCGTCGGCCGACGGACCGGGTCGTGACGGCGACGGAGGGCCCGACTCCCGCCGGGACGTGCTCCTCGCCTACGCCCCCTACGTGATCATCATCGTGCTCTTCTCCGTCCAGCAGATACCGGTGATCACCTCGGCGCTGAGCGCCGCGACCCTCAAGTTCCGCTGGCCCGGGCTGGACGTGCGCACGCCGTCGGGATCCCAGGCGTCGTCGACGACGTTCACCCTCAACTGGCTCGCCGCGGCCGGCACGATCCTGCTCATCGCCGGTGTCCTGACGATGCTGGTGCTGCGGGTGCGCCCGGGTGAGGCGCTGCGGGCGTACGGGTCGACCCTGCGCGAACTGCGCTCGGCGATCGTCACCGTCATGGCCGTGCTGGCGCTGGCCTACGTCATGAACCTCTCCGGCCAGACGATCACCATCGGGCAGTGGCTCGCCGCGACCGGCGGGTTCTTCGCCGTCCTCTCCCCGGTGCTGGGGTGGCTGGGCACGGCGGTCACCGGGTCGGACACGTCGTCGAACTCGCTGTTCGGGGCGCTGCAGACCGCCGCAGCGCAGAAGGCGGGCCTCGATCCGGTGCTGCTGGCGTCGGCGAACTCCTCGGGTGGGGTGCTCGGGAAGATGATCTCGCCCCAGAACCTCGCCATCGCCGCGGCGGCCGTCGGGATGGCCGGGCGCGAGGGCGAGATCTTCCGACGGGTGCTGCCGTGGAGCCTGGTCTTCCTGGCGGGCATGTGCGTGCTGGTGTACCTGCAGTCCACCCCGGTGCTGGGCTGGATGATCCCCGGGTGAGCCCTCAGGGTGTGCCGGCGCGGTGCAGCGCCAGCATCCCGTCGGCGGAACCGGTCTGCGCCCAGGTCCCGGAGGCCGCCGTCCAGGTCCGTCCGTCGTAGGTCACGCGGTCGACGGCGAGCCGGGTGGAGTGCGCGACCAGCCAGGACGCGATCGACCAGCCCGCCTCCGCGGTCTGGCGCCCGGAGAGCCGCGCGTTGCCGAGCTCGGAGCTCGCCAGGCTCGCCACGGTCTCCTCCGGAGGCGCTGAGAGGTCGAGGTTGCCGCAGGTCAGGCCACCCGGCGCCTGCCCGAGGAACACGAGGGCGAGGGTGCGGGCCTCCGGCTCGTGGTCGGCGTAGGCCTCGGGGTACCCGCTGCGCTGCACCCGCTGGGCGGCCTGGGTGACGTCCATGCCCGCCCAGCCCGGGATCGCGAGAAGGGCGTCGTAGAACTTCGTCGTCGCCGTGACGGTGTTCGTCAGCTGGGCGGTGGTGCCCCAGCCCTGGCTCGGGCGCTGCTGGAAGAGCCCCAGCGAGTCGCGGTCGCCACCGTTGAGGTTGGCCAGCCCGGACTCCTGGATGGCGGTGGCGAGGGCGATGGTGATCGCCCGGTCCGGGGCCCCGAGCTTGCGCCCGACCCCGGCGATCGTGGCCGCGTTGTCCATCTGCTCGGGCGAGCCGCTCCACGAGGAGCGCAGGCCGGGGGAGTTCGGCGGCGCCGTCACGGTGCACTGCGGACCGGCGACCACGGCGGACACCCCGTTCACGATCGCCACGATGATCCCGACGATCGCCAGGACCACGACGACGCCGAGCGCGACGGGCAGGAGCCACCGCGGCCGTCCGGCGAACGGGCCGCCGGGCCACCTCGTTCCCGTCACTGTCCGCCCCCGGGTCGTCCTCGCACTCGGTGGGACCCAGTGTTCCACCCGTGTCGGTTTCGCCCGGGACGAGGTCGGGCACGCCCGCGCGGTGACCGACACCGTCTCCAGGCCCCCGACGACGACGGCGACGGGCGTCGACGGGGTCCGCGCGGCTGCGGTGCTGGTCACCGCGATCGCCCAGTGCGTCGTCGGGGGGCTCGGCGGGTCCGGGCGGGCCGGGGAGCCGATCGGCGTGGTCTCGGCCGCGTTCTCGACGCCGATCGTGCCCGCGCCGGGCGCCTTCGCCATCTGGGGGCTGATCTACCTCGGCGTGCTCGTGGTGGCGGTGCGCCAGGCGCTGCCCTCGCAGTGGGCGCGCCCCGAGCACCGGGCGACCGGGTGGTGGCTGGTGGGCGCCGCGGTCGCCAACGCCGGGTGGATCGTGCTGTTCTCCCAGCGCCTCGTCGGCTGGGCGGAGGTGGCGATCGTCGCGCTCCTGGTCTGCCTGGCCGCGGTGCTCGCCCGGCTCGCCCCCGGGGAGCGGGGCCCCGCCCCGGTCGCGGACCGGTGGACGCTGCACGGCCCGCTCGCGCTGTACGCCGGCTGGGTCAGCGTCGCGACGGTGGTCGGCACCGCCGCGACCGGTCGCTGGACGGGCCTCCCCGGGGACGGCGCCGTGGCGGTCGTCCTCGCACTGGTGGTGCTGCTCGTGACGGGGCTCGTCGCGGCCGTGGTCGCGAACGCCGCGCCCGCGCCCGTCGCCTACGCGGCGGGCGGGCTCTGGGCGCTGGGCGGGATCGTCGTCGCGGGGCGGGGGACGGCCGTGACGGTCGCGGCGGTGGTGGCCGCCGTGCTCGTCGTGGCGGCGGTGGCCCGGCGGCTCCGGGGGGCCGAGGAGCCGCTCGCCGTGTCGTTCGGCTGATCGGCGACCACTCGCCGCGCGGCTCACACGTCGCTCCCACACCACTCGGCGGCCGCACAGCCCGCCCACAGGGAATGCCCAGCCCGCGGTGAGGAAACCGCCTGATCGTCGGGCCCCGTGAGCACCTCCGTCATCACGGCACCGCCCGTCGACCCGGCATCCCCGGAGGAGCCCCGGGTCACGGCCCGGTGGTTCCGCCCCGGGTTCCTCGGCGTCCTCGCGCTGGCCGCCCTCGTCGACCTCTGGGACGTCGGGGCCAACGGCGACGCCAACACCTTCTACGCGGCCGCGGTCCAGGCCTCGACCCGCAACCCGGTCGCCTGGCTCTTCGCCGCGGTCGACGCCCCCGGCTTCATCACCGTGGACAAGCCCCCGGCCGACAACTGGTGGATGGGGCTCTGGGCCAACCTGTTCGGGTTCTCGCCGTGGTCGATGCTGATCCCGCAGGCGGTGCTCGGCATCGCGTCGGTGGCGCTGCTGGTGCTCACGGTGCGGCGCTGGTCGGGGCCGGGCGCGGCGCTGGTGGCGGGCGTCGTCCTGGCGCTCACCCCGGTCGCGGTGATCATGTTCCGGTTCGACGACCCCGACCCCATGCTCACGTTCCTGCTGGTCGCCGCGGCCTACGCGCTCGTGCGCGCGGTGGACGCGGCACCCCGGCGGGCCGGGACCTGGTGGCTCGTCGTCTGCGGCGCGCTGATCGGGCTCGGCTTCCTCGCCAAGATGGGCGTGGCGATGCTCGTGGTGCCCGCGTTCGCGCTCGTGCACCTCGTGGCCTCCGACGTCTCCTGGCGGCGACGGATCGGTCAGCTCGTGGCGGGCCTGGCGGGCATCGTCGTGGGCGCCGGGTGGTTCGTGGCGCTCGCCGCGGTGTGGCCCGCCTCCGCGCGACCCTGGATCGGCGGCTCGACCGACAACTCGCTGCTCCAGCTCGCGGTCGGCTACAACGGCCTGTCCCGCATCATCGGCCGGTCGGGTGGCGGTGCGGGCGGGCCCGGTGGTGCCGGCGGGCCCGGTGGTGCTCCTGGTGGCGGCCGGGGCGGCCCGCCCGGCGGCTTCGCGGGATTCGGCGGGCAGGCCGGGCTCGGCCGGATGTTCTCCACGGAGTTCGGCGGCCAGATCGCGTGGCTGCTCCCGGCCGCGCTGCTGGCCGTCGTCGCCCTGCTCTGGGTGAGCCGACGGGCCCCTGCCGGTGATCGCCTGCGGGCGGCGACCGTCCTCTGGGGAGGGTGGCTCGTCGTGAGCGGCGCGGTCTTCTCCCTGATGGCGGGGATCGTCCACTCGTACTACACGATCGTCATGGCCCCGGCGATCGCCGCGCTCGTCGCGATCGGGGCGCAGGAGGCATGGCGGCGCCGGGACGACGCCGCGGCCCGCGTGGTGCTGGCGGTGGGGATCGTCGGCACCGCGGCGTGGTCGGCGGTGCTGCTCTGGCGCAGCCCGACCTTCCTGCCGTGGCTGCCGGGGACGGTCCTCGTGGCCGGGGTGCTCGCGGCGGCCGTGGTCGTCGTCCCGGCGGTGCTCGCCCGCCGCGCGGGGGTCGTCGCGGCCGTGGTGCTCGGCCTCGTCGCCACCCTGGGCGGGGCGAGCGCCTACGCCGTCGACACCGTCGTCACCCCGCACGGGGGCGCCGAGGCGAGTGCCGGGCCGGCGGTGCGTGACTCCCGGACCGCCCGGTTCACCGCGGCGATGCGGGCCGGTCAGGGCGGTCAGGGCGGCCGGGGTGGTCAGGCAGGCCAGGGCGGTCAGGCGGGACGCGGTGCCCCCGGCGGCTTCGGCGGTTTCCGGTCCGCCGACCCGCAGGTGGCGGCACTGCTGCGCGGCGCGGGCACGCAGTGGTCGGCGGCGACCCCGACGACGATGGCCGCGGCCGGGCTGGAGCTCGCCAGCGACACCTCGGTGATGGGGCTCGGCGGGTTCTCCGGGTCCGACCCGACCCCGACGCTGCCGCAGTTCCAGGCCGACGTCGCGTCCCACCGGGTGCGCTACTACGTGGCCCCGGCGACGACGGGCGCCGGCGGCCGCGGCGGGGCCCGCGGCTTCGGCGGCTTCGGCGGGCGTGGTGCGGCGCTCGCGCCGGTCCAGTCGTGGGTCCATGCGCACTGGACCGGCACCACCGTCGGCGCGGACACCGTCTACGACCTGGCGGCCGCGCCACGCTAGGTGGCTCCGCCCCGTGAGCACTTTCCGGGGCTATGACCCCGGAAAGTGCTCACAAGGGCGGAGCCCACCTACGGCATGATCGAGCGGTGACGCTCGCCCGGATCGCGCTCGGCACGATCGGTGTCCTCGGTGCGGGCGGCCTGCTCGTCGTCGTGCTGGGGACCTTCCGGCCGCGCATCCCGGTGATCGGGTTCCTCGGCTCCTTCGTCTCGGGGCAGTACCCGGTGCACGTGGTCGCGGCGGCGCTCGCCGGGGTCGGTGCGGGCCTCGGGCTGGTGGCGCTGGGGGTGCCGCGGCTCGGGGTGGTGGTGGCCATCGTCGCCGGGGTGGCTCTGCTCGGCGGCGTCGTCGTGCTGGCGGCGCTGCGGACCACGGCGCGCGCCGAGGGGGTGCGCCTGGACTGGCCGCTGGCCCTCACCGCGGTCGACCAGTCCGGGTCGGCCCCGGACGCCACGGTGCGCTACCGGCCGGGCCTCGACCTCGACGTGACGCTGCCGCCCGGCCCGGGCCCGCACCCGGTGATGGTCTGGGTCCACGGCGGCAGCTGGGTGCGGGGCGAGCGGACCGACCGCGAGCGCAGCAACCGCTGGTACGCCGACCACGGTCTCGCGGTGGTCTCGGTGGGCTATCGGCTGCCCGGCGATACACCGCTGCCCGGTGCGACCCTCGGGGAGGCGCAGCGCGACGACGTGGCCGCCGCCCTGGCCTGGGTTCGCGGCGCCGGCCGGGCGTACGGTCTCGATCCGGGGGCGGTGACCCTCGCCGGGCAGTCGGCCGGGGCCACGCTGGCCCTCTCGACCACGGCGGCCCTGGTCGGCGTCCCCGGCTCGAGCCTGCCGCAACCCACCCCGACGCCGCCGCCGGCCGCGACGGTGGCGTTCTACCCCGTCGTCGACATGACCCTGATCGCGCCCGGCCTGCAGGACGCGGTGTTCGGCGGTCCGGCGGCGTCCGTCCCCGCCCTGACCCGGGCCGCGTCGCCCATCGATCTCGTGGCCGCGAGCCTCCCGCCGACGATGCTCGTCGTGGGGAAGGCGGACAACTTCATCCGCGCCGATCTGGTCCGGCGCCACGACGCCGCCCTGCGCGCCGCGGGCGTCCCGGGCCGGCTGCTCCAGGTGCCGTACGCCGACCACGTCTTCGATCACCCCTACGGCTCACCCGGCGGCCAGATCGCCCGTCCGGCCGTGCTCGCGTTCCTCCGCGAGCGTGCGTGGTCCCCGACCTCGCGCCGCTGACACCGGCGAGGACCGCCGGTCACGGTCGGTCCGTCGACGAGATGGACCGGGCCCCGTGAGTGGCCTGACCGGGGGTCGGACGATCACCTCGACGAGGGGTGATGGGGTCCGCCCGTGCCTAGGCAGTTGATCACGGCGAGCGCGGCGGACGACGGCCTGGATCGCGCGCGGTGCGGCGTCGTGCACCAGACCCGGCGCGTTCCGCCGCAGAAGTCGATGACAGACAGGGGACGCGCTCGGCATGATCATCTGCCTAGCGACTCCACCGTCGAGTGTCCCGCCGTCCTCGCCTTCGTCGTCGCCGCCGTCTTCTTCGCGCCGGCGCCGCGGAGCGTGCGCGCGCCGCCGGCGGGGGACACCATCGACGACCCCGCTCCCGACCCGGCCCCAGGAGGTCCCCGCATGACCAGCCCCGTCCTCGTGACCGGCGCCCGCGGCACCGTCGGCTCCGGCGTCGTCGCCGGCCTGCGCGCCGCGGGCGTGCCCGTCCGCGCCGCGGGCCGTGACCCCGAGAAGCTCGATGTCCCCGACGACGTGGCCCGGGTCCGGCTCGACCTCGCCGACCCGTCCTCGTTCGGTCCCGCGCTCGACGGGGTGCGCGCGGTGTTCTGCTACGTCACCGGGGAGCTCGACGGGTTCGCGGCGGCGGCCGTGCGGGCGGGGGTGGAGCATGTCGTGCTGTTGTCCTCGGAGTCGGTGCTGACCGAGACCGACCCCGTCCCCGGCGGGCTCGCCGCCCCACCACGCCGACGCCGAGGCGGCCCTGCGGGGATCGCCCGCCGACGAGTCGCCGGGTCGCCGACACGCTGTGATGACGACTCGCCGGACGGAGCGCGTTCACCGTCCGGTAACCCTTGACGTCGTCCGGGACCGGAGTAGCGTCGCCCCTGTCGATGTGGTCCTGATCACAGGGTTTGACCTTCACCGAGAGTCCCTGGGGATCGACCGCAGCGGCTGGCCGAGAGCCCCGACGAGGAGGCAGGTGATCCATTGATCGCAGGGAAAATCCCGCACTGGACCGGCCAGCACCGCTCGTCGGAGCACGGCCGCCCGTAGCCCTCGAGCTCGGGACGGCACGCCCACGAGAGCGCAACCCCACGAGCAGTGGGCCGGTGACCCCAGCGGGTCCCGAATCCGAACGTTCCTCCGAGCCCGGGACGGCGTCACCCCTCGACGGGGAGGCGCCGTCCCGGCATGTCCGGGGCCTTTCGGGAACGCGGGCCGTTCGGGACGTCAGTAGTGCACGACGCCGGGCTGCCCGCCCCCGGCGCCGATCGCGTCCCCGGTGACCGCGACCGAGCGCGGCGAGGCCAGGAACGTCACGACGTCGGCCACCTCCTCCGCGGTGATCAACCGACGGAGGCTCGTCGTGGCCGCGAGACCCCGCCGGACCTCGTCCTCGGAGGTACCCCGTGCGGACGCCTGGTCGGCGAGCATCTGTGGGATGCGCTCGGTCTCGGTGATCCCGGGATGGACGCAGGTCGCGGTGATGCCGTGCGGGCCGAGCTCGTCGGCGAGGTTCGCGGTGAGCGCGGCGACCGCGACGTTGCGGATCGTCCCGGCGATCGACCCGGTCCTGCGGGCGTTGAGCCCGCTGATGTTCACGATCCGCCCCGCGCCCTGCGCGATCATCGACGGGGCGACCGCCCGGGCGGTGCGCAGATAGCCCATCACCTTGGTGTCGAACTCGGTCGCCACGGCGTCGTCGGAGAGCTCGGTCAACGGCGGGATCGGGCTGCCGCCCGCCGGGCGGGCGGCCGCGTTCACGAGGACGTCCACCCCGCCCCACTCGCCGACCACCCGCGCGACCATCGCGCGCACGGCCGCGTCGTCGGTGGTGTCCGCGACGGCGGTGAGGGTGGTGCCGTCCACCGACGCCGCCGCCGTGTCGAGGTCGCCCGCCGAGCGCGCGACGAGCGCCACCGACGCGCCTTCCCTGGCGAGCGTCCGCGCGCACGCCAGTCCGATCCCGCGCGAGGCTCCCGTGACGATCGCCCGCGCACCAGCCAGTCCGAGGTCCATGTGCCGGGCCTTCCCCCGCGGGCCGCGTCTCACGCCCCGCCGTCGGTCGCACTGTCGTCGGAAGGCGGTTCCTGGTCCGGGACGTCCCCGGAGGGCAGGAGGAGGGTGACGGTCGTGGGCGTCGACGAGCGCAGCCGCAGCCGGCCACCCTGTGCCTCGGCGAGCCGGCGGGCCAGCGCCAGGCCGATGCCGTGCCCGTCCGCGTCCCCGGGCCGATGCGCGAAGAGGATCGTCTCGTCCACGGCGAGGGTGCCCTCGTCGGCGACGTCGAGCGCGACCGCCGGGCCCGCGTCCCGGGCGGTCAGCGTCACCCGGCCCGTGCCGTGGACCATCGCGTTCTCCACCAGCACCGCGAGGATCTGGCGGACGGCGGCCCCCGAGGCGCGGGCGCGCAGATCCGCGTCCTCGACCCCCGCCGCGATCGTGCGACCGTCGGGCACCCCGTCGGCCCGGACCTCGGCGACCACCCGGTCCACGAGGTCGTCCACGGCGAGCTCCTCGCGCCGCGCCCCGACCGGTTCGCGGGCCAGGCGCAGCAGTTCCTCGACGGTGCGGTCGAGCCGGTCGGCCGCCTCGAGGGCCCCGTCCACGGCCGTCGCGACCAGGGGGGACCCCGGGGGCAGGCTCGCCGCCTCCTCCAGGCGCAGTCGCAGCCCGGCGAGCGGGGTGCGCAGCTGGTGCGAGGCCTCGGCGGAGAACGCGCGCTCGCGGGTGAGCAGCTCGTCGAGGCGGGTCGCGGTGACGGCGAGCGAACGGTGCACGGCCGCGATCTCCGGCGCGGGATCGCGACGGCCGGTCGGGGCCGGCTCGGAGACGGTGAAGTCGCCCTCCCCGAGCCGGGCGGCGTCGGCGGCGAGCACCTCCAGGGGCGCGGAGAGCCGCACCGCCAGGCGCCGGGCGACCAGCCGCGTGCCCGCCACCGCGGCGATCCCCAGCACGAGCATCACCGCCCAGGTCACCCCGGTGCGCTCGACGGACTCCGCCCCCTCGCGCGACGCGCGCAGGACGCCCACCCGCCGGTCCCCGTCGAGCACCGGGACGGCGACGAGGTAGTCGCCCTCCTCGGTGGTGCGCACGACGCGCCCGGTCAGCGCCCCGGCGAGAGCAGGCGCGAGCCGGTCCGGACCGTCCCCGGTGATCTTGCGCCCGTCCAGGCCGTAGACCGCCGCTGGGCTCTCCGCGGACACCGGGGAGACGTTCACCGGGACGTCCCCGGCCGCGAGCACCCCGGCGATGCCGTCCGCGGCGACCTGCGCGTCGCCCTCGAGGTCGCTCTGCTCGTCGACGACGTAGTACCGGGCCGCACCGACGGCCAGCGGCAGGCCGAACACGGTGATCGCCACCATGGAGACCACGACGGCGAACCGGATGATCCGCGCCTGCACCCCTCAGCCCTCCGGCCGCTCGAGGCGGTACCCGTGTCCGCGGACGGTGACGATCGCCGGCCGGGACCCGAGCTTGCGGCGCAGCGCCGCGATGTGGACGTCGAGGGTCTTCGTCGACCCCGCCCAGTGCTCGTCCCACACGTCGCTCATCAGTGCCTCCCGGGTGACGACGGCGCCCGGCTCGGCGGCGAGGCGGGCCAGCAGGTCGAACTCCTTCGCCCGCAGCGCGAGCGCGGTGCCCTCCCGGCTGACGGTGCGTGCGGCGAGGTCGATGGTCAGGTCGTCGAGCACGATGCGCCCGCCGCGGGCCGACCCCTCGGGCAGCGCCGCACCCGCCCGGCGCAGGTGGGCGCGCAGGCGGGCGGTCAGCTCGGTGTAGCGCACCGGCTTGGTGAGGTAGTCGTCCGCACCCGCTTCGAGGGCCACCACGACGTCCATCTCGTCGGCGCGGGCCGTGAGCACGACGATCACCGCGTCGGGGTGGGCCAGGCGCAGCCGCCGGCACACCTCGGCGCCCTCGAGGTCGGGGAGCCCGAGGTCGAGCAGCACCAGATCCGGGCCCGGGAGCGACCGGTCGAGCGACGACCCACCGTCCGCGAACGGACGGACCCGGTGGCCCTCGGCCTCCAGCCGGGACGCGAGCACCCCCCGGATGGTCTCGTCGTCCTCGACGACCCACAGCTCGGCCACAGCGGACCACCGTACGGTCGCGGTTCGCCTTGCCGACCGTTAACCCGGACCCGCGCACGATTCCGCCGTGATGTCCCGACGACCGGCACGGCTGCCCCTGCAGGCCCGCGCCGCGGTGGCTGCTGCCCGGCTGGTCGGCGCGGTGGCGCGGTCCACGGGCCGCCACGGCGCGGTGATCGGCGGCCGGGTCGCCACGGTGCTCGACCGACGCGTGCTAGCCCGCCTCGCGGCCGGGCGCACCGTCGTGCTGGTCACCGGCACCAACGGCAAGACCACGACCACCTCGATGATCGCCCGGGTGCTCGGAGGCGCCGGGCGCGAGGTCGCCACCAACCACCTCGGCGCGAACATGCCCGACGGCATCACGACCGCGCTGCTCGATGCCCTCTCGGTGGCGGCCTCCGGCCCGGCGGGGACCCCGCCGGTGGCCGTCATGGAGGTCGACGAGTCCTACCTCGGCGAGGTGGCCGCGGCCACCGATCCCCACGTGATCGTCCTGCTCAACTTCAGTCGCGACCAGCTCGACCGCGTCGGGGAGGTGCGCACCGTGGCCCGCCGGGTCGGTGACGCGGTCGCGGCGCACCCGACGGCGCGCGTCGTGGCGTTCGCCGACGACGTGCTGTGCGCCGGCGCGGGCCTGCGGGCCGCATCGCCGCTCTGGGTGTCCTCGCCGACGCGCTGGACCGGCGACGCGGGCGTGTGCCCGCACTGCGACGGCGCCGTGACCCATGCGGGCGTGCGCTGGGCCTGCTCGTCGTGCGGGCTGGCCCGCCCCGAGGGCGACTGGGCGCTCGTCGAGGACGACGAGGTGCCCACCGTGCGGGGGCCCGGAGGCGGCGCGACCCCGCTGGACCTGCAGCTGCCGGGGCACGCGAACCGACTGAACGCGGTGTTCGCGCTGGCGGTCGGCGCCGAGCTCGGGGTGGCCCCCGCCGTCGCCGCCGCCCGGTTGCGCGACCTCGAGCAGGTCGGCGGGCGCTACCGCACCGTCACCCGGCCCGGCGGCACCACGCGGTTGCTGCTCGCCAAGAACCCCGCGGGCTGGGCCCAGGTCCTCGACCTGCTCGACGAGGGTCCGCCGCGACCCGTCGTCGTCGCCGTCAACTCCCGCGAGGCCGACGGCCGCGACGTGTCGTGGCTGTGGGACGTGCCGTTCGAGCGGCTCGCGCGGCACCCGCTGGTCGCCGCGGGGGAGCGGGCCGCCGACGTGTCGGTGCGCCTGGCCTACGCCGGGGTGGACCACCGGCTGGCCGACGACGCGGTGGCCGCCACGCGCGACACCCTCGGCGAGGTCGACCTCGTCGGCAACTACACGGCCTTCCACGACGCCGCCCGGGCCCTGACGTGAGCGCGCCCGTCACCGTCGTCCTGCTGCTCCCCGAGGTGCTGGGCACCTACGGCGACGCGGGCAACGCCGCCGTCCTGGCGACCCGCCTGCGCTGGCGCGGGATCGAGGGGCGCGTGCTCACCGTCGGCTGGACCGAGGCGGTCCCGTCGGGCGGCGACGTCTACGTGCTCGGCGGGGGAGAGGACGCCGCCCAGGTCCTCGCCTGCGACCGGCTGCGCGACTCCATCGGCCTGCGCCGCGCCCTCGACCGCGGGGCGCCGACCCTCGCGGTCTGCGCGGGGCTGCAGATCCTCGGCACCGCGTTCACCGTCGCCGACGGGACCCGGGTGCCGGGAGTGGGCGTGCTCGACCTCGAGACCCGGCCCGGCGGCGGGCCGCGCCGGATCGGCGACGTGGTGGCGGACCCGCTGGTGGACGGGCTGTCCGGCCCGCTGGAGGGGTTCGAGAACCACGGCGGGATCACCGAGCTCGGCCCGGACGCGGCGCCGCTGGCCCGCGTGCGCGAGGTCGGCCGCGGCCCCGGCGGTGCGGGCAACGGCACCGGCGACCGCCTCGAGGGCGCGGTGTCCGACCGTGGCCGCGGCAACGTCGTCGGGACCTATCTGCACGGCCCGGTCCTCGCCCGGAACCCGGCGCTCGCGGACCTGCTGCTCACCCGGGCCGTCGGGGAGCTGCCCCCGTTGGAGGTGCCGGAGGGGATGCCGGTGTCGACGGCCCTGCGGCTGCACGCCCGCGGCGAGGACCTCGGCGTCAGGACAGGCGTTCGGCGACGTGCGGGGGCATGAGCACCGCGCTGCGGGCCAGGAGGGCCACGAAGCGTGAGGTGAGGGTGTCGGGTTCGGGGCCCGTGGTCGCGGCCAGCTCCCGCTCGGCGCGGGGAACGAGCCGGGCGATGCGCCCGCCGAACGACGACGGCACGATGCCCGCGGGCACCAGCGCGGGCCCGATCCCGGCGTCCACGAGCTGCGGGGCCATCGCGGTCTGCTCGGTGCGCACCGCGACCTTCGGCCGGAACCCGGCGGCCTGGGCCGCGGCGTCCAGCTCCGCCGAGAGCTCGTGGCCCGGGCCGTACTGCACCCACGCCACGTCGGCCAGCCGGGAGAGGTCGATCTCGTGGCCGCGGACGTCGGGCGGTCCCTGCGCGGGCAGGAGCACGACGAGCTCCTCGGTGCCGAGGATCCGGACCCGGCCGCGCCAGCCGGCCGGCGTCGGACCGATCCCGACGTCGGCCTGCCCACCCTGCATCGCGGCGGTGAGGGTCTCGGCGGTGCGGTGCTCGAGCAGCCGGACGCCGACGCCGGGGTGGTCGGCGCGCCACCGCGTGAGCACGCCCGGGAGCAGGCCGAGCCCCACCGAGTAGACCGCCGCGATCCGGAGCTCGCCCGCCGACGTGCCCGCCACCGAGCGCGCCGCCGTGGTCGCGCGCGCCGCCGCGTCCACCGAGGCCCGCGCGTGGGGGAGCAGCGCCCGGCCGGTGGGGGTCAGGCTCACCGAGCGGGGCAGGCGGCTGAACAGTGACGCCCCCAGTTCCCGCTCCAGGGCCGCGACCTGTTGCGACAGCCCCGGCTGGGAGACCCCGAGCTGCTGCGCGGCGCGTGTGAACGAGCCCTCGTCCACGACCGTGAGGTAGGCCTCGAACTGGCGCAGCGTCGGCATCTGACCAGCGTGCATGAACTGAGCTTATGGAGTCGACCCCTGAGGTTCTTCGACTTATGGCCTCGTGCGTCGAACCATGGATCACGGCGTTGCTTGATCGATCCCGAAAGGACCTGCCGTGCTCCCCTCCCACTGTGCCGACTCCTCCTGGGCCGCCGCGCTCCGGCCCGGTGGTGACCGCACCCGTCTCCCCGTGGGCCTGTCGCTGTTCGCCCTCGCCGTCGGCACGTTCGGCATCGGCACCACCGAGTTCGTGATCATGGGGCTGCTGCCCCAGGTCGCCGCGGGTCTCGGCGTCACCGTCCCGGAGGCCGGCCACCTCATCTCGGCCTACGCACTCGGCGTCGTCGTCGGTGCGCCGCTGCTCGCCGGCGCCACGGTGTCCTTCTCCCGACGCACCGTGCTGATCGCGCTGATGGGCACGTTCGCCGTCGGCAACCTGCTCTCGGCGCTCGCCCCGGAGATGGGCTCGCTGCTGCTCATCCGGTTCCTCACCGGGCTGCCGCACGGCGCGTTCTTCGGCGCCGCGTCGGTGGCCGGGGCCTCGATGGTCGACCGGTCCCACCGGGCGCGCGCCGTGTCGAAGGTCTTCCTCGGCCTGACCATCGCGAACGTGGCCGGTGTCCCGCTGGGCACCCTGCTCGGTCAGCAGGCCGGGTGGCGCGCCACCTTCGCGTTCATCGGCGTCATCGGGCTGCTCGCGGTGGCCGCCGTCTGGGCGTTCGTCCCCGACGCCGCGCCGGCGCAGGATGGCCGCGCCGCGCTGCGTGGCGAGCTCGGCGCGATGCGGAACCCACAGGTGCTGCTCTCGCTCGGCGCCGTCGTGTTCGGTTTCGGCGCGATGTTCGCCTGCTACTCCTACGTAACCCCGATGCTCACGCAGGTCGGCGGCTTCTCCCCGTCGGTCGTGACGCTGCTGCTGGCCGTCGTCGGGCTGGGGATGACCGCCGGGTCCGTGATCGGCGGGCGGCTCTCGGACCGCGCGCCCCTGAAGACGCTGTGCGGCTGCCTGGTCCTGCTCGCGGTGGTGCTCGCGACGTTCCCGCTGACCGTGGGGACGCCGTTGCTCGCCGTCGCATCGCTGTTCGGGGCGGGCATGTTCTCGCTCGCCCTCGGGCCGGCGATCCAGACCCGGATCATGGACATCGTGGGCGAGGCCCCGACCATGGCCTCCGCGGCGATCCAGTCCGCCTCCAACGTGGCCAACTCGCTGGGCGCCTGGCTCGGCGGCATGGTCATCGCGGCCGGGTTCGGACTGCTGGCGCCCGCGGTGGTCGGGGCGGTGCTCGCCGTCGTCGGGCTCGCGGTGCTGATGGTCAGCGGCGGGATGCAGGTGCACACCCGCCGGGCCCGGCGCCGCGAGGGGGCCCCGGTCCTCGCCCCGGTCCCGGCCTGATCCCGAGCGAAGGGCACCGTCGGTCGATCTATTCGACCGGAGGTGCCCTTCGCTCATGGCGGAGCTCCCGGCCGCATGATCACCGGGTACTCGTCGGGCTCGATCGGCCTCGGGAGGCCGATGTGTACCCGTTGATCAACGACTGGCGGGGCCTACGACGCCGTCCACCCCGACCAGCGCGACACGGTCACCTCGATGACCGGGCCCTCCGGCGGGTCGGCCACGTGCTGCGGGTACCGGGCCCCGAGCAGGGCCCGCGCCTCCACCAGCGCCTCGTCGTCGTCACGCACCACCGCCGACCCGTCCACCCGGACCCACCACAGCGCCGACCAGTCCTCGGAGTACTCGTCGGCGAGCAGGCACACGGCGGGGTCCTCCGCGATGTTCGCCAGCCGGCGCAGCGCCCGCGTCCGCTTGGGCTTGCCGTCGACGGCGACGAGGACCCGCTCACCGACCACGGCGAACACGACCGGCACGAGGTGCGGGACCCCCGCACCGGAGACCGTGGCCAGGCGGGCGACGCGCGCCGCGGCGAACCGTGCCCGCGCGTCGTCCGGGCCCAGGGTCGGCACCGCTCAGCTCCCGACCAGCGGGGCCAGCTCGTCGAGCTGCTTCATCACGGTGTCGCGGTCGGAGGAGCTGACCCCGTAGATCACGCGGTCCATCCCGATGCGCCGGTATCCGTCGAGGGCCTCCGGCGAGGTCTCGGCACCGAATAGCGACATCGGGATCCGGCCCCGCCCGGCGTCGGCGGCCCGCTGTTGGAGGGCGTCGGCGCGCTGCGCGAACTCGTCGAGGTTGTCGGGGCCGACGCGCTGGGGCATCCACTCGTCGCCGTAGTCGAGGATGCGGTCCTCGACGCCGGGGCCCATGCCGCCGATCAGCACCGGCGGGTGCGGCTGCGTCACCGGCTTGGGCCACGACCACGAGCGGTCGAAGTCCACGAACTCGCCGTGGAACTCCGCCTCGTCCCGGGTCCAGAGCTCCTTCATGGCCTTGACCTGCTCGCCCATGAGCCGCATGCGGGTCTTCGGGTTGGTGCCGTGGTCGGCCATCTCCTCGCGGTTCCAGCCCGCGCCGATCCCGAAGAGGAACCGCCCGTTCGACAGGCGGTCCAGCGACGCGACCTCCTTGGCGGTGTGGATCGTGTCGCGCTGGATGACCAGGCAGATGCCGGTGCCGACCTTGAGCGTCGTCGTCGCGGCCGCCGCGGCCATCAGCCCGACGAAGGGGTCGTAGGTGTGCACGTACATCCGGGGCAGGTCGCCGCCGCCGGGGTACGGGGACGTCCGCGCGACCGGGATGTGGGAGTGCTCGGGGAACCACAGCGAGTCGAAGCCGCGGTCCTCCACCTCCCGGGCCAGGCTCGCCGGGTCGATCGCTTCGTCCGTCGGGAACATCATGATGCCGTGATCCACACCCCGGGAGTCCCCGGAAGGGCGCTCGGCCACACCGGGACGAGCGCACCCCCGGGTTCGTGGTCCATCATGCGCGCGTGGCCTGGGACGAGACCCTCACCGAGCAGGAGGTGCGCCGTGCGCGCGAGCAGCTCGAGCAGCTGCTGGAGCGCCAGGCGCGGATGGGGACGGCCGACGTCGTCACCTATCACCCGCCGGAGGCGATCTCGCAGCGCGACCTGTTCGCGCTGGCGGGCACCCACGTCGACGGCACCCAGTGGACCGTCGGCGACCACGAGCACCGCTTCCCGCTCCAGTCGATCTCCAAGGTGTTCACCTACGCGCTCGCCCTCGAGGACAACGGCCGGGAGGCGACGCTCACCCGGGTCGGCGTCGAGCCCTCCGGCGACCCGTTCAACTCGCTGGCGTTCGACGAGTTCAACCGGCGCCCGCACAACCCGATGGTCAATGCAGGCGCCCTCGTCGCGGCGGACATCGTCGGCGGCGCGGACGTCGACGAGAAGGTCGGGCGCCTCCTCGAGCGGATGCGGCTCTACACCGGGAACCCGGACCTCGAGGTCGACCAGGAGCTGCTCGAGGCCCAGCTCGCCGACGCCGACCGCAACCTCGGCATCAGCTACTACATGCGCTCGCTCGGGATGCTCGTCGGCGAGGTCGCCGAGATCCTCGCCGTCTACCTCTCGGCCTGCTCGGTGATGGTCACGACGGCGGAGCTCTCCGTCGCGGCGGCCACGCTGGCGCACGGCGGGATCAACCCGCGCACCGACGAGCGGGCGATGCCCCGGACCTACGTCCGCGACGTCATCGGCGTGATGTTCACCTGCGGCATGTACGACGCGGCCGGCCAGTGGGCCAACGACGTCGGCATCCCGGCCAAGAGCGGGGTCTCCGGCGGGATCATGGCGAGCATCCCGAACCAGGTCGGGCTGGGCGTGTTCTCCCCGGGCCTCGACATCCACGGCAACTCGGTGCGCGGGGTCAACGTCTGCCGCGAGCTCTCCGACCGCTTCGGGCTGCACATCTTCGCCGACCCCGGCGAGACCCAGCTCGGGCGCCTCGGCGGCCGGGTCTGGCCCGAACCGGAGCCCGAGCCCGAGCCGGGAGCGCTCGACCCCGACCCGCGTGACGAGGAGTCGGGCGACGACCACGAGGGCGCGACCCCGCCCGCCGTCGTCGAGGCCCGGTCGTAGCCACGGGACGCCGCTCCTCGGCACGCCGCCCGTTACGGTGCCGGGCGTGGGCATCCTCGATCGTTTCCGACTGGACGACCGCGTCGCGATCGTCACCGGCGCCTCCTCCGGGCTGGGGGCCGTCTTCGCGCGCACCCTCGCCGAGGCCGGTGCCGACGTCGTCCTCGGTGCCCGGCGCATCGAGAAGCTCGACGAGACCCGGGCCGCCGTCGAGAAGCTCGGCAGGCGGGCCGTCGCGGTGCGCACCGACGTCGCGGTGCCCGAGGACTGCCAGACCCTCGTCGACGCGGCGATGACCGAGTTCGACCACGTCGACGTCCTGGTCAACAACGCCGGGGTCGGGACCGCCGTGGCGGCCACCCGGGAGACCCCGGAGCAGTTCCGCGAGGTGATCGACACCAACCTCAACGGCTGCTACTGGATGGCGCAGGCGGCGGCGAAGGTCATGACCCCGGGCAGCTCGATCGTCAACATCTCCTCGGTGCTCGGCCTCACGACGGCGGGTCTGCCGCAGGCCGCGTACTCCGCGTCGAAGGCCGGGCTGATCGGGCTGACCCGCGACCTCGCGCAGCAGTGGACCCCGCGCAAGGGCATCCGGGTCAACGCGCTCGCCCCCGGGTTCTTCACCTCCGAGATGACCGACTCCTACCAGGAGGGCTACCTCGACACCCAGCTGCCGCGCGTGCTGGCCGGGCGCATCGGCGATCCCGACGAGCTGGCCGCGGCGCTGGTCTTCCTCGCCTCCGACGCCGGGTCTTACGTCACCGGCATCACGTTGCCGGTCGAGGGTGGCCTGCTGACGTCGTAGGTGGCCTGCGGCCTCGTGAGCAGAAAGTGCGGCTACGGCCGCACGTGGTGCTCACGAGCGCGGAGCGCACCGGGGATCGTCCTGGCCGCCTCCAGCAGGCTCGGCCCGTACCAGGTGAGCAGTCGGCCGCTGACCAGCGCGGACGGCGCCGCGAACGCCTCCGGCCCGTCGTCGGCGGTGAACGTGTACGGCTCGTCGGGCAGGACGACGAGGTCGTGCGGCGGGAGATCGTCGACGTCGATGCGCGGATAGCGCTCGGCGGTCGGCCCGCCGTCGGCGAGGGCGTTGTCGATACCGAGGCGGTCGAGGATCGCGCCGGTGAAGGTGTCCCGCCCCACGGCCATCCACGGCTTGCGCCAGATCGGCACGATCGCGGTCCGCCGGTCGGCCGCCGTGACGCGGGGCAGGTCGGCCCACGCCTTCTCGGCGCCCTCGAGCCACGCCGGTCGTTCCAGCCCGCACGCCGCGAGCATCCCGTCGAGGCTCGCGAAGGCGCCGTCGACGGTGCGGACGTCGGTCACGTAGACCGGCAGGCCGGCGTCGCGGAGCGCCTGGAGGTCGGCGGGACGGTTCTCCTCCTCGTTGGCGACGACGAGGTCGGGCGCCAGCGCGACGATCGCCTCGACGTCGGGGTTCTTCGTGCCGCGGATCCGGGCCGGGGGAGCGGAGCCCGTGTCGTCGAGGTCGAGCGGGTGCGTGCACCAGTCGGTCACCCCGACGAGCAGGCCCGGCTCGGTCACCCCGATCGCCTCGGTGAGGGAGGGGACGAGGCTCACGACGCGCCGGACCCGGGTGGGCACCGGCACCCCGGCCCCCAGGTCGTCGCGGACGGTCTCACGCGTCGTCTGCTCGGCCATGCCCTCGATCGTGCCAGTCATCCGGGCCCTCCGGCACGGGATGGCCGAGGTCAGCCGGTACCGTCCGTCCCTCACACTTGGAGGGGTTCCGATGGATCGGTGGGCGTCGGGCATCGACACGGCGTGGCTGCAGCTCGACCGGGAGACCAACCGGATGGTCGTGCACGGCCTGCTGTTCTGCGCCGGGCCGGTGGATCTCGAGGCGTTGCGGGAGCGCGTGGCGCAGCGGTGGGTCGCCGTGTACCCGGGGCTGCGGCAACGACCGACGTGGCCCGCCGGACCCGCGGGCCCCGCCCGCTGGGTCGACGCCCCGCCGGACCTGGAGCGCCACGTCACGACGATGGCGCTCCCCGAGCCCGGCGACGACGCCGCTCTGGAAGGCCGGATCGGCGAGCTGATGTCGCGCCCGCTGCCGACCGACCGGCCGTGGTGGCGGATGGAGCTGGTGACCGGATACCGGGGCGACGACGGCGGTAGCGGCAGCGCCGTGCATGTCGCGATCCACCACGGGCTGGCCGACGGAGTGGCGCTCAACCACCTCTTCCACGCCCTCGCCGACCACGCCCATGAAGGTGGCGCTGCCGACCCGTGCACCCCCGCGGCGTACGCCGCACCGCCGCGCCACCCGGCCCGCGGGCACGACCTGCGCCTGCTGCACCGCGAGATCCGCGAGCGGGCGTCGTCGCTGTGGGACACCGTCCGGCGCGTCAGCACGCCCGAGGGGGCCTACGAACTGGTCGCCACCGGACGGGCGGTGCGCTCGTCCGCGGCGCTGCTCGCCCGTCCGCCGCGCGAGGTCCCGTCGGCGCTGCAGGGCCGACCGGGCGTCGCGAAGGCCGCCCGCTGGACCAGCGCCGTCCCGCTCGACGACGTCCGGGCGGCGGGCAAGGAACAGGGCGGGAGCGTCAACGACGTCGTCTGCGCCGCGATCGCCGGCGCGCTGCGGACCTTCCTGGGCGAGGGCGCCCCGCGGCTGCGTGCCGTGATGCCGTCCAACCTGCGCCCACTCGACGAGCCCATCTCCGACGAACTGGGCAACGAGTTCGGCCTGGTCCTGCCGCCGCTACCCACCGACGAGGCCGACCCCGCGCGCCGCGTCGAGCGGATGCACCGGGCCATGGCGACGATCAAGCGCACCGACCAGGCCCTGGCCACCTTCGCGGGGATCGCCGGCGCCGGGCTCGCGTCGGCGTCGTTCACCCAGGGCCTGGTCCGGCGCTACGCCCGGGCCGCCTCGCTGATCATCTCCAACGTCCCCGGCCCGCTCGAGGAGCTGACGATCGACGGGGCCCGGGTGCGCGACGTGATGTTCTGGGTGCCCTGCTCCGGCGATCTCGGGCTCGGGGTGTCGGTGCTGTCCTACGCGGGCCGGATCCGACTCGGCGTGGACGCGGACCTCGGGCTGCTCGGCGGGGAGGCCGGCGTCGACCGGTTCACCGAGGCGCTCGAGGAGGAGCTCGCCCGGCTCAGAACTCGGTGACGCCCGCGTCCGGGGCGATCTCGTGCGCGGTGATGAACCGCGACTCGTCGGAGGCGAGGAAGAGCACCGTCTCGGCGACGTCCTCCGGCGCGGTGATCTCGACCGGCAGCATGTTGGTGAACATGGCACCCGGGCGGGGGTTCTCCGCCATCGCCTCGCCCAGCGCGGCCTGCATCGCCCCGCTGCCCATCCCGGTCGCCATCCCCGTCGGGTGCACGCTGTTGACCCGGATCGAGTGCTGCGCCAGCTCGGCGGCGAACGCCTTCGCCATGCCGCGCACCGCCCACTTGCTCGTCGTGTACGGGACCATGAACGGCTGCACCTTCAGCCCGGCCGCCGAGCTGATGACGATCACCGAGCCGCCGCCGGCCGTGACGAGGTGCGGTGCCCCCACCATGATCGTGTTCCAGACTCCCGCCACGTTGACGTCGAGCGTGTCCCGAAATATTTCCGGCGTGATGCGGTGCCAGGCCCGCGGGATGCAGATGCCGGCGTTCGCGACGACGACGTCGAGGTGGCCCAGCACCTCGACGGCATCGTCGACGACTCCGCGCAGCGCCTCCAGGTCGCGGACGTCGGCCTGCCCGGCGACCGCCCGCCCGCCACCGGCCTCGACCAGGCGGACCGTCTCGTCGAGGTCGGCGGGTGTGGCCGAGGCGTAGTCGACCCCGGGCAGCGGCCCGCACACGTCGACCACGACGACCTCGGCACCCTCGCCGGCCAGGCGCACCGCGTCGGCGCGCCCCTGTCCGCGCGCCGCCCCGGTGACCAGGGCGACCTTGCCCGCGACCCGTCCCGCCATGTCGACTCCCGTGTCCTCGACGCACCGCCACGGTGGCAGTGACTGCCAAAAAAGGCTACGCCCGGCTCCGCTCGTACGGAGCTGCGTATGGTGGTGTGCATGAGCGAGCGCATGACCGTGAGCTTCGTCGAGCAGATCGCGCGGCGCGTGCGGGCGCGCGGCGTCGACACACCGGGCGGGGCGTCGGGCTACCTCGAGCGACTGGTGCGTGAGGACGAACTGCGGGAGGCGGCTCGGGCCTCGGCGTCGTGGTTCCAGGCGCACCCGTCCTACGAGGCCGACGCGGCCGAGGAGTCCGTGGGCGCCTGGCGCGATCGGTGAGGCGGGGCGAGGTCTACCGCTATGCCCCTGTCCTGCAGCGCGCGGGGCAGTCGACGGTCCGTCTGGTCGTCTCCGCCGACGTCGTGAACGAGAACGACGACCTCGCGGCCTGCTACGCCCTCCACGTCGTCGACACCGATCCGGGCTCGCTCCTCGCGGTCGAGATCGCCCCGCACGGTTGGGCCTTCGCGCTCCTGCTCGACCGCTCGCCGCGCTCCCTGCTGGTCGAGCGCCTCGGTACGGCGACCACTGAGCAGATGGAGGCCGTGGACACCTCGCTCCGGGCCGTCCTGGAGCTGTAGGTGGGCGGAGCCCTCGTGAGCACTTTCCGGTGCTATAGCACCGGAAAGTGCTCACGAGGCCGTAGGCCACCTACATGGAGCGCCGGTACTGCCCGCCCACCTCGAAGAACGCGTCGGTGAGCTGACCGAGCGAACAGACCCGCGCGGCGTTCATCAGCTCGGCGAACACGTTCTCCCCGGCGGTCGCGGCGTCCTGCAGGCGCCGCATCGCGTCGGCCGACTCGGTGGAGTGCCGCGCCTGGAAGTCGTCCAGGCGCTGGAGCTGCGAGGTCTTCTCGTCCTCGCTGGCCCGGGAGAGCTCGATCTCCTTCGGCGGCTCGGCGTCCTCGGCGTCGGGGGGCGGCAGGAAGGTGTTCACGCCGATGATCGGCAGCGAGCCGTCGTGCTTGCGGCCCTCGTAGAGCATCGACTCGTCCTGGATCTTCCCGCGCTGGTAGCCGGTCTCCATCGCGCCGAGCACCCCGCCGCGCTCGGCGATCCGGTCGAACTCCGCGAGCACGGCCTCCTCGACGAGATCGGTGAGCTCCTCCATGACGAACGAGCCCTGCAGCGGGTTCTCGTTGAGCGAGAGTCCCCATTCCTTGTTGATGATCATCTGGATGGCCAGTGCCCGGCGCACCGATTCCTGCGACGGCGTCGTGACGGCCTCGTCGTAGGCGTTGGTGTGCAGGGAGTTCGCGTTGTCGTAGAGGGCGCAGAGGGCCTGCAGCGTCGTCCGGATGTCGTTGAACTGCATCTCCTGCGCGTGCAGCGACCGGCCCGAGGTCTGCACGTGGTACTTCAGCTTCTGCGAGCGCTCGTTCGCGCCGTAGCGCTCGCGCATCGCGACCGCCCAGATGCGGCGCGCGACCCGCCCGATCACGGAGTACTCGGCGTCCATCCCGTTCGAGAAGAAGAACGAGAGGTTCGGAGCGAAGTCGTCGATGTCCATCCCGCGCGCGAGGTAGGACTCGACGTAGGTGAACCCGTTCGACAGCGTGAACGCCAGCTGCGAGATGGGGTTCGCCCCGGCCTCCGCGATGTGGTAGCCGGAGATCGACACGGAGTAGAAGTTGCGCACCTGGTGCGCGATGAACCACTCCTGGATGTCGGCCATCATCCGCAGCGAGAACTCGGTCGAGAAGATGCAGGTGTTCTGGCCCTGGTCCTCCTTGAGGATGTCGGCCTGCACCGTCCCGCGCACGTTGGCGACGGCGTGGGCGACGAGGTCCGTCCGCTCGGACTCCGACGGGTCGCGACCCTCCTTCTCGACGAACGCGTCGACGACCTGGTCGATCGCGGTGTTGAGGAAGTACGCGAGCAGCGTCGGCGCCGGGCCGTTGATCGTCATCGAGACCGACGTCGTCGGCGAGGTCAGGTCGAAGCCCGAGTACAGCACCTTCATGTCGTCGAGCGTGGCGATCGAGACGCCGCTGGTCCCGACCTTGCCGTAGACGTCCGGGGGAGTGGCGGGGTCCCGGCCGTAGAGGGTGACCGAGTCGAACGCCGTCGACAGCCGCTTCGCCTCGGAGTCCTCCGAGAGGTAGTGGAACCGCCGGTTGGTGCGGAACGCGTCGCCCTCGCCGGCGAACATGCGGGCGGGGTCCTCACCCTCGCGCTTGAAGGCGAAGACGCCTGCGGTGAACGGGAAGTGCCCCGGCAGGTTCTCGACCCGCAGGAACCGCAGCACCTCCTCGTCGGCCCCGAAGCGCGGCAGCGCGACGCGGTTGACCTTGGAGCCGGAGAGCGTCTCCCGGGTCAGCCGGGTGCGCAGCTCCTTGTCCCGGACGTGGACGACGAGCTCGTCGCCCGCGTAGTCCTCCTTGGTCTGCTCCCAGCCGTCGAGCAGCTCCGACGCCTCGCGCGGCAGATCCCGCTCCGCGTCCTCGAGCACGGCGGGCAGGTCGCCGGCGTCCCGGTCGCCGAGCGCCTCGCGGGCCTGCCGCAGCGCGGACCGGCGCCGGGCCGCGACGACCATCGACTCGGTCTCGTCGTGGTAGCCCCGCACCGTGGCGGCGACGTCGGCGAGGTAGCGCTCGCGATCGGCCGGGATGGCCGACGCGCTGAAGGTGGAGACCGCGGTGTCCGGGATCTCCAGCCGGCCCTCGCCCGCCCCGAGCCCGTGCTCGCCGAGCAGCGACATCAGCTTCCCGTAGAGCGCGGTGACGCCCTCGTCGTGGAAGGTCGCGGCGCTGGTCCCGAAGACCGGCATGTCCTCCCACGAGGCGCCGAACGCGTCGCGGTTGCGCACCAGCTGGCGGGCGACGTCGCGCCGGGCGTCGTCACCGCCGCGCCGCTCGAACTTGTTGATCGCGACGACGTCCGCGAAGTCCAGCATGTCGATCTTCTCGAGCTGCGACGCGGCCCCGAACTCGGGCGTCATCACGTAGAGCGAGACGTCCGCGAACTCGACGATCCCGGCGTCCCCCTGGCCGATGCCGGGGGTCTCGACGACGACGAGATCGGCACCGGAGGCGCGCAGGACGGCGATGACGTCGGCGAGGCGCTCGGGCAGCGCGGTGCCCGAGCCGCGGTTGGCCATCGACCGGAACGCGATGGGCCCGCCGAGGGCGTTCATCCGGATCCGGTCGCCGAGCAGCGCCCCGCCACCCCGGCGACGCGTGGGGTCGACGGCGAGGACGGCGACCTTGAGCTTGTCCTCCCGGTCCATCCTGGTGCGGCGGACCAGCTCGTCGGTCAGCGACGACTTGCCGGACCCACCGGTGCCGGTGATCCCGAGGACCGGGACGTGGCGGTCGGTGTTGGCGGCGTCGATGCGCTCGCGGACCTCGGTGGGCAGGGCGCCCGACTCGGCCATCGTCACCGCGCGGGCGACGACCGCGCGCTCGCCGGTGAACAGCCCTTCCCAGCTCGAGGGTGCCTGCGCGGACAGGTCCTCGTCGCACTCCCGGATGATCATGTTGATCATTCCCGGGAGACCGAGGGTCTGGCCGTCCTGCGGGGAGAAGATCCGCGACACCCCGTGGGCGTGCAGCTGGTCGATCTCGCGCTGGACGATGACCCCGCCGCCACCGCCGTACACGCGGACGTGCCCGGCGCCGCGCTCGCGCAGCAGGTCGACCAGGTACGTGAAGTACTCGACGTGCCCGCCCTGGTACGAGCTGATGGCGACGGCGTGGGCGTCCTCCTCGACGGCCGCGGAGACCACGTCGTCGACGGAGCGGTCGTGACCGAGGTGGATCACCTCGGCGCCCTGGCGCTGCAGGATCCGCCGCATGATGTTGATCGCCGCGTCGTGCCCGTCGAACAGGCTCGCCGCGGTGACGACGCGGATCGGGTTGGTCGGCACGTGCAGGTCGCTCTGCTGGGCCATGGAGTGATCGTCCTCGCTCGTCGACGCAGGCGTCCCGATGACGCCGACCTCCAATATAGTAGGACGTCCGACTATTTGCGAGACCTCGTGCCCTCCGCCACGTACTGCAGGAGGCCGACGAGCGTCCCCGCGCCCAGCAGCTCGCCCGCTCCCGCGAGCCGAACCACGTCGGAGATCGGCACCCACCGGGCCCGGCCCGGCTCGTGGCGGTCGAGGGGCTCGCCCGTCGGTTCGGCGTCGCGCCACAGGTGCACGTGCACCGTCGTCGACACCCCTCCCGGCAGCGGCTCGAACTCGATGAGCGGCCTCCCGGGGCCGCGCGGCCGCCAACCGGTCTCCTCGGCGGCCTCGCGGGCGGCCGCCGCCCGGGCCTCCTCGCCGTCGTCGACCCCGCCGCCGGGGAGCTCCCACCCGTACCGGTTCACCGGATAGCGGTAGGTGCGGAGCATGAGCACCTCCTCGCCGGATTCCCCCGCCCGGACGACGAGGGCCACGGCCACCCGCGGCAGGTGGACGACGGGGTAGTCGAAACGGTCGCCCTCGGGTGCCGTGACGTCGTGGACCTCGACCCGGAGGCCCGCGTCGTCGGCCGGGCCGGGCGCCGACCACGCGGTTGTGGCCCCGTGGGTGGTCCACGCGTCGGCGGGTGTCACGCCGGTCACTTCTGTCTCAGCCTGCGACGATTCGTGTACATCGTCGTCACCTGGATCGGTGATCTGAGGTTCTTGTGTGTTCACCACGTCACGCTCGGGTATCAGGAGGTCACCGGCCGCCTGGTCGGAGAGAGACGAGGGAATTTCATGATCATCCTCGGCGTCATCCTGATCATCATCGGGGCCGTCACGGGCATCTCGATCCTGTACACGATCGGCGCGATCCTGGCGATCGTCGGCCTCGTGCTGACCATCCTCGGGGCTGTGGGCCGCGGGATCGGCGGCCGGAAGACCTACTTCTAGACGATCCGGCCGTCCAGCCGCCCGTCCCTCACGCGAGGGACGGGCGAGGCTGGCGCGTTCGGTCGCACTCCGTCACGAGGCGTGGCGATATCTGCCAGTCTTCTTTCCCTCGTTGTTCACGGAGAGTTAGTTTCACACCGTGCCCCTCCCTGCGTACTCCGGTCGGCGCGCCCTCTGTCATGCCACCACCGTCCTCCCACCCCAGGCTCCGCCCGCCGGTCTGCCGCCCGCGGTCGGGTCGACGGTCCCGCCCGGCCCCTCCGGACCCCGACCCGCGACGGTGTCCGCGGTCTTCTGGGTGGCCCTGGCCCAGGTGGTCTGCTCGTTGCTCGGCGCGGCCGTCCTCGCGATGTTCCTGCTCGCCGTCGACACCGGTTCCGGCGAAGGCGTGGCTGCCGCGGCACTGCTGCTGGGCGTGACCGTGGTGGTCGACGCGTGCTGGCTCGGCCTCGCCTGGATGGTCCGGGGCGGGAGCGAGGTCGCCCGGGTGACCCTGGCGGTGCTCACCGCGATCGGCGCCCTCGTCGCCCTGGCCTTTTGCGTGGTCGCCTGGGCGGTGGTCGTGCCCCTCGTCGGGCTCGCGCTGCAGTCCGCGGTCCTGGTCCTGCTGTTCGCTCCCGCCACCAACGCCTGGTTCGCCGGGCGCTGAGGCAGGCACCCCGGCTCACACCAGGCCGCGCACCACGTCCGCGACGGGGATCGCGGCGGCCTTCCGGAAGTGGGTCCCGGCCCAGAGATGGAGCCGGGAGGTGTCACCGGCCGCCGCGGCAGCGGCGCGCATCGGCCGCGTCAGGTGGTGCACCTCGGGATAGGCGGCGGGCGCGGCCGGGCCGTGCTCCACCGCGAACCGCGTGGTGAGGGCGCGGGCCGGACGGCCGGTGTAGGCGCGGGTGACCGTCGTGCCCGAGAAGGACGGGTCCGCGAGGGCCTCGCGGTGTGTCGCCGAGGTGCCGGCCTCCGGGCAACGCAGCAGCGCCGTGCCCAGCTGCACGGCCACCGCGCCCGCCTCGAGGGCCCGGCGGGCGGCCGCGGTGTCGGCGATCCCGCCGGCGGCGATCATCGGCAGGGTGGTCGCCCGGCGGATCGCGGCGAGCAGGTCGAGGGTGTCGGTGTCGTTCGGGATGTCCGCCTCGTCGTGCGTTCCTCGGTGCCCGCCCGCCTCGGCGCCCTGCACGCACAGCCCGTCGAACCCGGCGTCGGTCGCCGCGCGTGCTTCGTCGACGTTCGTCACCGTCGCGACCAGCGCGGCCCCGGTGGCGCGCAGAGCGGCGAGGCGTGCCGCGTCGGGCAGCGCGAACGTCACGCTGATCGCGTCCGGCGGGTCCTGGGCGAGCACCGCGATCTTCGCGTCGAGCGCGTCGCCGGCGTCCGGCTCCACGTCGGGACGGGGGTTCCCCAGCTCCGCTCCGAGGGCCTCGGCCTCCGGGGCCAGCTGCCGGCCGTAGGCGTCGACGGCCGTGTCGCGACGGCGCTGCTCGCGGCCGGTGCGCGACCGGGTCGGGGGCAGGAAGAGGTTCACCCCGAAGCGCCCGGCGGTGCGCTCGCGGAGCTCGGCCATCTGGGCCGCGAGCTTCTCCGCGGTGATGTAGCCCGCCGCGAGGTAGCCGTAGGCGCCCGCCTCGGTGACCGCCGCGACCAGCTCCGGGGTCGACGGGCCACCCGCCATCGGGGCCGCCACGACCGGCAGCGCACCCGACCCCTCGGCCCTCACGGACATGCTCCGCGGACGTCCGTCCCGATCACGACCCGAACCGGAATTCCCCCGCCGCCTCCCACGGCCCGCCACGGTAGTGCCACAGGGCGAGCGCATCGACCTGGGTGTCGTACTCGGTGTGGGACTCCCGGACGGTCTCGAGCGTGCGCCGTGCCTCCTCGGGCGTGACCTTGTTCTGGATCGTCACGTGCGGGCGCCAGCGCCGGGCGTCCTGGTCGGTGAGGTCGTCCGCGACGCGGCGGGCGATCGCGCCGCGCAGCCCCTCGAGCGCCGACGACTGCAGCCGCAGCCCCACCCCGCGCCCCATCTTGAACGGCTCGCCCACGTGGAGCGAGGGGCGCGGCCGCTCGACCAGCGTGGCGAGCGCCCCCTGCAGCTCCTCGAGCCGCTCCCCGGGCAGGGCGTGGAAGAGCGTGATGTGGGCGCCCACGTGCAGCCGGTCGGAGGGGAACCAGCGACGTCGCTTCGCATCGAGGTCGTCCTGGGCGTCGGCCGCGAGCACGGCACTGATGATCAGAGGGTCGGTCACGGGGACAGAGTGCCCACTTCCGGTGCCGCTGCGGGGCCCGCGAGCCAACCGGCCGGGTCGTCCCAGGCCCGGAGGGTGCGCCGGCTGTGCACCACGCGGCGTTCGCCGGAATCCGGATCGGGCCACGCGAGCGTCGCGGCGAGCAGCTGCAGCGGCGTGCGGAAGTCGTCGAGGGGTACGTCGCGCAGCTGCGGGTAGAAGGGGTCGCCCAGGATCGGGATCCCGAGCGAGGCCAGGTGCAGGCGCAGCTGGTGGGTCCGTCCGGTGTGGGGCGTCAGGCGGTACCGCGCGATCGGGCCGAGGAGCCCGTCGTCGCGGTGGTCGAGCAGCTCGATCCCGGTCGTGGCGTTCGGCTCGCCGGGCACCTCCGCCGCGGTGACGATCCCGCGCTCCTTGACGATCCGGGACCGCACCACGGTCGTCGTCGGGAGCGTGGGGTCGTAGCGGGTGATCGCGGTGTAGGTCTTGTCGACGCGGCGGTCGCGGAACAGGTTCTGGTAGGCGCCGCGCCGCTCGCGGCGCACCACGAACAGCACCAGCCCCGCCGTCACGCGGTCGAGCCGGTGGGCGGGGGAGAGCTCGGGCAACCGGTGCTCGTCGCGCAGCCGGACCAGGGCCGTCTGCCGGATGTGGCGCCCGCGGGGGATCGTCGCGAGGAAGTGCGGCTTGTCGGCGACGAGGACGTCGTCGTCGCGATGGGCCACCTCCACCGCGAACGGCACCGGCGCCTCGTCGGGCAGGTCGCGGTGGAACCAGACCGACCCGCCACTGACGTACGGCGCGTCGGCCCCGAGCGGGCCGTCGGCGTCGTGGAAGCGGCCGTCCGCGAACATCGCGTCGATCTCCGCGGCCGGCAGGGGGACCCGCCCGACGAGGTGGTCGCGGATCGTCGACCACTGGTCCGACACCGGCATCCGCATCCGCGCGGGGTCCAGCCCGAACCGCGGGGGGAGGGAGGCCGGTGGACGCATCGCCTCCCATTCTGCGCGAGGGGAACCCTGGGCCCTTCTAGCCGCCCGAGGGTTCCCCTCGTGCCCGACCCGGCCGCGCGCGAGGGGAGGATCCGATCGCTCTATCCGCCTGAGGGTTCCCCTCGTGCGGGCGGGGTCAGGCGCCGGGGATCAGCGCGTCCGACACGATCTTGCGCTGGATCTCGGAGGTCCCCTCGAAGATCTTGGTGAGCCGGGCGTCGCGCCAGTACCGCTCCACCGAGTACTCCGTGGTGTAGCCGTTGCCGCCGAAGATCTGCAGCGCCTGGCTCGTCACCTGTTCGGCCATCTCGGAGGCGACGAGCTTGGCCTGGGAGGTCTCCACGTTCGCCTGCTCGCCGGAGTCCAGGAGGTACGCCGCGTGCATCCAGAGCTGTCGCGCCGCCTCGACCTGCGCCGACATGTCCGCGATCGCGTGCCGGATCACCTGCTGATCGCCGATCGGGTGCCCGAACTGCACGCGTTGCCTGCAGTACGCGGCCGCGTCCTCGACGGCCGCCCGCGCGAGCCCGACCGCACGTGCTGCCGTCTGCACCCGTGCCGGTCCGAGCCAGCGCAGGCTCTCCTTGAACCCCTGCCCCTCGGCCTGCCCGGTGTCCTGCAGCGCGTCGCCGGCCAGCCGCAGCCCGTCGAAGCGCAGCTCCCACGTCGTCAGTCCGAAGTAGCCGATCTTGTCGATCGGGGTGCCGGAGACGCCGTCCGGGAAGGACCCGCGGGACTTCTCCACGAGGAAGAGCTCGAGCCCGTCCGAGCGGCCCTCGCCCTCGGCGGGCGGCCGTGTGCGGGCGAGCAGGTGCAGGAAGTCCGCCCGCTCGGCGTGGCCGACCCAGCGCTTGGTGCCGGTCACGACCCACTCGTCTCCATCCCGGACCGCCGCGCAGTCGGCGTTCGCCAGGTCGGAGCCCGCTTCCGGCTCGGAGAACGCGATGCCGCCGATCCACTCACCCTTCGCCGACCGGCGCAGCAGCTCGGAGCGCCGGGCCTCGTCCGGCGACGCGCACCCCGTGCCGTTGCCGCGCGCGATGATGCTGGCGACGCTCATCCAGCCCCGCGCCAGCTCCTCGCAGATCAGGCAGTACTCGAAGACCCCGAGCCCGAGCCCGCCGTGCTCGCGGTCGAGCATGATCCCGAAGTAGCCCAGTTCGGCGAGCCTCGCCAGGAGCGCATCGGGGATCTCCCCGCGCTGCGGGTCGAGCTCGTCGGCGAGCGGGAGCACCTCCTCCATGGCGAAGGTGCGCGCCGTCCGCTGGATCTCCAGCCGCTCCGGCGTGAGGTACACGCTCGTCGTCGGCGCGATCGTCTCGACGCC
>NZ_DASXJS010000061.1:0-1950 GCF_036497245.1 Actinomycetospora sp. | reverse complement strand
TGGTCGTCGGAACCGGTGCCGGGGTGTCCGTGGTGCGGGCCGCGGTGAGGCCCGGGATCGGGACGGTCGCCGCTCCCGCACCGAGCACGAGGACGGCGAGGCCCGCGACGATCCAGCTCCGGTACCGGCGCAGCGGGCCCGGGTCGACGTTCGGCCCGATCGGCGCGAGCGCGGTGGCGACCGGCGGGCGTGGGACGTCGTGGTTCGCGGTGCGCGTGCGCTCCAGGACCGCGGTGGCCGAGCGCCCGGAGGCGACGGTCCCGAAGCCGTCGGGCGAGGGCTCCGGACGGTGGTCGTCGAGGTCGGGGTCCTCCGCGCCGGTCGCGGTGGCGGCGGCGCCCGCACGCGCCGCCGCCGCAGCCACCGGCGCACCGCCGGTCGCCGGCCCGCTCGCCGCCTCGCGGTGCCGGGCCGCCGCGTGCTCGGCGGCCGCGAGGGCGGCGCCCTGCGCGACGACGGTGACGGGGTCCGTACCCGGGTGCACCGGGCGTCCGAGCTCCTCGGCCAGCAGCCGCGCGACCAGCGGGATCCGGGCGGACCCGCCGACGAGCACCACGTCGTCCAACGGCACCCCGGCGGCGTCGACCGTGCCGGCGAACGACTCCACGGTCGCGGCCACCAGCGGCGTGATCCGGGCTTCGAGGTCGGCGCGGGTGATCCGCACCGTCGTGTGCAGCGCACCGAGCGCCACGGAGACCAGGGCCTCGGTCTCGGCGGAGAGCTGCTCCTTCGCGGCGTGGGCCGACATGCGCAGCGCCGCCAGCCCGACCCGGGCCTCGTCGTCGGGGAGGTCCTCGAGCGCGGACTCGAGACCGTCCCCGAGCTGCTCGCGGACCAGGGCGAGCACGGCGGCGTCGATGTCGGTGCCGCCCGCGCGGTCCGGGGCGCCGGAATCGGCGAGTATCTCGTTCGCGCCCGGGCCGCGGCGCACCACGGCGGCGCGGAAGCTGCGCCCGCCGAGGTCGTAGACCCCGGCCACCGTGCCGCGCGCACCGGCGAGTGCCGCGGCACGCGACTCCGCGATCAGCGTGGCGTGGCCCAGACCGACCCGGACCAGGGCCCGGCGCAGCGTCCGTTCGCGGTGGGGACCCCATCCGGCCGGGTGCGTGACCGCGAGGGCCCGGGCCGCCCCGCCCTCCCGCGCGGCGACGCGCCGGACGGCGGCGAGGACGATCTCGGCGGCCACGTCGTCGGCCCGCCAGGGCTCGCCCCCGACGACGAGCGGGACCTCGTCGCCGAGGCGGGAGGTGACGTCCCGGACCACGCGATCGGGCTCCAGTGCGGCCCGGCGCTCGGCGTCCTCGCCGGTCCGGACCGCGCCGTCGCCACCGCGGTGTGCGGTCGCGGGCAGCGGGATCGCCCCGTCGCTGCCGAGCGGCACCGCCTCGGCCCGCCGGGCCCCGTCGCGCAGGACCGCCGCGACGACCGTCGTCCCACCCAGATCGACCCCGAGGTCGTAACCCATTGTGCTCCCCCCATCACCCTCCTGGCCGCACATCACTGTTGGTCAGTCAAGCGCAACATACTGAGCCGTTCGGAGTAATTGACGAGAAGGTTGAGGGGAACCGCCCGAGTGGGTGTCGAGGCTCGCGGTGGGTGAGGCCCGGCGCGCGACGAGTGGCACGGGGCGCCGGGGTGGTCGGATCCCCCTCCCGCTCGGGGTGCGGTCGCGGGGAGAACACCGATGGCAGGGCCCATCGGCGTCCTTAACGTTCACCTCAACGCCGGAGCTCACTGCTCCGGAGAGCCGAATTTCGCTCACCGAGGAGCCACCGCGATGCCCGTCACCGAGGCCAAGACCATCCTGGCGTTCCTGCTCGACCTGCTGCGCGACCCGAACGCCCAGGCCGCCTTCGCCGCCGACCCGCACGGCACCCTCACCGCCGCCGGCCTCGACGGGATGTGCTTCGCCGACGTCCGCGACGCCCTGCCGCTGGTCATGGACCACGC
>NZ_DASXJS010000060.1:0-8714 GCF_036497245.1 Actinomycetospora sp. | reverse complement strand
GGTCTTCTACGTCAACGTGCCGATCGGCATCGTCGCCCTGCTGCTCGGGATGCGGCTGCTGCCGCGTGACGTCGCGGTCCCCGCGGACCGGCGCCGGCCGCTGGACCTCGTCGGCGCCGTGCTGCTCGGCGGGGCCGTCGTGTCCCTGATGTTCCCGCTGGTGCTCTCCGAGGGGAACCCGTCGTCCGCGCCCTGGTGGCTGATGGGCGTGGCGGTGCTGCTCCTGCTGCTGTTCGTGGCGTGGGAGCGGCGCGCGAAGCGGGTGCACGGGCATCCGCTGGTGAACTTCGGCCTGCTGCGCACCCGCAGCTACGCGCTCGGCACCACGCTCGGCCTGCTCTACTTCGCGGGCTTCACGTCGATCTTCTTCGTGCTCACGCTGTTCCTGCAGCAGGGTCGCGGGTTCACCCCGCTCGAGGCGGGCCTCGCCCTGACCCCGTTCGCCCTGGGCTCGGCGGCGTCGTCGGCGCTGGGCGGCAGGCTGATCTCGCGGATGGGCAAGCCGCTGGTCGTCGGGGGGCTCCTGACGGTCGTCGTCGGGCTCGTCGCCACCGACGTGGTGCTCAGGCTCGACCCGTCGAACGTGGGCTGGGCGATCGCCGTCCCGCTGCTCGTCGCGGGGATCGGCAGCGGGCTCGTCATCGCCCCCAACCAGACCCTCGCCCTCGAGGAGGTCCCCGCGCGCGAGGGCGGCACCGCGGCCGGGGTCCTCCAGACCGGACAGCGGGTGGGGTCCGCGATCGGCATCTCCGCCGTGGGCGCGGTGTTCTTCGGGTCCCTGGCGACGACCCGCGGCGACTGGTCGTCGTCGATCAGTTCCGGCCTCGTGATCACGGTAGGCCTCGTCGTCCTCGCCCTGATCGTGGGCATCGCCGACCTGGTCAGCGAGCGGATCGCGCGGCGGCGCAGCGCCCGGGTGGCCCTGGCGACGGACACGACGTCCCCCGCCGACGGCGCCCCCGCAGTCCACGACGACGTCGCAATCCACGACGCCCACGTCGCCGAGGCCGTGCCCGGCGTCGCCGGCCGGGTGGTGCGGTCGGAGGACGGCGAGCCCGTTCCCGACGCCGTCCTCACCCTCGTGGACGAGGCGGGTCACCAGGCCGCGCGCGCCGACGGCGCCGCGGACGGCACGTACCTGCTCGCGACCACGTCCCCGGGTTCGTACCAGCTGGTGGTGCGCGCCTCGGGACGCCGACCCGACGTCGGACGGGTCACGCTGAGCCGACGACAGAGCGTGTGCGATGTGGTGCTCCATCCCAGCGCAACCGAGCACCTGCTCCCGGTTGTCGATTGATTCACACCCCTCCGGGGTACTCGGTCGGCGACCGGACGTCACTACGGCGAGGAGATCCAGCGTGTCGACCGACGACAAGATGCAGAACAAGAGCCAGGAGCTCAAGGGCAAGGCCAAGGAAGCCCTCGGCGACGCCACGGACAACAAGGAGTGGAAGGCCGAGGGCAAGAAGGACCAGGCCGCCGGCAGCCTCAAGAACGCGGGCGAGAAGATCAAGGACGCCTTCAAGTCCTGATCGTCGACGCCTCGGCGATCCGTCCGGGCCGCGCCTCCGGGTGCGGCCCGGACGTGTGTCCGGGACCCGTCGGGCCGGGGGTCAGAGTCGCTTGAGCGGCGGGCGGGCCACCCCGTCGTCGCCGGCCAGGGACGCCTGAGCGGGCGAGCGGGCGAGCACCACGACCCCGCCCAGCGCCAGCACGAGCCCGGCGACGAACGGGACCACCCATCCGTCGCGGATCCCGTCCCCGAGCAGGAGCAGCCCGAGCAGGCCGGGCGCGAGCGTCTCGGTCACGGCCAGCACGGCGACCACCGGCCCGACCGCGCCGCGCGCCAGCGCCACGGTGTACAGCCCGAGGCCGAGCGCCGCGTACCCGAGGAGGGCGTAGGCCACCGGGTCGGTCGCCACCGTGTGCGCCACCTCCCCGATCGGCCCGTCGAGGTCGACCAGGCGCACCGCCACCGCGGTGCCGCCGAAGGCCAGGCCGGAGAGGAAGGCGATGAGCGCGGCCCGCTTGCTGCGCAGCGCGACCAGGACACCGACCACGGCGAGCACGACCAGCACCGCGATCAGTGCCACCGTGCCGCCGACCCCCGAGTGCGGCAGTTCCTCGGTCCGGGCACTGCCCACCAGCAGCCCCAGCCCGACGACGTTCGCCGCGGCCGCCATCAGGTCGACCCGCCGCAGGGGCGTGTCGAACACCCAGTGCGAGGCGATGACGGTGATCACGACCTGGCCCGAGACGATCGCCTGCACGGCGACGATCGGCATGTAGCGCAACGCCAGGACCGTGAGGACCCACCCGAGGATGTCCAGCGTCAGCCCACTGAGGTAGAGCGGGCTGGTGACGACGCCGGCGGCGTGAGTGGCCCGGCGCGTCGCCATGGCCTCGAGCATCGCCGCGCCGGCGTTGGCCGCCGCGGCCACCAGGGCCGCGAGGAGACCGAGGACCAGCACGCGCTCTCCCCCCGGCTCCGCCGCCGCTCCGACCACGGCGCCTGCACCGGGCGGGTACCCGGCGACCGCGAGGCCGCACGGGCAGAGTGTGCCCGGAGTCCGTCTTCGACGCGGGCCCTCGACACGCCGGGACCGGGCCGCGTGAGCGCATGCAAGGGCCGGGGACGTGGGCACGGATGAGTGGAGGAGTGGTGACCGCCGGCTGGTGGATCGTGACGGGGACGGCCGTGGCGGCGCTCCTGCTGCTCGGTGCTGCCCTCGGGTGCCGGGCACGGCGGTGGCCACCGGGCCGGGCGGCGACGACGCTGCCTGCCGCGCTGGTGATCGCGGCGGTGCTGGCCGCGCTCGCCGCCGTGGTGTTCGCCCTGGTCGCCGACGACGAGGCCCTGCAGGCCGCGGACGGACCGGTCCTGGGCTGGATGGTCGGCCACCGCTCCCCGGCCTGGACGGGGGTCGCGGAGACGGCCTCGCTGCTCGGCGGCACGGTCGGGACCGGCGGGCTCGCGGTGGTCTCGGCGGTGGTGCTCTGGGCCCGCGGCCACCGGACCCGGGCGGGGGTCTGGGTCGTCGCGGTGCTTGTGGGATCACTCACCATCCGGGGGTTGAAGGCCGCCGTCGAGCGGCCGCGGCCGCCGGTCGGCACGCGCCTGACGGTGGAGACGTCGGCGTCGCTGCCCTCCGGACACTCGCTGATGGCCGCCCTGGGGCTGGGGTTGACGGTGCTCGCGGTGCTGACCCTGCTGGGCCCAGGCGGCGGCCGCGGCCGGGCCGTCGCGCGCGGGGCAACGGTGCTGGTCGGGGCGGTGCTGGTGGTGGGCATCGGGGCCAGTCGGGCCTATCTCGGGGTGCACTGGACCACGGACGTGCTCGCCGGATGGCTGGTCGGCGGCGCCCTCACGACACTCGCCGTCGGAGTGGCGCTGGCGCTGGAAGCACGCATTCCGGCAATCCATCCCTCGGAAGGAGTACCTGTCCCCCCGCTACGCTGACGCACCGCCGAGGATCTTATGTCCGGGCAGCCGTGGCGTCACTCGAATGCGCTGTCTAGGGTTTTCGGAACAGTGCCGTCCGAGGGGAAACGGGGGTCCACGTGGAGCATGTGCCGCTCCTGGTCCTCGGTGCCGGGGTCGACGGCCTCGCGGCGGCCCTCTGTCTCGCCCACCAGGGATTCCCGGTGGAACTGCTCGAGCGCGGTGCCGATCCGCAGTCGCTCGACGACGCCGGGCCCAGCGGCTCCATGATCCTGCGACCCTCGGCGGCGCGGGTGCTGCACGGCCTCGGGCTCCTCGAGACGCTGCGGCCCCAGGCGCTCGAGGTGCAGCGCTACACCCATCTCGACGCGGCCAGCGGCCAGCCGCTGCGCAAGGTCGAGCTCGGCGACGTCGCCCGCGCCCGGTTCGGCTACCCGTGCCTCATCCTGGCCCGCCGAGACCTGCGTCGTGTGCTCGCCGAGGCCTGCGCCGCCGACGAGATGATCGGCGTCCACTACGAGTGCCGCCCGAGCGCGGTCGAGGACATCGGCGACGCGGCCCTCGTCAGCCTCGACGGCGGCATCCAGTGGCGCGCGGAGGCCCTCGTCGGCGCCGACGGGGCGTCCAGCCGCGTCCGGGCCCTGCTGGAGAGCGGGGACGGCGCGCTCTCGCCGACCTTCGTCGTGCGCCGCGCCACGGTCGCGGCGAGCGCGGGCGAGCCCGCCCACCCGGAGCTGCGCGTGTGGTCGGGCCCGCAGCTGCAGGCGATGCGCCTGCCCGCGCCCCACGGCGGGGCGGAGGTCGTCCTCGTCATGCGCGCGGACCTGCCCCCCGTCGAGCGCGAGTGGGTCGTGTCCCGGCTCGAGCCCGAGCTCCGGCGGGCGATCAGCGCCGTCGTCGCCCGCGAGCCCGAGCAGGTGCTCGCCCACCAGCGCCCGCTCTCGCGGTGGACCCGCAACCGCCTCACCGTCCTCGGCGCCGCGGCCCAGCCGTTCCTGCCGCACGCCGGGGAGGAGGAGAACCAGACCCTGCTCGACGCCCACGCGCTCGGCGCGGCGTTCGACCGCTCGGACGGCCGGATCCTCCCCGGACTCGCGGGCTACGAGACGCTGCGCGCCCCGGCACGGGCCGCCTGCGCCGCCCGGGTCGCCGAGTTCGCCGCGCTCTCGCACGCCGAGGGCCTCACCCGGCGCCTCCGCGACCGGCTGTGGGCCCGCGAGGCGGTCGACGAGGTCGCCGAGGTCCTCGGCGAGGTCTGATCCCCTCGTTCCACTCCGGGGTCCGACGGGATGAGGATGCGGTCATGACCACCTCTCCCCTCGCCGTCGAGAAGGACCCCGCCTCCCTGGGGTTCGACCCGGCTCGCCTCGCCCGCATCGACGACCACTTCCGCACCTACGTCGACGACGGGCGGCTCGCGGGATGGCAGGTCGTCGTCACCCGCCGCGGGCAGGTGGTGCACTCGAGCGAGGCCGGTCTGCGCGACGAGGAGGCGGGCCTGCCCGTCGAGCAGGACACCCGCTGGCGCATCTACTCGATGTCCAAGCCGGTCACCTCGGTCGCGGCGCTGATCCTCTGGGAGCGGGGGCTGCTCGAGCTCACCGACCCGATCAGTCGCTGGCTCCCCGCGTTCGCGGAGCCCCGGGTCTACCTGCGCGGATCCGCCGCCGCCCCGCTCACCATGCCCAGCCCGGAGCCGATCCGCGTCTGGCACCTGCTCACCCACACCGCCGGGCTCACCTACGGCTTCCACCACGCGCACCCGATCGACGAGGCCTACCGCGCGGCGGGCTTCGAGTGGGGCGTGCCTCCCGGGCTCGACCTCGCGGGCTGCGTCGACGCCTGGGCGCAGCTGCCGCTCGTGCACACCCCGGGCACCGAGTGGAACTACAGCCACGCGACCGATGTGCTCGGCCGGCTCGTCGAGGTCGTGTCCGGGCGCAGCCTCGACGACTTCCTCGACGAGGAGATCTTCGCGCCGCTCGGGATGACGGCGACCGGGTTCGTCGCCGACGACCCCTCCCGTACGGCGGCGCTCTACGCCCGCGTCGCAAACGGGAGCCGCGTGCGGGCCGACGCCTTCGGCGCCCCGTTCCTGGAGCCCCCGACGTGGCTCTCGGGCGGCGGCGGCCTCGTCTCGACGGCGGCCGACTACCACCGGTTCACCCAGATGCTGCTGCGCGGCGGCGAGCTCGACGGCGTCCGGCTCCTCGGGTCGCGGACCGTGGCCTACATGGGCCGCAACCACCTGCCCGGGGGAGCCGACCTCGAGGCCGTCGGACGGCCGCTGTTCGCCGAGATGCCCTTCGACGGGGTCGGGTTCGGCCTCGGGGTGTCGGTGGTCCTCGACCCGACGCGCTACCGGACGCTGAGCAGCGCGGGAGAGCTGGCCTGGGGTGGGGCGGCGAGCACGGCGTTCTGGGTCGACCCGTCCGAGGAGGTGACGGCCCTGTTCTTCACCCAGCTGATGCCCTCGAGCGCCTATCCCATCCGCAGTTCGCTGCGCCGGCTGGTCTACCAGGCCCTCGTCGACGAGCCACCCCGCGCGTCCTGACGGACCCGTCGTGGGCCCGGCGTGTGGGCGATGTCCGGTCCGCGTGAACGGGCGCACACGCTGCGTCATGAACCTGAGGAGATGTCAGGTCACCCTGAGAGAGGGCTGCATCGTTCACCCCCGCTCTGTAGCGTCTGCGCCTGCCATCGGGGCAGCCGATCGGTACGGGCCGAGGGAGACGGATGAGTGTGACGCCGGGTCCACGACGACGACCTACCGGGCCGCACCCGGAACGCGGGACGACCGATGCGGCCGGGGTTCCCGAGCCGCGGTCCGGCACGGAGAGCGGCAGTGCGGGGGTGGTGTCCGGTGTTCCGGCGCAACGCACCGCCGCCGACGTCTACCGGGTGAGCGATGACCAGGTGCACCGCGCGCGGATGGCGGTGGCCCGCAACGCGGTCGACTCCGACGACTGCCGCGAGCTGCTCGACATGCTCGGGCTGATCGGCGAGCCGGGCGAGCCGCCACCGGTGCGTCGCTGACGGATCGGTCCGGCGTGGCGGGCTTGGTGGCGCCGCCCGCCGTGGTCGTAGCGTGCACTCGCCATGGTCGGAATCCCCTCGTCGTCGCGGTCCCCTGCGTCGGGGCCCGCTGACGACGACCCCACTGCGGTGTCGGTCGGCGCCGTCCCGGCCGGTGTGGTCGCGGGACGCGCTCCGCGGCAGGCCCGGGCGCTCGCGACCCGGATGGCGATCCTCGACGCCGCCGCCCACGAGTTCGCCGTCGAGGGCTACCGGGCGGCCGCGCTGTCGCACATCCACACGCGCAGCGGTGTCACCAAGGGCGCCATGTACTTCCACTTCGCCTCCAAGGAGGCCATGGGCAGAGCGGTGGCCGAGCTCTTCGAGGCGCGCCTGCGCGACGTCCTGGCCGAGCGCCGCGCCGGGGGCCTCGACGCCCTGGCGACCGCGGTGTCCGTCGGCGTCGGGTTCGCCGAGCTCCTCCGTGACGAGGCCCTCTGCCGGGCCGGGCTGCGGGTCGTCACCGAGGACGCGCTCGGCGCCCACCGTGCCCGCTGGCCCTACGACTTCTGGGAGTCCGCCTACGCCGATCTGCTCGGGCGCGCCCAGCAGGACGGGGCCCTGCGCGGCGAGGTCGACACCGCCGAGCTCGCCCGCACGGTGGTGGCGACCGGTGTCGGGCACTGGGCGGTGTCCGCGGCCACCGCCGGGCTCGCGGACGTCCGGGAACGGACGGCCGCGTCCTGGTCGGTGCTCCTGAGCACGGCCGCCGAGCCCGCCTGGCTCGAGCGATGGCTTGCGGCGGGCGGCGTCGCGGCGATCCCCGGAGTGCCGGGGACGGTGCGGACGGGGGTGCCTGACGACGCCGGCCCACCCGTCCCGTAGGCTCCGTCTCGCACCCAACGGGGCCGGGCGGACACCGTCGCTGGAGGGGGTAAGGTCCTCGCGGGATCACGAGGAACTCGAGCCCCCATCGTTCAGCGGCCTAGGACTCCGCCCTTTCAAGGCGGCAACGCGGGTTCGAATCCCGTTGGGGGTACGCAGTAACCTGGACATCCCGATGTCCGGGATGAATTGAAGAGCAAGGCCCAGTGGCGCAGTTGGTTAGCGCGTCGCCCTGTCACGGCGAAGGTCGCGGGTTCGAGTCCCGTCTGGGTCGCAGTGTCGTGCACGCGTCGCGACGACGTGGTCGCCGACAAGGCCAGGTAGCTCAGTCGGTACGAGCGATCGCCTGAAAAGCGATAGGTCGGCGGTTCGATCCCGCCCCTGGCCACCCCCCTCACCAGCGGGAATGCTCGTGATGCTCCGTCTGGTCGGCGCTACTTCAGCAACGACTTCAGCAACCGCCTTCACAGGTCCTCCCACTCGATCGCGTCGAGCGCCTGGCGCATGGCGTCGAGGTTGGTGTGGGCGTAGATCGCCATCGTCACGTCGATGTGCGCGTGACGGGCAATGGCCTGCACGACGTGTGGCGGGGTCCCGAGGTCAAGCAGCAGGCTCACGACGGTGTGGCGCAGGTCGTGGAGCCGCACGTCGGGCATCTCGACCTTGACCCGCAACTCCTCGAAGTGCCGGTTGAGGTTCCGCGGCTCCATCGGCGTGCCGAGGGTCGAGGGAAACACGAGGTCGTGGTCCTCCCAGCGGGTCGCCTTGGCCCGGTCCTCGTCCTGGCGACGGCGGTGCGCCTCGAGCACGCGGCGGGTGACCTTCGGGAGTGGGATCGTGGCCTCCGAGGCATCCGACTTGGCCGGCCCGACGTAGAGCTGCCCCGCGGCCCGGGCGACGGTCTGAGCGACGGTGAGCGTGGCCCGCTCGAAGTCGATGTCCTGCCAGCGCAGGCCGAGCAGCTCGCCGTGACGCAGCCCGAGCGTCGCGGCGGTGACGTACAGCGCGTACCAGCGCGTCCCCTTCGCAGCGTCGAGCAGCGTCTTGGCCTGGGTGACCGTGAGGCCCTTGCCGACCTTGTACTTCGGCGTCGGGACCTTGACGAGCTTGGCGACGTTGCGCATCACCAGCTCCTCCCGCTCGGCGTTGCTCAGCGCGTTGCGGAGCACGGCGTGGACGTACTGCACCTGACGGGGCGTGGGCCGGCGCTCGCAGCACCGCAGTCCTGGGCGACAGCACGGCCGCTGCTTGGACTTCCGCCGGGCGTGCTTGCCGTTGGTGCAGCAGAGGCACTTGGCGCGGACGGTGCTGATGAAGTGCCGGACGTCGGCGCCGGTGAGGCGGTCGAGTCGCTTCTTGCCGAGCGCCGGGA
>NZ_DASXJS010000059.1:0-22634 GCF_036497245.1 Actinomycetospora sp. | reverse complement strand
TCGGCGGCGGTCGAGGGGTACGTCCCGACCACCGACGCGACGATCGTCAGCCGTCTGCTCGCGGCCGGGGCGACGATCGCCGGCAAGGCCGTGTGCGAGGACCTCTGCTTCGCCGGGGCGTCGATCACCGCGAACACCGGCGACGTCGAGAACCCCTGGGCACCGGAGCGCAGCGCCGGGGGGTCCTCCGGCGGCAGCGCCGCCCTCGTCGCCGGCGGCGTGGTCGACATGGCCACCGGCGGCGACCAGGGCGGCTCGATCCGCATCCCGGCCTCGGACTGCGGGCTGGTCGGCCACAAGCCGACCTGGGGCCTGGTGCCCTACACCGGTGCGTTCCCCATCGAGGCCACGATCGACCACGTCGGGCCGATCACCCGGACCGTCGCCGACGCCGCCCTGATGCTCTCGGTCATCGCGGGCGCCGACGGCCACGACCCCCGCCAGCCCGCGACGGTGACGTCGCAGGACTACGTCGCGGCCCTCGGCGCCGGGGCGCAGGGCCTGCGGGTCGGGATCCTCCGGGAGGGTTTCGGGCTCGCGGAGTCCGAGCCGGAGACCGACGACGCGGTACGCACGGCCACGCAGGCCCTGGCCGACGCAGGCATGACCGTCACCGAGGTCTCGGTGCCCTGGCACCTGCACGGCCCGCGGATCTGGGACGTCATCGCCACCGAGGGCGCCACCGCCCAGATGGTCGACACCTACGGGTACGGCCTGAACTGGAAGGGCCTCTACGACCCCGAGATCATGGACCACTACGGGCGGCGCTGGACCGAGGACGGCAGCCGCTTCCCCGAGACCGTCGACCTGGTGCTCCTGGCCGGCAAGTACGCCCTGAACACCACGCACGGGCGCCACTACGCGATGGCCCAGAACCTCGCCCCGAAGCTCGCCGCGGCCTACGACGCCGCGCTCGCCGAGGTCGACGTCCTGGTCATGCCCACCCTCCCGATGCGTGCCACGGTGCGCCCGGGCCCCGACGCCCGGCCCCCGGAGATCCTCGGCCGCGCGCTGGAGATGCTCGCCAACACGGCCCCGTTCGACGTCACCGGCCACCCGGCGTGCTCGGTACCCGCGCCGCTCGCCGACGGCCTGCCCGTCGGGATGATGCTCGTCGGCCGCCAGTTCGACGACGCCACCGTCCTGCGCGCTGCGCACGCCTACGAGCAGGCCGTCGGCGGCTTCCCCTCCCCCACGAGCGCGCCCGCCGCCGTCGCCGGCGCCTGAGACTCCCCGGACCCCAGGAGGTTCCATGAACGGCATCCACGATCTCGGCGGACGGGACGGGCTCGGTGCGATCGCACCGCCTCCACCGGGGGTCGAACCGGTGTGGAAGGCGGAGTGGGAGAAGCACGCCCACACGATGTTCCCGCTCGCCTTCCGGGCGGGGCACTTCGGCCTCGACGAGTTCCGCTTCGCGATGGAGCAGATGGAGCCCGTCGAGTACCTGAGCTCCGCCTACTACGAGCACTGGCTCCACGCCGTCGAGCACTACGGCATCCGGGCGGGCGCGCTCGACGCCGCCGAGATCGAGAAGCGGTACCAGTACTACCTGGAGAACCCCGACGCCCCGCTGCCCGACAAGCAGGACCCCGCCCTCGTCGAGTTCATCGAGGCCGTCATCCCCGCGGGCGCCTCGGCGGCCCGCGACACCGGCAAGACGGCGAGGTTCGCGGTCGGCGACCGGGTCACCGTCGTCGCCGACGCGCCGCGTGGACACACCCGCAAGGCGGCCTACATCCGGGGCAGGACCGGGGTCATCGAGCTCGCCCACGGCGAGATGATCTACCCCGACAGTGCGGGCAACGGCCGGGGCGAGGCCCCCGAGCACGTCTACACGGTGCTCTTCACCAATGAGGAGCTCTGGGGCGCCGAGGCGGCCGAGCCCAACGGCTCGGTCACCTTCGACGTCTGGGAGCCCTACATCGTCCCCGCTACTTCCCAGGAGAGTGCCGCATGACCGTGCCCCACACCGTCGCCGCCGCCGCGACGCCGGAGCACCAGGCCCAGGTCGCGGCCCGGGTCAAGGCCGTCGAGGCCCTCATGATCGAGAAGGGCCTGATGTCGACCGAGGCGGTCGACCGGGTCGCCGAGATCTACGAGAACGAGGTCGGCCCGCAGCTCGGCGCGAAGGCCGTCGCCAAGGCCTGGACCGACCCCGGGTTCAAGGCGCGCCTCCTCGCGAACGCCACCGCCGCGTGCGCCGAGCTCGGCATCGGCGGGCTGCAGGGCGAGGAGATGGTCGCCGTCGAGGACACCGACGACGTCCACCACGTCATCGTGTGCACGCTGTGCTCCTGCTACCCGTGGCCGGTGCTCGGGCTGCCCCCGAACTGGTACAAGCAGCCGGCCTACCGCGCCCGGATCGTGCGCGAGCCCCGCAAGGTGCTGCGCGAGGAGTTCGGTCACGACGTCCCCGACTCGACCGAGGTCCGCGTGTGGGACTCCAGCTCCGAGCTGCGCTACTGGGTGCTCCCGCAGCGCCCGGCAGGCACCGAGGGGTACACCGAGGAGCAGCTCGCGGCGCTCGTGACCCGCGAGTCCCTCATCGGGGTCGGCCCGACGAAGGCCGCAGCGTGAGCGCCGCCGTGCGCGAGGGCACCGAGGTCGGTGACGCCCGACGGCGGGTCGAGTCGCTGATCGCCGGGACACCCGGCCGCGACGAGCAGTCGTTCCGGGAGCCCTGGGAGCTGCGGGCGTTCGCGCTCGCCGTCGCGGCCTACCACGCCGGGCAGTACGAGTGGTCGGAGTTCCAGCTCTCGCTCATCGAATCGATCCGGCGGTGGGAGGCCGACGGCGCCCACCAGGGCGAGGAGCCCTGGAGCTACTACGAGCACTGGCTGACCGCGCTCGAGACGGTGCTCGCCGGCAGTGGCCTGCTCTCCGAGGCGAACCTCGACGACCGGACCCGGTCGGTCCTGGCCACGCCGAAGAACGCCAACCACCACGAGGCGCACCGCGAGCCGATCGCCATCGACCCCGCGATCCGGTAGGTGGCTTCGCCTCCTGAGCACTCCCGGTCGGTAAGAGCCTGTCGGGGATCGTCGAGTGGACCCTGGGGGCTCCCGCAGTAGCCATGGGGACTCGGACCCGGCCAGTTCCCCGGCCGAGTGGACCCTAGGGGCTGCGGCAGTAGCCATGGGGGTCCACTCGGACCCGGACCCCGGCCAGATCCCCGACCGAGTGGCCCCTGAGGGCTCCCGCGGCAGCCATGGGCGTCCACTCGGCCCCGGACCCGGCCACTTCCCCGGCCGAGTGGACCCTCAGGGCTGCGGCGGTAGCCATGGGCGTCCACTCGGGCTCGGGCCCGGCCAGTTCCCGGGCCGAGTGGACCCAGGGGGCTGCCGCGGTAGCCATGGGCGTCCACTCGCCGGCTACCACCTCGCCAGCTTGACAGTCCTAAATGAGTACTGTTGCATGCCGAGTTCATACCACACGGGACGGACTCACCATGGGCAAGATCGTGCTCTACATGTGGATGTCGCTCGACGGGTTCATCGCGGGCCCGGACGACGGACCGGATCAGGGACTCGGCATCGGCGGCGAGCGGTTGCACGACTTCCTGAACCTGGAGGGCCTCGATCCCGCGCAGGGCTGGACCGACGACGAGGTCGGTGCCGCGGTGATGGCCGACGCGATGCGGACCGGCGCGGTGCTGACCGGGCGGAAGACCTTCGAGTACGCCGGGCAGTGGAACGGCGACCACCACGACGGCGTCCCGATCATCGTCCTGACGCACTCGCCACCCGCGGGTCCTCCGCTCGGGCACGCGCGCTACGTCACGGACGTCGCCGAGGCCGCGGCACAGGCCAAGGCGGCCGCCGGCGACCGGGACGTGCTCCTGCACGGCGCCTCCGCTGCGCAGGCGTGCCTGCGGGCCGGGGTGCTCGACGAGATGTCGCTCCAGGTGGTGCCCGTGCTGCTCGGGCAGGGGCGCCGGTTGTTCGACGACCTGCCACCCGAGCTCGTCGAGCTCGAACTGGTGCACTCCCTGGACGGGCCGGGGATGGTGCACCTGCGCTACCGCGTGCGGTCGGCGGGTGAGCTCTGATGGCGGTCCGGCTGGACATGACCATGTCGCTCGACGGCTTCGTCGCCGGGCCCGACGACAGCCCGGCCGACCCGATGGGGCGCGGCGGGTTCCGCCTGTTCAACTGGCTCGACCGCCGCCTCGACCCGGGACCGAGCGGGGGGGTCTTCGCGGAGTCGATGGCCACCCGCGCGGTGATCGCCGGCCGACGTACCTACGAGTTCGCCGGGCGCTGGGGCGGCGACCACCACGACGGCGTCCCGATCGTCGTCCTGACCCACGAGGTCCCCGACGACCCGCCCCCGGGCAGCGTCGTCTACGTCACCGATCCCACCGAGGCCGCGACGCGGGCCCGCGCGGCCGCCGGGGACGGCGACGTGGTGGTGCAGGGGGCAGGCGCTGCGCAGGTACTGCTCCGGGCCGGGGAGGTCGACGAGATGGAGCTGCACGTCGTGCCGGTCCTGCTGGGCGCCGGTCGGCTCCTGTTCGACCACCTCTCCGCCCGGCACGTCGAGCTCGAGCTGGTCCGGCGGCTGACGACCCCGGACACCGAGGACCTCGCCCGGCGGGTCGTGCACCTGCGCTACCGCGTCCGGTAGCCCGACGGCCGGATCCGCGTGCGTCCGCCCGCGGCACGGGCCAGGGTGGGGCGGTGCTCCGCCTCGGCTTTCCGGTGATCGGCGTGACCGACCTCGACCGCGCCACGGCCTTCTGGTCCGCCGCGCTGGACCTGAGCCCCGCCGACGAATGGTCGAGCCCGGACTGGTGCACGCTCGTCGGGGTCGACGGAGCGCGCGTCCTGGCCGTGATGACCAGTGCCTCGCCGCCGGAACCACATCCCCGGCTGCACCTGGACCTGGTCGTGGACACCACCGCCGAGCAGGACGCCGAGGTGCGCCGACTGATCGCGCTCGGCGCGACCGAGGTGGACTGGGACAGCTACCCCCCGGAGCCCGACTTCGTCGTCCTCGCCGACCCGGACGGCAACCTGTCTGCGTCGTCGACCTCAGCCGGGCTCCCTCCGGTGGCCCCGCATCGTGAGCAGCGCCCCTACTTCGGGTCGAGTACGAAGACCGGGATCTCCCGGTCGGTCTTCTCCTGGTACTCCGCGTAGGACGGGTAGGCCGCGACGGCCCGGTCCCACCACGCGGCGCGCTCGTCGCCGGAGACCTCGCGGGCGACGAAGTCCTTCGTCTCGGTCCCGTCCTGGAGCGGGAACTCCGGGTGCGCCTTGATGTTGTAGTACCAGACGGGGTGCTCCGGTGCCCCGCCCTTCGAGGCCACGACGGCGTAGCTGCCGCCGTGCTCGACCTTCATCACCGGGGTGTAGCGGAGCTTGCCGGACTTCGCGCCGCGCAGCGTCAGCAGCACGATCGGCGAGCCGAGCACCTCGATGCCATCGGTCGTCCCGGTCTGGAGGATCTTCTCAGTCTGGTCGCTGACCCAGCCCGTGGGGCTGAGCTCTGCCGTCTCGTTGCTCACAGGGCGCAGAACCAGGAGCCCTCCCGAGACATTCCGCGGCGCCGAGGGTCTCACCGATGGACCCGGCCCGACCTGGCTCGAATGCGCCCAGCGTCACCCGTTGCGATGAATGGGTGACGACACCCGTGACCGACGGCCGAGGGGCCGCGTTTGACAACACGTTATCCGTACGGCCGCGGGGTGTGATCACCAACGGCCCGGTTCCCGTCCAGGAAGGACCCGCCGCTCATGGCGACCCTGCGCAAGACCGTCCTCGCCACGGCCATGATCTCGACCGGCCTGCTCTCGTCCGCCGGCGTCGCCCTGGCCGGCGACGGCCCCGACAGCGGCGGCAGTGCTGACCACCACGGCGTCTCGCGCCACCACGACGACGGGACCACCCACCAGAAGGGGCTGCTCAACTCCAGCGACTTCGCCCCCAACACCACCGGCGACCTCTGCAACAACGACGTCCCGGTCAACGTGCTCGGGGTCCAGGTCCCGGTCCAGGACAACGCCGCTTCGGTGCCGATCCTGTCCAAGGCCGGTCACGGCAACGCCGCCGGCAACGCCAAGAGCTGCAGCAACGGCATCGACGCCGCCAACTGATCCATCCGGGGACCGTCCGGGCCTCGGAGGGGCCCGGACGGTGTTCCGGAGGGCACGGGCCCGGTCACAGGCCACTAGGGGTCGCCTGCGACCGGGCCCGTCGCATGCCCGACGGCGATCCGGGACCGGGCGGTAGCCGGCCCGGGGCAATCTGCGCGAACGGCACCACCGGCCCCGCGGAAGTCCCTACCGTCACACCTCGTGGCGACCCAGCCGGGCCCGTGGTTCGCGGCGATCAACGCCGTGCGCGTCGTGCTCCTGCTCGCGGCCGCGTTCGCCGCCTGGCGTGCCGTGCACATCCACCACACCGACCCGAGGCGCAACCCGCTCCCCTGGGCCGTGCTGACCATTCTCTTCATCACGACGACCGCCATGATCAGCGTCGTTCCCTGATGCGGCCGTGGCCGCCCGTCGCCACCGCGCCGCAGGTCGGGACCGGCGAGATCGACGGCCACCTCCACCCGCCCGCGCGGAAGGCGACCGCGGCGGCGACGCCCATCGGCGGGACGGTCTGCGCCAGGATCAGCACGCGCTCGGCCACGCCCAGGTCCCTCCCGCCGACGCACGCCTGGGCGCACAACCAGGCCAGGGCCGTGACGATGGCGGCGCTCGCCGTGAGCAGCCCCCGACGCAGCCGCGGGTCGAGACCACGATCGACCGCGAGCGCGAGCGGCCAGCAGGCGAACGCCAGACACCCGATCACCATCGCCGTCATGTGGACGGTGGAGCTGCCGTGCGCGGGCTGCGGGGCCAACGCCGTCCCGATCACCGAGGCCGCGCCCACGCCGAGGAGACCCCGACCCAACCGCGGTATCCCCCGCAGCCCCGCGGCCACCACCACGTAGGCCACGCCGATGCCGAACATGGTCCCGGCCATGACCCAGGGGTCACTCGCACCCCGGCCGGCCAGGGTGCTCACGGTCTGGGCGGCCGGGTGATAGGCCCCCGGCCGCTGGCAGGCCTCGGCGCATCGGAGCCCGACGAGGAACACCGCCGGCGCCGCCGCACTCAGGAGCAGCACCAGCAGCGAGCCACCCGCTGCCCGCCTCGAACACGCCATCACGACCCCACGTGCGATCTCCTACCGTTGGCGGAGTTCATGGGACCGCATGCCTGTCGGCGCGCCGGCAGGGGGGCCGGGGCGGTGGACTCAGAAGGTGATGAGCGGCTTGATGATCCCGTCGCGCTTGTGGGTCATCATCTCGAAGGCCTCCTCGACCTGGTCGATGCCCATGCGGTGAGTGGTCATCGGCGTCGGGTCGATCTTGCCGTTGACCATCAGCCGCATGAGCCGCTCCATGCGCAGCCGGCCGCCCGGGCAGAGGTCCGTGGCGATCTTCTTGCCGGCCATGCCCAGGCCCCACGCGTCGAGCGGCATCGTGATGGTCGGGCCCGACTCCCCGTGGTATCCGACGTTGGACAGCGTCCCACCGGGTCGGGTGGCGTAGAGCGCGGCCTCGAAGGTGGCCTGGTTGCCCAGCGCCTCCACCGTGGAGTCCGCGCCGCCGTCGGTCAGCCCGATCACCTGCTCGGCGACGTTGCCCGACGCCGGGTCGATCACCACGTCGGCCCCGAAGCGCCGCGACATCTCCTGCCGGTTGGGGATCCCCTCGACGGTGATGACGAGACCCGCACCGCGCAGCTTCGCGCCGATCGTGGCCGACAGGCCGACCGCGCCCTGCGCGAAGATCGCCACGGTCCCGCCGACCGGGATGTTCGCGTTCTCGGAGCCGATGATCCCGGTGGAGAGCATGTCGCAGGCGTAGACGGCGGCCTCGTCGGAGAGACCCTGCGGGATCGGCGCGAGGTTGTAGTCGGCGTCGTTGACGTGGAAGTACTCCGCCATGTTGCCGTCCTTCTGGACGGTGAAGCGGTAGCCGCCCAGCGCGCCGCCGCACTGCGAGGTGTGGCCGGCCTGGCAGTTGTCACACGTCCCGTCCGGGGTGACGGCGTTGACCGCGACCCGGTCCCCGACCTGCACCGACGTCACGCCCTCGCCGATCGCGTGGACGACGCCGACGCTCTCGTGCCCGAGCAGGCGCCCCTCGGGGACGGGCAGCAGGCCCGCCACGGTGTGCACGTCGGAGGTACAGATCAGTGCGACGGTGGTCTTCACGACCGCGTCCCCCGGACCGGCGGTCGGGACGTCGCGCTCGACGAGACCGAACTTGCCGGTCCCGAGGATCGCCAGGGCCTTCATCATGTCGCTCATGGGTCGTCTCTCTCTCAGGCAGGAGTGTCGAGGAGTGCCTGCAGGTGCCGGTCGATCCGGGGCGTGAACCCGGGTTCGTCGGCTCTCCTCGGCGTGGGCGATCTCTCGACGAGAACCCTGGGCCGGGCGGGGCCACGCGGCTTGGACGATCCGCGGAGTCGATCGGTCAGCCTTGCTACGCACTCCGTCCGCGAACCCGTCGTCGCAGGTCAGCGCGTCCAGGAAGTCGTCTCCGCCGATGTCAGGCACGCACTCACGCCGTTGGACGTCCTTGCTGCCGGGGCTGGCCCGTGACCACGGTCACAGCTACGTTGGCGTCGTCGACGTCGACGGGGGACGGCCATGGTTGATGGGTTCATCGTTCCCGACCAGCTGCCGGCGTGGGTCCCCGGTGAGGTCACCGTGCGCAGCCCCGACGAGTCGTGGGACGGCGTCGCGGTGCGCGGGTACCGGTACCAGGACTCCGACGTCGAGGTGCCGCCGCTGCGCGACTTCATGGTCGTGGCCTACCGGCGCGGCGTCACCGACATGCGACGGCGCATCGACGCCGGGTGGCACCACGAACGGCTCGGTCCCGGCGACGTCTCGCTGCTCACCCGCGCCGCCGACTCGCACTGGACCTGGTCGAGCCCGATCGAGGTCGTGCACGTCTACCTGACCCACGACCAGCTCACCGCCACCTGCCGCGCGATGTACGAGCGCGAGGTCGTCGACGTCGCGCTGCACGACACGATCAAGGCCGACGATCCCGCCATCCACCGCACCGCGATGGCGATCGCCCAGGAGGCCGCCAACGGCGGGGTGGGCAGCGAGCTACTGGTCGACTCGCTGACGACGCAGCTGTCTGTGGCCATCCTGCGCAACCACGCCAACGTGATCTTCCGCGAGCCGGACGGCTCGGCCTGCCTGAGCTTCCGCCAGGAGCACCTGGTCCGCGACTACGTGCAGAGCAACCTGCACGACCGGCTCACCCTCGAGGACCTCGCCGCCACCGCCGGCCTGTCGAAGTTCCACTTCGCCCGCCGCTTCCGCGCCTCGACCGGGACGACGCCCCACGAGTTCGTGCTGCGCCAGCGCGTCGACCGGGCGCGCCGGCTGCTCCAGCGCACGAGCATCCCGCTGCCCGAGGTCGCCCAGACCTGCGGCTTCGCCGACCAGAGCCACATGAACCGCGTCGTCCGCAAGCGCCTCGGCGCCACACCGGGCGAGGTGCGCCGGCGGACCTGAGGCGAGCGCTACAGCGCCTTGGCGGCCGCATCGGCGACGGCGGCGTCCTGTTTCCCGGTCCCGCCGCTGACACCGACCGCGCCGACGACGGTGTCGCCGGAGCACAACGGCACGCCACCCGCGAAGATCATGACCCGGCCGTGGTTGGAGTCCTGGATCCCGTAGAACTGGCCGCCGGGCTGGGAGTTCTCCCCGAGTCCGGCGGTGCTCACGTCGAACGCCCGCGCGCTGAACGCCTTGTTGATGGCGATGTCGACGCTGCCGATCCAGGCGCCGTCCTGACGGATGTGGGCGACGAGGGTGCCGCCGGCGTCCACCACCGCGATGTTGACGGGTTGCTGCTGACGCTCGGCCTCTTTCTCGCCTGCGGCGATGACGCGACGGGCGTCGTCCAGGGTGACGGTCTGCATGGTGCGCACGGCGTGCTCCGATCGGGCGGATCACGCGTGCGGGCCCGATGCCCGGTGGTGAACCGCGTCCAGGGAACGCCCGGTCGGCCGCCTCGCGCAACAGTTCCCGTTCCGGAGAGCGAGGATCGGCTACCGCCGCGGGTTGGCCGCAGACGCGAGCGCGGTCAGCTGCGGGCGGAGAGCGGCCACGAACCGGTCGGGGTCGCCCAGCAGCGCGAGGTGCCGCGCCCCCGGGATCGCGGCGACGAGGGTGGTGTGCAGCCGGGCCGCGGTGGCGACGGCCTGGGTCTGGTCGAAGCTGGTGTCCTCGCTGCTGGAGACGACCGCGGTCGGGACGCGGACCCGGCGCTCCTCGTCGTCGGTGAGCCCGATGAGGGGCTGCCGCGCGATCCCGAGGAGGGCGGTGACGCCGCCGTCGGCGAGGAAGGGGGCGCGCCACCGGTCGACAGCGCGGTCGTCGGTCGGGCAGCCCGGACCGCACTGCGAGGCCACCAGCTTCCGGATCGGGTCGCGGTGGCGGACGACGGCCGTGACCACGGCGGGGCCCAGGGGCGGGAGGGTCGCCACCGAGCGGAGCGCTCCCCCGCCACCGCCCGGGGCGGAGCGGTCGCTGCCGAAGTACGGCGTGCCGTCGCCGTTGGCCGCGACGACGCCGGTGACCGAGCCGGGGTCGCGCAGCGCCAGCGAGAGCGCGATCGCGGCACCGAGCGAGTGGCCGACGACGATGGGCCGGGTCAGGTGCAGGGCGGCGATCACGCCCGCGAGCTGAGCGGTGTCCGCCGCGAGGGTGTACGGCCCCTGGTGCGCGGTGAAGCCGTAGCCGCGCACGTCGTAGGCGAAGACGTCGCGGTCGTCGGCGAGCCGGGTGGCGAGCCGGGAGAAGACGTAGGTCGACTCCGCGAATCCCGGCACGAGGACCAGGGGCGGCAGGCCCGACGGATGCGCGGCGGGCCAGTGCTCCACGTGCGTGGCGACGCCCGCGGCGTCGACGGAGAACCCGGGGACCGCGGTCGACACGTGGACCGGGGCGAGGTCGTCCCACGCCAGGTAGAGCCCGGCCAGCGACAGCACGACGAGGACCAGCGCGATCAGTGCGATCCCGGTCCGGCGCAGCCACCGCAGCACCCGTCGTCGCACGCCCACCTCCGCCCGGACCCCGTGGCGCGTCACCTTCTCAGGTGCCCCGTGAGGTCGGCGCGGGCACGTAGCCGGCGCACAGGCGACGCTCACCGCCGCTTCATCGCCCGGGCGGACCCTTCAGGCCATGGACACCGCACACCTCACCACCGGCTCCTGGGTCCGCGGCGCGCTCGTCGTCGCACTCCTGATCGACGTCCTCGGTCAGCTCGCCGGCGTCGTCCCCGCCGGCTCGGTCGGGATGGCGGTGTCGGTGGCGGTCGCCGGGGTGGCCGCTCTCGCCGCGTTCCTGGGCCTCCGCACGGCCCGGAATCTGTCCGTTCGGACACAAGTTCGTTAGTGAGCCCAACCACGGGATACTCCGGAGGCATGCGCACCCCGAACGACCAGTGGGACATCGTGTCGAGCGTCGGCTGGACGGCACTCATGGTGGCGGCGGGCCGGGCCGTGGAGACCCACCGTCCCCAGCCCCTCGTCGAGGACCCGTACGCGGAGATGTTCATCGCCCGCGCCGACACCCCGCAGCCGGTCCCGACCCGGGCCGACCAGCCGTGGCCCGACCCCGAGCGCGTCGGTGACGAGACGACCTCCGTCGACGAGTTCTGGTCGCTGATGACGACCTACCAGGGGGTCCGCTCGCGCTTCTTCGACCGCGCCCTCCTCGACGCCACGGCCGCGGGCGCGGACCAGGTCGTGCTGCTCGCCGCCGGCCTCGACGCCCGCGCCTACCGGCTGGACTGGCCGGCCGGCACCACGGTCTTCGAGGTCGACCAGGAGCAGGTGCTGGCGTTCAAGGACCAGACCCTGACCGAGGAAGGCGTGCGCGAGCGGTGCCGCCGGGTCAGCGTCCCGGCGGACCTGCGCGACGACTGGCCCGCGGCCCTGCGCGACGCCGGCTTCGACCCGCAGCGGCCGTCGGTCTGGCTCGCTGAGGGCCTGCTGCCGTTCCTGCCCGCCGACGCCGAGGCCGCGCTGCTGGAGCGGATCAGCAGCCAGGCGGCTGCGGGCAGCACGGTCGTCGTCGAGAACTTCGGGAGTGCCTTCGACCAGCTCCAGCACGACCCGGCCCTCCCCCGCTTCGGGCGGGCGTTCGGGGTCGAGATGAGCGGGCTCGTCGACATGTCCGAGCGCCGGCCCCACCCCGCCGACCAGCTCGGCTCCGACGGGTGGAGCACCGAGACGGTGCGGACCGCCGACGTCGCGGCGCAGTGGGGCCGCCCGCTCCCGACGACCAGCACCGGGACGTCGCTGGACAACGACTTCCTCGTCGCGCGGCGCTGAGGGCAGTCGGCGGGCCGTCGTCAGCCCGTCGTCGCCGTCTCCTGCGCGGCGACCAGGCGGTCGACCGACGCCCGGACGGCGCGCAGCTCGGTCACCACGGCGTCGAGCTGTGCGTCGTTGGTCCGGCACAGCTCGCCCAGGACCTTCTCGAGCAGGCCGTTGGTGGTGGTCAGCGCGTCCTTGACCGGTCCGATCCCGGCAATGTCCCCGATCACGGTGTCTCCTTCCGACGAGGGTTTCTCCGTATCCAGTACCGACGGTACCTGATACAGCTCGTCAGTCAGGTCCGGGTCGTGAAGAACTCCCGCAGGACCGGCGCGAGAACGGCGGGCTCGACCTGGTGGTTCTGGCCGCCGAACGTCTGGGCCCGAGCGCCCGGTATGACCTGGGTCACGAGATCCACCGTCGCGCGCGCCCAGGGCGCCGACCGCTCGCCGGCGAGGACGAGGGTCGGCACGGAGAGCCTGCGCAACAGCTCCGTGGGCGTTCCGTGCTCGCCGACGAGCGCGAGGTCGTAGGGCAGCGTCGGGGCGAGTGCCTCCATGTGGGACCAGCCGGGCCCGGCCCGCATCGTGTCGACGACCTCGTCGGGCGCGCCGGTGCCGCGGAGGAAGGTCGCCGCGGCGTCGCCCGGGAGGTCGGCGACGACGAGCTCGCGGATGCGAGCGAACCCCGCGTCCCCGTCGTGGCGCGCGGTCACCGACCAGGGCGGCTCGTAGAGGGCGAGCGACCGCACGGGACGTCCCGCGGCCACCGCCAGGGCGGCGAGGACCGCACCCGAGGAGTGTCCGTAGAGGTGGGAGCTGCCGGCGGCCGACAGGACCGCCCCCAGATCGGCGATCTCCCGGAGCGGGTCGAACGGCGGGGTCGTCGGCCGGTCGGAGTCGCCGCGCCCCCGCCGGTCGTAGGTGTGGACGGTGAACTCGTCGGCGAGCAGGCGCGCGAGGTCGCGGGACGTCGTGCGATCGCAGAACGCTCCCGCGGCGATCACCACGGACGGCCCGGACCCCACGGTCTCGACGGCGATCCGCGTGCCGTCCCGGGACGTCACCGCCCCGTCCCTCGGATCCTTCCCGTTGCCCGCCTCAGTCATCGCGGCCTTCCGTCTTCGACGCCGCACGCTTGCGACGCTTGCCCTCGTGCATCGCGGCGACCCGCGCGACCGGGATCGTGTGACCCTCCTCGATCAGCTCCGCGGGGATCGCCCGGGCCTCGCCGAGGCGCTCCTCCCAGCTCGGCCCGCGCAGGAAGCGGTCCGGGGTGGCCACGGTGATCTCGGCGGGCACGACGTCGTCGAGCGCGTCCCAGTCGCAGGGGCACGACACCGGCAGGCCGGGCCGCACGCGAGGGCTGTAGGCCGCGACGACGGTGGCGCCTCCCGCGCGGGTGGCGTCGAGGAAGACCTTGCCGCCGCGGTCGGCCTTGATGAACGCCGTCGTCGTCCCGTCCGGGACGAGCCGCTCGGCGCGGGCGGCGACGGCCCGGGTGGCGGCGTGCACGTCCTCCATCGCCGCGGGCCCGATCGGGGTGACCACATGCAGGCCCTTGGCGCCGGAGGTCTTCACCGCAGGGTCGAACCCGGCCTCGCGGAGCACCTCCCGCACGGCGCGGGCGGCGGCGACGACGGGGCCCAGGTCCGCGCCCTCGGGCGGGTCGAGGTCGAGGACCAGGTGGGTGGGCGTGCCCGGATCGTCGGCCAGGGTGAGCGGGACGTGGTACTCGACGGCCCGCTGGTTGGCGAACCACAGCAGGGTCGCGCGGTCGTCGGCCAGGGCGTAGTGCACGTCGCGCTGGGAGCTCTCCGACCAGAACGTCACCGACCGGATCCAGTCGGGCGCCCCCTTCGGCAGGTTCTTCTGCATGAAGCGCTCACGGCCCCGGGCGCGCACCACCGAGAGCGGCCGCCCGGTCAGCAGCGGGACGAGGCGGTCGGCGGCGGCGTCGAGGTGATCGACGAGCGCCCGCTTCGTCACGGCGTCCCCCGTGAGGAGCTCCTGGTCGAGGTGGGTGAGCCCGACCCCGTCGCGCACCTCGTCCGGATCACTCGCCATCCGCTGACCGTGGCCGGGCCGGGGCGGCCGGTCAAGACGAAGGTCCCGCTCCCGCTCAGAAGTCGGGGTCATCGTCATACCGGCTGGGTGGCTCGTCGGGTGCGGCCCGCCGGGTGAGGCGTTCGGCGGTGGCGCGGGCGGCGTCGGTGAGGAGGCCGTGCTTGTCGGGGCGGGGCGCCCAGGGCGGAGTCGGGCGCGGGGGCGGGCTGAACACGATGTCGGGGACGCTGCACGGCCGGTCGACAGGGGCCGTCAGGGCGAGCGGCTGGTCCTGGGGCTCGGGATCGACGCGGTGGCAGGTGCCGGTGGGGCTGGTCCAGACGAAGGTGCCGGGCCGGGTCTGGATGACCGTCCAGCAGCTGTCCGGGTCGTGCTTGAGCAGGTGATGCGGCTCGCAGAACGCGCCGAGGTTCTCCGCCAGGGTCAGTCCGTCCTCGGCCCAGTCGAGAGTGTGGTCGAGGTCGGCGCCCATGGCGGGTCTGGTGCAACCGGGGAAGCGGCAGGTCCGGTCCCGGGCCCGAATCCAGGCAGCGAGCTCCGCGCCGGGATGACGGCGGTGGGCGTCGGCGGTCGTGCGCGCCGGGTGCTGTTCGGGTGGGCGCGACCGCATCCCGGCCAGCGCGGCCTTGGCTCGAGCGAGCAGGGTGGCATCGAGCCCGAGGTGATCGTGCGGATCGAGGAGATCCAGCGTCGTCGTGAGTGCGGTGAGCTCGAGGACCTGGCGTCGGTAGCGGCTGCGTCGCCGTGGCGTCGAGGCGTTCTTGGGCGGGCGCACGTGCAGGACGTGCTCGAGACGACCCTCGTGGTCGTAGAGCACCACCTTGATCCTTGCGCCGGGCCGGTTCTGGGCCACATGTCGGGCGGTGGAGCCGGCGACCACTCCGTAGCCGGGGACCTCGCCGGGACGGCGATCCAGACCCAGCAGGGTGCTCAGCTCCAGGCGCACCGCCACCGCGGCCCGGAACGCCAACGGGGGTCGGGCGGGCCCGCCGCTGCCGGCGTCGGGCCGGGCGTCGTCGCACGGCTCGGAGCCGCGATCGTCCGCACCCAGGTCTTCGTCGGCCGGGCACTCGTCGGCAGGGTCGTCGTCGCTCGGGTCGTCGTCATCGCCCGGGCCGTCGTCGGGACCACGGTCATCCGGCTCGGAGGCAGCGTCCGGCCCGTCGTCATCAGTGCCGCCGGCGTTCAGGAGTTCCTCGGTGAGGATCTCGACGAGGGTGGCGTCGTCGGCGTCGAGCAGGTCACGACCGAGCAGGCGCAGGTAGACGTGCGCCTCGGTGAACGCCTTGCCCACCTCACCACCCCGGGCCCGCACCGCCGCAGACACCGCGTCGGCCACCGCCACCACATGGCCGTGAGCCTCCAACGCCAGGTCCTCGGGCAGATCCAGCCCGGAGAGCTCCGCCGCCCCCGACGGTGCACTACGCGCCACCACGCGAGCCCGAGCCACCGCGGCCGTCCGCCGCGCCTCGTACCAGGACGAGTCGACGTCCCCGGCGGCCTTCTCCACCCGCCGGGTCAGTTCGGCGTGGGTCAGACGGTCCGCACGGCCGAGCAGCCGCTCGACCACCAGCCGGGCCCGCGCGTCGTCGAGCTCGCGCAAGGTGTTCACGTAGATCCCGGCCTCGCGCTCCTCGAGCCGGCCGGCACGCATCGCCTCGCCCAGCGCGGGCAGCCGCTCGATCACCTGGCGGGCGAACTCCAACCGCGCCGCGGCCATGGTCGGCGACCACCCCAGTGCGGCGGCCGCGATCAGGGCGGCCCGCGAGTCGCCGAGGACCCGGCGGGTGGTGTCGGCCCGGGACCGGCAGGCCTCCAGCAGCCAGCGGCAGCGGGCCCAGGCGGCGTGGTTGTCGGCGTGGAACGCGGCGATCAGCCCGGCTTCCACCTCCTGACCCACCAACGACGCGGGGTCGGCCAGCAGCGCGGCGGTCAGCTCCGGACCGGGCGACGGGTCGTCGAAGCGCCCGCCCGCACAGCCCGGAGAAGCCATCGCCACTGTCATGACTCGAACACTGGTTCGAGGGTCTGTCACTCACGCTCGCGTTGTCGCAGGCCGGCGTCGGCCGCGGAAGTGATCTAAGTCACATCGTCGGCGACGTGCCTTCCAGGTCGATCCGGTACCGCGTCAGTGCGAGAGCGGCGTGCTCGGTCGGCACCGGGTCGTCGTCATGCTCCACGCAGGACCCGAGCGCCGACAGCAGCGCCGCCTCGTCCAACCCCGTGCCGATGAGCACCAGCCGCGCGCCCGCCGTCGCCGCGCGGGCCGGCGCCGGACGCACCCGGATCGCGGTGCCGACGGTCTGGACGTCCCAGACCTCGGGCAGTTCCCCACCGGACAGCTCCCCACCGGACAGCTCCCCACCCGACAGCTCCCCACCCGACAGCTCATCGTCCGATGTCGGCAACCGGACCACCCCCTTCGCCCGGACCACCCCGAGCGGACCCGCCTCCAGGAACGCCGCGAACCGACCCGGATCCAGCGGACGCTCGCTGGTGAAGGACACGCTCCGGGCCTCGTCGTGCGCGTGGGCCCCGTCGGCCTCGCGGAGCAGCGCGTCGAGGGTCAGCTGCGCGGGCTGCGGCCGCCGGACCGGGTCGGCGAGCAGCGCCGGGTCCAGCGCCCCGTGCCGGGTCCCGACGACGGCGCCCGCCGCGACGGCCCGCACGGTCGCCACGGCACCGTCGGGGTCGTCGACGCGGTCGAGTCCGTTGACGACGGCCAGGTCGGCGAGCCGGGCCTGCTCCAGGTCCGGCCCGGCGGCGTCGAGCACGACGACGAGGCCGCCGTAGACCGCGTGCGGGTCGGTGGAGGCCAGCAGCAGCCGCACCAGTTCGCGCGGCTCGGCGAGCCCGCTCGCCTCGACGACGACGAGGTCCAGCCCGACGGCGGGCGCGGTCAGGTCGGCGAGCAGGTCGGAGAGGCCGTCGGCGTCGGTGGTGCAGCACAGGCACCCGTTGGCCAGCGAGGTCACGGAATCCGCCTGGCCCGCCACCAGCATCGCGTCGATCCCGAGCGCCCCGAAGTCGTTGACGACGACGCCGATCCTGGTCCCGTCGGCGTGGCGCAGCAGGTGATTGACCAGCGAGGACTTCCCGACGCCGAGATGACCGGCGACGAGGACGACCGGCACGGTGCGGTCCTGACGGTCACGGCGGCTCACGTCCGGCGAGCCTGCCAGAGCGCCAGGTCGGCCGGACGGAGGCCGCCGACGTAGGGTCGCTCGCGTGCGTCCGCTGGAGGGCATCCGCGTCCTGGACCTGTCGAGAGTGCTCGCCGGGCCGTACGCCACACAGTGGCTCGGAGAGATGGGCGCGGACGTCATCAAGGTCGAACCGCCCGCAGGCGACGACACGCGTGGGTGGGGCCCACCGTTCATCGGGGAGGACGACCGGCACCCGCAGTCGCTCTACTACCTCTCGGCCAACCGCAACAAGCGCGGCATCGTCCTGGACCTCAAGACCGAGCGCGGCCAGGACGCGGTGCGCAGGCTCGCCGCGGACGCCGACGTGCTCGTCGAGAACTTCCGGCCCGGCACGCTCGAGCGCTGGGGCCTCGACTTCGGGACGCTCAGCGAGGCCAACCCGCGGCTCATCCACGTCGCGATCTCCGGCTTCGGGCAGACCGGGCCGTACCGGGAGCGCGCCGGCTACGACGTGCTCGTCCAGGCCATGGGCGGTCTGATGGGCCTCACCGGGGAGCCGGACGGGCCACCCACGAAGGTCGGGCTGCCGATCGCCGACCTCAACGCCGGTACCTGGGCCCTCACCGGCATCCTCATGGCGCTCTACGCCCGGGAGCGGACCGGGCGGGGCCAGTACCTCGACGTGTCGCTGCTCGACACCCAGACCGCCTGGCACTCCTACGCCGGCCAGGCGGTGTTCCACGACGAGCGCCGGGCCCGCCGGCTCGGGGTCGCCCACCCGACCGTCGCTCCGTACCAGGCGATGGCATGCGCGGACGGCCCGCTGGTGGTCGCCGTGGGCAGCGAGCGACTGTGGCAGCGGTTCTGCGGGGTGCTCGGGCTCGACGACCTCGTCGCCGATCCCCGCTTCGCCACCAACGCCGACCGGACCGTTCACCGGGACGAGCTCATGACGCTCGTCGAGACCGTGATGCGGGAGAAGCCCGCCACGCACTGGGCGGCCCGGTTCGACGCCGTCGGGGTCCCGGCCGGCCCCATCAACTCCCTCGACGACCTCTACGACGACGAGTGGTCGCGGGCCCGGGGCCATCACGTGACGATGGACCACCCGGGCGTCGGGACCTACCACGGCACCGGCTTCCCGGTGCACGCCTCCGGGCCGGAGGCGACCCCGCCCGCTCCGTCGGGGCCGCCCCCACTCCTCGGCCAGCACACGGCCGAGGTGCTTGCGGAGCTCGGCTACTCGGCGGACGAGATCCGCGAGTTCTGAGGGGTCAGCGCGGCGCGGGGCGGGGTGAGCCGCCCTCCGGTGAGCGCCGCTGCTCGGGAATCTCCACGGGCGCGCGGCCGGCGTGATCGGCCCAGGCCGCCAGCGCCGCGCGGTACGCCTGCCAGCGCAGGACGTCGGTGGCGATCATCGGCTCGGCGTTCACTCTCGGCACCCCACCTCGGTCGGTCCGGGCCCTCGTGATCCCCCGGGCCGTCGGTGAGCGAGAGCTTGGCATCGGACGCCGCGCGCTGACCACGTTGAGCGAGAAGTTACCGGCGAGCATCACTCCAACGGAGCAGTACAGTGTCAGCGCTTACGGTTTGCGATCACCAAGAGTCGCTCACTGTGCTTCCCGGAGCAGCTCACGCACCTTCACCGAGCGCAATCGGTTGAGTGCGGCCGCCACCTCGTGCCGGCGCGGGAGGGCCAGGTCGGTTGCGTCACGCCCGCCCCCGAGCAGCGCGTCCACCCCGCCGCGGGCGAGCTCGGCGTCGAGCAGGTCGAGACCCTCGTCGAGCGGAATGGTGCCGTCGAGGACCCCGTCCCCGAGCAGCGCCAGGGCCCGCCCGATCCCGGTGACCTGGGAGCGGTCGACGATCTGCTCCACGGCCGCGAGGTCGAGGTCGTCCTCCCCGAAGGTCAGGGTCTCGACCCCGCGGGCGGTGACCCGCCGCTTGCCCTGACGGCCGGTCGGGTCCAGTGACGAGGGATCGACGACGCGTCGGGTGATCGGCGGGAAGCCGGAGTGCTCGACGGCGCGGGTTCGGCCCTGCGCGGCGATCTCGTGCGCACGATCGGTCACCTCGGACGCGACGTACGCATCCATCATGATCACGGTGTCGGCGACCTCGAGGTAGTCCCCCGACCCGCCCATGACCAGCACCGACGAAACCCCGCGCTCGGTGTGCAGCGGCCGGATGCGCTCCACGAACGGTACGAGCGGCTCGGTCGCGATGAGCTGCTGCATCCGCCCGTCGCGGATCATGATGTTGGTGGCCGAGGTGTCCTCGTCGACGAGGAGCGCACCGGCCCCCGCTTCCACGGCCTCGACCATCGACGCGGCCTGGCTGGTGGAACCGGACGCGTTCGTCGTCGAGAAGTCGTCGGTCGGCTCGCCGCTCGGCAGGTGCGAGACGAACGCCGACACATCGGTCCGGACGACGCTGCGGCCGTCCTCGGCGCGGACCTTCACCGCGTCGTCGCGGGCCACCACACGCTCGCGGCCGTCGCCGGGGTGGTGGTCGTACACGCCCGCCTCGATCGCGCGCAGCAGCGTCGACTTGCCGTGATACCCACCGCCGACGATCAGCGTGACGCCCTCCGGCACGCCGAGCCCGCTGACCTCGCCCGAGTTCGGGGTCGGGATCGTCACCCGCAACGACGCCGGCGAGCCGAACGCCGTCGCCCCCTCCAGCGGGCGGTCGTCCACCCCGGAGCGGCGCGGCAGCACGGCACCGTCCGCGACGAAGGCGACCAGCCGGCGGTCGGCGAGCGCGGCCCGCAGTGCGACGGCGTCCTCGACGGTGGTGACGAACTCGCGGGCCGCGCGGCGGTCGTCGTCGGAGAACGCGTCCCACCGCAGCTCGGCGGCGGCCGCCGGGAGCGTCTCCCCGAGCAGCGTCGCCGCCTCCCGCCCGAGGATGCGCCGCTTCGGTCCGGGCATCGGGACGCCGAGCTCGACGGTGATGGTGCCGTCGGTACCGACCCGGCCCGCGCTGCGTTCGAGGACCTCGGGCCCGCCCGCGTCGACGTGCAGCGAGGTGCCACGCAGTGCCCGGTGCAGGCGGCGCAGCAGGAAGCCCGAGAGCGCGCGACGGCGGTCCGGGGTCGTCGTCAGCTCGTCCGGCGCGGCCCCCGGCACGGTGACGCGGACCCGCGACGGCGGCGCGAACGGGTCGGCCTGGACCCGCACGATCGTCACTGTCGCCTCGCCGCACGACCAGTCCCCCGTCAGCGACTTGTAGCGGCCGTAGCTCTGGCCGTCGAGTCCGCGCAGGGTGGTCGCGAGATCGTCGTTCCGGGACATGGTCGGGAGGGTGCCCGAGTTGTCCGTGAACCATGTGACCGGTGGGAGGGTGCGACCAGGTGGGAGGATGACTCGGTGATCGTTCCGATCGCCTGGGTGCTCGGCGTGGCCGCCCTGGCCTGGGCACTCTGGTGCGCCGTCTCCGCGCTGTGCGACCAGGCCCCGACGTACGCCCACCGGGTCACGCTGCTCGGGATCGAGGTCGTCGCGCTCGTGGCCGCGCTGATCGCCGTCGTGCTGCTCGTCGTGCAGGGCGGACGGGGCGCCGGGGCGGTGGCCGAGATCGTCGGCTACCTGATCGCGGTCGTCATCGCGCTGCCGATCGGAGCGGCACTCGCGTACGGGGAACGGTCGCGGTACGGCTCGGTGGTGCTCGCGATCGCCGGGGTCACGCTGGCGGTGCTCGTGCTGCGCACCATGCAGGTCTGGGAGGCGACACGTGTCTGAGACGGACCCCGGGACGCCCACCCGACCACAGCGGATCAACGACGGTCCCGGACGCGTCCTGCTCGTCGTCTACGTGGTGTTCGCGATCTCCGCAGGGGCCCGCGCGGTGTTCCAGATCGCCACGCAGTTCTCGGACGCTCCCGTGGCGTTCGGGCTCTCCGCGTTCTCGGCCGTCGTCTACCTGGTGGCGGCCGTGGCGATCGGCCGGGGGAACCGGGGCGTGGCGCTCGTCGCGGTGTGGATCGAGCTGGTCGGGGTGCTCGCGGTCGGGCTGTTGAGCGTCGTCGCGGCGCAGGACTTCCCGCGCTCCACGGTGTGGTCGGACTTCGGGGCCGGCTACGGGTTCGTCCCGGTGATCCTGCCGATCCTGGGCCTGCTCTGGCTGCGGCGACACCGGCCTGAATAGCTTCTCGGGAGCGTGTGGTCCTGTTACCGTACTCGACTATGGAGACCCGCACGCTCGAGACCCCCGAGGTCGACCTCGTCCACGATGTCGCCGGTCCCCTGCCACCCGCCGACGGGCGCCCTTCGCTGCTGATGATCGGCCAGCCGATGGACGCGTCCGGGTTCCGGGCGCTGGCGTCCCACCTCGGCGACCGCACCGTCGTCACCTACGACCCGCGCGGGCTCGGCCGCAGCGTCCGCCACGACGGCCGGACCGACAGCGACCCCGAGGTGCAGGCGGGCGATCTGCACGCCCTGGTCTCCGAGCTCGGTGCCGGGCCGGTCGAGGTGTTCGCGTCCAGTGGGGGCGCGGTGACCGCGCTGGCCTGGGTCACGGCGTTCCCCGACGACGTGGCCACCCTCGTCGCCCACGAGCCGCCGGTCCTGCCGCTGCTGCCCGACGTCGACGCCGCGCGCCGGGCGATGGCCCGCGTCGACGAGGCCTACGCGGCGAAGGGCTGGGCCGCGGGGATGGCGGGCTTCATGGGCCTGACGTCGTGGCGGGGCGAGTACACCGACGAGTTCTTCGCGCAGCCGTTGCCGGACCCGGCGATGTTCGGGATGCCGACCGAGGACAGTGCAACTGAGCACGCCGATAGGGGATCCCGGGACGACCCGCTGCTCTCCGACCGCGCGAAGGCGGTCATCGCGTACGTCCCCGACGCCGCCGCGCTGACGGCGGCCCCGACCCGCATCGTCGTCGGCATGGGCGAGGAGTCCCGCGACCAGTTCCCGGGACGCTGCGCGACGGCCCTCGCGGCACTTCTCGGGCAGGAGCCGACGGTCTTCCCGAGCCACCACGGCGGGTTCAGCGGTGAGGAGGACCCGTGGCCCGGGCAGGCGACGGCGTTCGCGGTGCGGCTGCGCGAGGTGCTCGACACCG
>NZ_DASXJS010000058.1:0-49606 GCF_036497245.1 Actinomycetospora sp. | reverse complement strand
CCCTCGCCCTCGAGGTGCTCGGCCTCGACCCGCTGCTCCTGCTCGACCTGCGCGCCGGCGCCGCCACGGGTGCGCTCGCGGCCGTCCCGCTGGTGACGATGGCCGCCCGGGTCGCCGCCGGGCCATGACGGGTCCCGACGGTGCCCGGCTGCCCGCCCCCGCCGAGCGCGGGTCGTGGCTCGACGCCACCACGCTCGCGCTGTCGCTGTTCAGCATCGTCCCGGTACGCGCCCGGGGCACCGGCCGACGCGCGGCGGCCCGGGCCCTGGTCCTCGCGCCCGTCGTCGGGCTGCTGATCGGCGGGATCGTCGCCTGCGTGGTCGCCGGCCTGCTCGCGCTGGGGGCGCCGCCGCTGCTCGCGGGCACGGCCGGGGTGGCCGCGGGAGCCGGGCTCACGCGCGGGCTGCACCTCGACGGGCTCGCCGACCTCGCCGACGGGCTCGGCAGCTACGGCGGGCCGGAGCGGATGCTCGCGGTGATGAAGGACCCGTCGACCGGCGCGTTCGGGGTGATCACCCTGATCGTGGCGCTGGGCGCGCAGGCGGCGGCGCTGCCCGCGGTGGTCGGCCGGGGACCGTGGGGCATCGTCGCGGTCGCGGTCGCCGTCGCCGCCGGGCGGGCCTCGTTCACGTGGTGCGCCCGGCGCTCCGTCGGGGCCGCGGCCCCGGGCGGTCTCGGGGCGCTCGTCGCCGGGAGCCTGCCTGCCGCCGTGCCGCTCGTGTGGGGCCTCGTCCTCGCCGCGGCGTCCCTGGTCGCCGTCCCCGGCAGGCTCTGGCTCGGACCGGTGGCCGTCGTCATCGCCGCCCTCGCCGCCGTCGCCCTCGCCCGGCACGCGATCCGTCGTCTCGGCGGGGTGAACGGCGACGTGTTCGGTGGGGTCTGCGAGGTCACGGTGACCACCGCCCTCGCGGTCCTCGCCCTGGGTGCCTGACCGCCGCCGCTGCCACGAGGGGCACACCACGCAGGCCGAGCAGCACCCACAGCTGCCTCACGTGCTGATGATCACGTGGATCACCTGGGCCCGGCGAGCCCCCGCCGGAAGCCCGCGTCAGGCCAGGCGTTCCATCCAGCCGTGGGGGTCGGGCGCCGCGCCGCGCTGGATGGCGGTCAGCCGCTCGCGCAGCCGGGCCGTGACCGGGCCGGGCGTGCCGTCGCCGATCTCGAAGGACCCGCCGTCGTACTTGACGAACCCGACCGGGGTGATCACGGCCGCCGTCCCGCAGGCGAACACCTCGGTGAGGGCCCCGGACGCGACCTCCTTCTCCCACTCGTCGGTGGAGATGCGGCGCTCGGTGACCGTCGCGCCGTCCTCACGGGCGAGCTCGAGCAGCGAGCGGCGCGTGATGCCGGGCAGCAGCGATCCGGACAGCTCGGGGGTGACGACCTCGGTGTTGCCCTCGGCGTCGGTGAAGACGAAGAACAGGTTCATCCCGCCCATCTCCTCCACCCAGCGGTGCTCGAGCGCGTCGAGCCACACCACCTGGTCGCAGCCCTGCGCGGAGGCCTGCGCCTGCGCGGCCAGCGACGCCGCGTAGTTCCCGCCGCACTTCGCCTCGCCGGTGCCGCCGGGCACGGCGCGCACGTAGTCCGTCGAGAGCCACACGCTCACCGGGGCCAGTCCGCGCGGGAAGTAGGCGCCGGCCGGGGACGCGATGAGCAGGTAGAGGTACTCCTCGCTGGGCCGCACCCCCAGCCCGGACGACGACCCGAACATGAACGGGCGCAGGTACAGCGACTCCTCGCCGCCCGCCGCCGGGACCCAGCGGGCGTCCACGGTGAGCAGCTCGCGCAGCGAGTCGAGGAAGAGGTCGTCGGGCAGCGGGGGCATCGCCAGGCGCTCCGCGGAGAGCGCCATCCGCGCCGCGTTGGCCCACGGGCGGAAGGACGCGATCGACCCGTCGGGCTGGCGGTAGGCCTTGAGCCCCTCGAAGATCGTCTGGCTGTAGTGCAGCACCACCGACGCCGGGTCGATCGACAGCGGCTGGTACGGGCCGACCGTGGCGTCGTGCCAGCCGCGGGCCGCATCCCAGGACACCGTGACCATGTGGTCGGTGAAGTACTTGCCGAAACTCGGCGCGGCCAGTACCTCCGCGACCCGCTCCTCGGTGGCCGGGCCGGGGTGCTGGAGGCGCGCGAAGGTCGTGCTCGACATGCCCGCCACCCTAGACCGCCTTCGGGTCGACCGGCACCGTGCTGCGGGCCGTCGCGAGGCCGCCACCGGGGCGGCGGGCACCGTCGGTGTCGAGCTCCACGTCGTGCGCGCCGGGCACCCCGAGGAGCACCGAGACGACGGCGGGCGCGGAGCCCCCGTCACGGCCGCGCACCACCAGCAGGCCCGGTCCGGCGGCGGGCCCGGCGGTCAGCCGGTACGCCCCGTCGGGGCCGGTGACACCGCGGCTGACCTGGTGCCCGCCGCCGTCGACGAGGGTGAGGACGGCGTCGACCGGTCGGCCGAGGTGGTCGTGGACGTGACCGGTGAGTTCCGGTTCCCGGGACACCGGGGCGGCCGGCACCGTCGAGGGCGGTCCCCACGCGGCGGCGGGCTCGGGAGTGAGTGGCCCTATCGGCGTGCTCTCCTGCCCCCGCTCGTCAGATGAGCGCAATGGGCCATTGCTGTCGCCCCGGGAGGTAGCCATCCCCGCCGGGATCACGATCACCGGCCGGTCGGCTCGCTCCCACAGGCCGCGGTCGGCGCTGGGCCGGGCGAGCGCGGCGAGCGGGCCGCCGTGCGGGCTGCCGACGACGACGGCGCGGGCGTCGCGCCGCCGGGCCAGTTCGGCCAAGGCGACCCCGACGGCGTCGTGGGAGGCGACCGGGGGCAGCGACTCGGCCGCCGCGGTCAGCCCCGAGGCGGTGAGCTCCGCGACCCGGCCCGTCAGCACGCCGCGGTCGTCGCCGACCGGCAGCGCGTCCCCGGCGACCGCGTCCTCGGGCACGTGGACCAGCAGGAGCGGCGCGTCCACGGTGCGGGCCAGGCGGGCACCGGCCGCGACGACCTGCTCGGTGTGGGGCGCGTCGTCGACGGCGACGAGGACCGGACGTTCGAGCACCACGACGGGGTCGGCGGAGGCGGCGGCGTCCCCGGAGTCCTCGGCCTCCTCGGTCTCGGCCCGGCGCAGCAGCCGGTGCGCGGTGGCGAGCACCAGCACGCCGACGGCGACGACGACCGCGGCGAGGAAGAACGGGGTGTTGGGCAGGAAGGCCTCGGCGATCAGCCCGGAGACCCAGGGGGCGAGCCCGCCGCCGAGGAACCGGACGAAGCTGTAGGACGCCGAGGCGACCGGCCGCGGCACCGGGGCGACCGACATGACGGCCTGCGTGACCAGGGTGTTGTTCAGCCCGATCATGGCGCCGGCGACGATCACCGCCCCGATCACGACGGCGGGGATCGTCTGCCAGATCGCGATCACGAGCAGGTCGAGTGCCAGCAGCCCGAGCACGAAGTACAGGACACGGACGGTGCCGAAGCGCCGCTCCAGGGCGGGCGCCCCGAACACCGCGAAGATCGCGACGAGCACGCCCCACGCGGTGAACACCCCGCCCAGGCCGAGCGGCCCGAGGTTCCCCATCGAGTACGGCGAGTAGGCGAGGAGGGTGAAGAAGCCCCAGTTGTAGGCGAAGGCGGTGACGGCGATCGTCGCGAGGCTGCGGTGGCGCAGCGCCTTGATCGGGTCGAGGAAGCCGATCTTCTCGGCGGGCTTCGGTGTCTTGTCCAGCAGGACCAGGGTCGCGACGAGGGCGATCGCCATGAGCACGGCGACGCCGAAGAACGGGGCCCGCCAGCTCACCGAGCCGAGCAGCCCGCCGACCAGCGGACCGAGCGCGATCCCGACGCCGAGGGCGGTCTCGTAGAGGATGATCGCGCCGGCGAACCCGCCGCTCGCGCTCGCGACGATCACCGCGAGGGAGGTGGCGATGAACAGGGCATTCCCGAGTCCCCAGCCGGCCCGGAAGCCGACGATCTCGCCGATCGAGCCGGACAGCCCGGCCAGGGCCGCGAAGACGACGATGATCGTCAGACCGGTGATCAGGGTCGCCTTCGCGCCGATGCGACTCGAGACCCAGCCGGTGACGAGCATCGCGACGGCCGTGATCAGCAGGTAGCTGGTGAACAGCAGTGAGACCTGCGCCGGCGTCGCGGAGAGCTGCTGGGCGAGCGCGGGCAGGATCGGGTCGACCAGCCCGATCCCCATGAACGAGATGACGCAGGCGAAGGCGACCGCCCAGACCGCCTTCGGCTGGCGGAACGGGCTCACCCCCGTCCCGTGTGCGGACCCTGCAGCCACGACGACCTCGACCTCCCTGGCACGGACGGCGCGGCCCCTCACGGACCGCCCGTCTAGTTGTACCAAGCTAAGTAAAGATCGCACCAATGTCGACGCATGATGTGCGCGACAGGGTTCCGGGGTCAGCCCCCGGGCACCGGGTCGCTGCGCCAGTCGCGCAGATTGACCTGGTCGCACTCCAGCGCCATCGCGTCGATCTCCGCGGCGCTCGCCCCGCGCCCGATCAGGTCCGCGAGCCGCCGGAAGTACTCCTCGCGCGGCGCCCCGGGCACGAAGAGGATCAGGAACCGGGCGACGTCGTCGCCGACGGCCGCGAAGGCGTGGATGCCGTTGACCGGGACGTGGGAGAAGTCCCCGCTGCCCAGCACCTCCCAGCGCGTGCCGCTCATCACCGCGAGCCGCCCGGAGATCACCCAGAACGACTCCGAGAAGCCCTGGTGGTAGTGCGGGACGGCGCCGATCCGCCCGGGCGTCGCGGCGCTCTCGAACAGGCCGAAACCGCCCCCGACGACGTCGCCGGGGGCGGTGAAGACCGCGGGCCCGGCCTGCTCGGCGTCGGCGCGGAAGCGGTAGAGCCCGGCCTCGGCCGCCTCGCCGCCCGGCCCGCCCGGCTCCGTCGGGAAGCTCATCGACACCTCACCGCACGTGGGACGCCACGAACGGCGGGCTCACGACCTCGCACTCCAGCGGGCGCCCGCGGACGTCGACCGACACCACGTCACCCTCCGACAGGCCCGCCGCGGTGTCCAGCAGGGCGAGCGCGATACCGGTCTTCAGCGTCGGCGAGAAGGTGCCCGACGTCGTCTCCCCCACGGTCGCGCCGTCGAGGGTCACCGGCATGTGCGACCGCGGGACGCCCCGCCCGGTGGCCTTCAGCCCCCAGGAGCGGCGGCGCGGACCCGCCTCGCGCTCGGCGAGCAGGGCGTCGCGGCCCCAGAACCCCGCCTTCTTCCAGCCGACCGCGAAGCCGCACCGCGCCTGGACCGGCGTGATCTCCGGCCCGAGGTCCTGCCCGTGCAGCGGCAGGCCTGCCTCGGTGCGCAGCGTGTCGCGGGCACCGAGCCCGGCGGCGCGCCCGCCGACCTCGGTGACGAGCGCGAGCAGCGCGTCCCACAGCGCCTCGGCGCCCTCGGCCGGTGCGATGAGCTCGTAGCCGTGCTCGCCGGTGTAACCGGTGCGGCAGAGCCGGATCGGCCTGCCGTTCCAGGTGACGTCGACGAACGCCATGTAGTCGAGGTCGTCATCGCCGGTGTCGGGCAGGATGCCCGCCTCGGCGAGCACCCGGGCCGACTCCGGGCCCTGGACCGCGAGAACGACGTGCGCGTCGTGCTCGTCGGACACCGTGATCCCGTCCGGTGCGACCTGTGCCAGGCGCTTCCCGACGCCGGCCGAGTTCGCCGCGTTGGGCACGGCGAAGACCTCGTCGTCACCGACGAGATAGAGGATCAGGTCGTCGACGACGCCGCCGTCGTCCGCGCAGCACAGCGTGTACTGGGCCTTGCCCGGCACGATGCGGGTGAGGTCGTTGGTCAGGCACGCGTCGACGAACGCCGCCGCGCCCGGGCCGCTGATGCGGACCTTCCCGAGGTGGCTGACGTCGAAGAGCCCGGCGGCCTCGCGGGTCGCGGTGTGCTCGGCGACCACGCCGCCCTTGTCGCCCGTGGACGTCCCCGCGTACTGGACCGGCATCTCCCAGCCGCCGAACGGGGCGAACGTCGCGCCCAGCGCCTCGTGGCGGGCGTGCAGGGGGCTCCTTCTCAGGTCACTCGCATCAGCATCGCTCACGGGTCGGGGACCGTACGGCACGCGCACGGCCCGGAGGGCGTCCTAGCATGCCGATCACAGCGGCGGGCGGACCCGCCGCGTCGACGCCACCGTTGGAGGCCCGCCCGTGAGCATCCCGCCCGACCTCGAGCTCAGCGACGCCGCGGCGACCGCCGCCGCCCTCGACGTTCTCGTGATCGGGACCCGTCCTGGTGCCTCCGGTGAGGACGACGACGCCCCGGTGCCGCCCGTGCTGGTCGGCGCGGACGACGTGGACGCCGCCTTCGGCGGGGAGCTCGCGTCGCTGCTGTCGCTCACCGGGGCCGCCGGCGCCGCCGACGAGGTCGTGAAGCTCCCCACCCGCGGCGCGGTCACGGCGCCCCTGCTGCTCGCCGTCGGGCTCGGGCCGGACCCTGATTCCCGGCCCGCGAACGGCGCGCAGGGTGCACCGGACGTCGCCGAGCAGGTCCGCCGGGCCTCCGGTGCCGCGGCCCGCGCGTTGCCGAGGTCCGCCACGCGGATCGGCACCACCCTCGCCTCGGTCGACCTCGCCGCGGCCGTCGAGGGCACCGTGATGGGCACCTACGCCTTCACCGACTACCGCACCGCGACCGACGGCCCGCTGCGCACCGTCTCGTTCCACGGGGCTGCGGGTGGGGACGCGGCCGAGCGCCTGGCCGACGCCGCGATGACCGCCCGGGCGGTGTGCGCGGCGCGCGACCTCATCAACACCCCGCCGAACGACCTCTACCCGGCCGAGTTCGCCCGCCGGGCCGCCGAGATGGCCGAGGCGGTCGGGGTCGAGGTCGAGGTGCTCGACGAGTCCGAGCTCGCGGCGGCCGGCTACGGCGGCGTGCTCGGGGTCGGCACCGGGTCGTCCCGCCCTCCGCGCCTGGTCCGGCTGCGCCACACCCACCCCGAGGCGACCAAGGCCGTCGCGCTGGTCGGCAAGGGCATCACCTTCGACACCGGCGGCATCTCGATCAAGCCGGCCGCCAACATGGACCACATGACCTCGGACATGTCCGGGGCCGCCTGCGTCGTCGCCACCATCTGCCTGGCCGCCGAGCAGAACCTCCCGGTGAACGTCACGGCGACGGTGCCGATGGCCGAGAACATGCCCTCGGGCACCGCGTACCGCCCCGGCGACGTGCTCACGATGTACGGCGGCAAGACCGTCGAGGTGCTCAACACCGACGCCGAGGGCCGGCTCGTCCTCGGCGACGCGATCGTGCGCGCCTGCGAGGACGGCCCGGACTACCTGGTGGAGACGTCCACGCTCACCGGCGCCCAGACGGTGGCCCTCGGCGCGCGCACCGCCGGGATCATGGGCAGCGACGCCTTCCGCGACCGGGTGACGGGCGTCGCCACCGCCACCGGGGAGGGCGGCTGGGCGATGCCGCTGCCCGAGGAGCTGCGCGCCGACCTCGACTCGCGGGTCGCCGACATCGCCAACGTCACCGGACACCGCTTCGGCGGCATGCTCGTCGCCGGCATCTTCCTGCGGGAGTTCGTCGCCGAGGGGGTGCCGTGGGCGCACATCGACATCGCGGGCCCCGCGTTCAACACCGGCGGGCCGCACGGCTACACGCCCAAGGGCGGCACCGGGCTGCCCGTCCGGACACTCGCCGCGGTCCTCGCCGACGTCGCCCGCGAGGGCTGACCGGGCGGTAGTGGGGAGCGCCCCGGCACCCGATTGCCCGCGGTGGAAGGATGGTCGGGGAGTCCTGGTCCGATCAGCGGATCCGGACATGAGTGCCTGGCCCGCGACCACCGTCGCCGACCGGTCCACCGCACGTCACACGCCGACGCGGGAGAAGTGAGAGTTGAGCGAGAGCGACACCTACGACGTCCTGATCCTGGGTGGGGGTTCCGGCGGGTACGCCTGCGCACTGCGCGCGGCCGAGCTGGGCCTCTCCGTCGCCCTCGTCGAGCAGGACAAGCTGGGCGGCACCTGCCTGCACCGCGGCTGCATCCCCACCAAGGCGCTGCTGCACGCCGGGGAGGTCGCCGACAGCGCCCGTGAGGGTGAGGCCTACGGCGTCAAGACGTCGCTGTCGGGCATCGACATGACCGGCGTCAACTCCTACAAGGACGGCGTGGTCGGCAAGCTCTACAAGGGCCTGCAGGGGCTGGTGAAGTCCCGCAAGATCACGATGATCGACGGTCACGGCACGCTCGTCGGCGCCGACACCGTCGAGGTCAGGGCGAGCGGGGCGACGGGGGAGGGTGATGCCGGTCAGCGCTACACCGGCCGCAACGTCGTGCTCGCCTCCGGTTCCTACTCGAAGACGCTGCCCGGGCTCGAGCTCGGCGGCCGCGTCCTCACCTCCACCGAGGCGATCAACCTGGACTACGTGCCCGAGCGCGTGGTCGTCCTCGGCGGCGGCGTCATCGGCGTCGAGTTCGCCAGCGTGTGGAAGAGCTTCGGCTCCGAGGTGACCATCGTCGAGGCGCTGCCACACCTGGTGCCCAACGAGGACGAGTTCCTCTCCAAGCAGCTCGAGCGCCAGTTCCGCAAGCGCAAGATCAACTACAAGATCGGCACCAAGTTCACCGGCGTCGAGCAGACCGCCGATTCGGTGACGGTCAACCTGGAGAGCGGCGAGCAGCTCGAGGCCGATCTCCTGCTGGTCGCCGTGGGCCGCGGGCCGAACACCGCGGACCTGGGCTACGAGGAGCAGGGCGTCACCCTCGAGCGCGGCTTCGTGCGCACCGACGAGCGGCTGCGCACCGGCGTGGGCAACGTCTACGCGGTCGGCGACATCGTGCCCGGCCTGCAGCTGGCCCACCGCGGCTTCGCGCAGGGCATCTTCGTGGCCGAGGAGATCGCGGGCCTGAACCCGCCGGTGATCGACGAGAAGGGCATCCCGCGGGTCACCTACTGCGAGCCCGAGGTCGCGTCGGTCGGGCTCACCGAGGCGGAGGCCAAGGAGGCCTACGGCGAGGTGCAGACCACGACCTACGACCTGGCAGGCAACGGCAAGTCCCAGATCCTGCGCACCGCGGGCGCGATCAAGCTGGTCAAGGGCGGCACCACCGACGACTCACCCGTCGTCGGCGTGCACATGATCGGGACCCGCGTGGGCGAGCTCGTCGGGGAGGCCCAGCTGGTCTACAACTGGGAGGCCCTCCCGGCCGAGGTGGCGAACCTCATCCACGCGCACCCGACGCAGAACGAGGCCTTCGGCGAGGCACACCTCGCGCTGGCCGGCAAGCCCCTCCACAGCCACAGCTGACGGTTCGACCGTCCACCCAGGGTTCCGCGAAGGAGTTCCGAGCACGATGGCCTTTACCGTCCAGATGCCTGCTCTCGGCGAGAGCGTCACCGAGGGCACCATCACCCGGTGGCTGAAGCAGGAGGGCGACCACGTCGACGTCGACGAGCCGCTCCTGGAGGTCTCGACCGACAAGGTCGACACCGAGATCCCCTCGCCCCAGGCCGGGGTCCTGCAGCGGATCGTCGCGAACGAGGACGACACCGTCGAGATCGGCGGTGACCTCGCGGTCATCGGCGACGAGTCGGAGGCCTCCGGGGACTCCGGCGGCTCCGGCGGGTCGGAAGCCCAGCAGCAGCCCGAGCCCGAGCCCGAGCCGGAACCCGCGGCGCAGGCGTCCGAGCCGGAGCCCGAGCCCGAGCCGGCCGCGTCGTCGGGTGGGTCGTCCTCGGGCGGGTCGTCCGGAGGCTCTTCCGGGGGCTCCGGGACGTCGGTCGAGATGCCGGCCCTGGGCGAGTCCGTCACCGAGGGCACGATCACCCGCTGGCTCAAGCAGGTCGGTGACACGGTCGAGGTCGACGAGCCGCTGCTCGAGGTCTCCACCGACAAGGTCGACACCGAGATCCCCTCGCCGGTCGCGGGCACGCTGCTCGAGATCCGCGCGAACGAGGACGACACCGTCGAGGTCGGCGGCGTGCTCGCCGTCGTCGGGAGCGGGAGCCCGTCGTCGGGTGGCGGTCAAGGTGCGTCGCAGCCCGAGCCCGAGGCGTCCGCGCCGGCCCCGGAGCCCGCCCCCGAGCCGGAGCCGGAGCCGGAGCCGGAGCCCGCACCGTCCGGCGCCGGCGACGAGGTCAGCCACGAGACCACCGCCCCGGCGGCCCCGAGCGCTCCGGCGAACGCGGGTGGCGCGGCACCGTCCTCCAACGGTGACGGCAGCGGGCAGGCAGGCACCCCGTACGTGACGCCGCTCGTCCGCAAGCTCGCCTCCGAGCGCGGGGTCGACCTCTCGACGATCACCGGTACCGGTGTCGGCGGTCGGATCCGCAAGCAGGACGTGGTCGCCGTCGCCGACGAGGCCGACCAGCAGAAGGCCGCGTCCGCGTCGCCGTCGCCGCAGCCTGCGGCCGCCTCCGGCGGGTCCGGGCCGGGCGCGGTGCACGGCGGCGAGGTGCAGAAGCCGTCTGGCGCGGGAGCCGGTGCCGCCATCCCCCAGCCCGACGAGTCGGGCCTGCGCGGCACCACGCAGAAGCTGTCGCGGCGCCGGGCGACCATCGCCAAGCGCATGGTCGAGTCGCTGCAGACCTCCGCACAGCTCACGACCGTCGTCGAGGCCGACCTGACCCGCATCGCGCGGCTGCGAGACCGGGCCAAGGCCGACTTCGCGGCGCGCGAGGGCGTCAAGCTCTCGTTCCTGCCGTTCATGGCGCTGGCCACCGTCGAGGCCCTCAAGGCCCACCCGGGCGTCAACGCCTCGATCGACACCGAGAAGGGCGAGGTCACCTACCACGGCGCCGAGCACCTCGGGATCGCCGTGGACTCGCCGGCCGGGCTCATCGTGCCGGTGATCCACGACGCCGGGGACCTCAACCTCGGCGGGATCGCCCGCAGGATCTCCGACGTGGCCGACCGCACCCGGGCGAACAAGATCGCGCCGGACGAGCTCTCGGGCGGCACGTTCACGATCACCAACACCGGCTCGCGCGGCGCGCTGATCGACACCCCGATCATCAACCAGCCGCAGGTCGGCATCCTGGGCACCGGGGCCGTCGTCAAGAAGCCGGTCGTCGTGACCGACAGCGAGGGCGGCGAGTCCATCGCCATCCGCTCGACGTGCTACCTCTGCCTGTCCTACGACCACCGGATCGTCGACGGCGCCGACGCCGCGCGCTTCCTCGGCTCGGTGAAGGCACGGCTCGAGGCGGGCTCCTTCGAGGCGGACCTCGGCCTGTAGCGGGCTCCGTTCCGGCGGGACCGACGCGAGGGGACCTCTCAGCCGCTCTATCCGACCGAGAGCTCCCCTCGTGCTGGGCCCGGCGCGCGCAGTGGGGCCGCGAGGGGACGATTCCGTCGCTCCAGCCGACCGAGGGGTCCCCTGGCGGCAACGGGCGAACCGGACGGCCGTGACGATCACCCACGGCGCGTCCGGGTCGCGCCGCGTCCCCATCTCCGCGACGATCACGCCATGCGCGTCGTCATCTCCGGTTCCTCCGGACTCATCGGTACCGCCCTGGTGCCGCACCTGCGCGGTGCGGGCCACGAGGTCGTCCGTCTCGTCCGCCGCGCACCGCAGGCGCCCGACGAGCGCGGCTGGGACCCGCCGGCGGGTCGCATCGACGACGACGCCCTCGAGGGCGCGGACGCCGTGATCAACCTGTCCGGGGCCGGGATCGCCGACAAGCGCTGGTCCGGGGCCCGCAAGCAGGAGCTGCGCGACAGTCGCCTCGTCCCGACCGACGTGCTCGCGCGCGCCGTCGCGGCTCGGGGCATCCCGGTGATGATCAGCGGCTCGGCGGTGGGCTTCTACGGCGACACCGGCGCGGTCGCGGTCGACGAGTCCGGGGCCCGCGGGCGCGGTTTCCTCGCCGACCTCGTCCGGGACTGGGAGAACGCCACCGCCCCCGCGACCGAGGCGGGCGCGCGGGTCGTGACGATCCGCACCGGGCTGGTGCTCTCCCACGCCGGGGGCCTGATGGGCATCATGCGCCCGATCTTCAAGTACGGCCTGGGCGGGCGACTGGGATCCGGCCAGCAGTACTGGCCGTGGATCAGCCTGGACGACCAGGTCGGCGCGATCACCTACGCGCTGGAGCACGACACCGTCGTCGGGCCGCTCAACGCCACCGGCCCCGCCCCGGTGACCTGCACCGAGTTCACCAAGGCGATGGCCGCCGCGATCCACCGCCCCGCGCCCTGGATCGTGCCGGGGTTCGCGATGCGCACCGTGCTCGGCGAGTTCGCCGACGAGGGCGTGCTGGTGAGTCAGCGGGTCCTGCCCGGGGTCCTCGAGCGCGAGGGCTACGCCTTCCAGCACGGGACGGTGACCGCGGCACTCTCGGCGGTGCTGGACGGCTGACCCGGGGTAGCGTCGGCCGCATGGGCTCCCACCGTGCGAGCAGCGACCCGATGCAGGTCCTCGAGCTCGGCACCGTCGAGTACACCCGGGCGTGGGAGCAGCAGCGGGCCCACGCGGACGCGCGCGTCGCGGGCACCGGTCCGGACGTGCTCATGCTCCTCGAGCACCCCAGCGTCTACACCGCGGGCAAGCGCACCCAGCCCGAGGACCGTCCGACCGACGGCACCCCCGTCGTCGACGTCGACCGCGGTGGCCGGATCACCTGGCACGGGCCCGGCCAGCTCGTCGGCTACCCCATCCTGCGTCTCGCCGAGCCCTTCGACGTCGTCGCCCACGTGCGCCGCCTCGAGGAGGCCCTGATCGCCGTCTGCGCGGGCTACGGCCTGGAGACCGGGCGCATCGACGGGCGCTCCGGAGTGTGGCTCGCCGCGGGTGACGGGCGACCGGAGCGCAAGATCGCCGCGATCGGGGTGCGGGTGGCGCGCGGGGTGACCCTGCACGGGTTCTCGCTCAACGCCGACCCGGACCTCACCGCGTTCGGCGCGATCGTGCCCTGTGGGATCACCGACGCGGGCGTGACGAGCCTCTCGACCGAGCTGGGTCGCCGCGTCACCGTCGCCGAGGTCCTGCCCGACGTCCGGGAGGCCGTGCTGGCCGCCTGCGCGGGCGACCTGCCGGTCAGCGAGCACACCGTCGCGCGGGCGGACGCCACCGCGAAGGTCGGCGGCGTCGCCGTCGAGATGCTCGCCGGGCGCTGACCACGGGCGTGAGGTTCGCCGCCGATCATGGATCGGGCCCACGCGTAAACTCGCGCCCGTGACCACGACTACCGGGCCCGCGACCGCTCCCGAGGGACGCAAGCTGCTCCGACTCGAGGTCCGCAACTCGCAGACGCCCATCGAGCGCAAGCCCGACTGGATCCGCACCCGGGTGCAGACCGGCCCGAACTTCTCCGAGCTCAAGGGCATGGTGGCATCGGCGGGCCTCGCGACGGTGTGCGAGGAGGCGGGCTGCCCCAACATCTACGAGTGCTGGGAGGACCGGGAGGCGACGTTCCTCATCGGCGGTGAGCAGTGCACCCGCCGGTGCGACTTCTGCCAGATCGACACCGGCAAGCCGTCCCCGCTGGACCGCGACGAGCCGCGCAAGGTCGCCGAGTCGGTCCGTCAGATGGGCCTGCGCTACTCGACGATCACCGGCGTCGCCCGCGACGACCTCGACGACGGCGGGTCGTGGCTCTACGCCGAGACCGTCCGCCAGGTGCACGCGATGAACCCGGGCACCGGCGTGGAGCTGCTCATCCCTGACTTCGACGGGCGGCGCGACCAGCTCGGCCCGGTGTTCGACGCCGCGCCCGAGGTGCTCGCGCACAACCTCGAGACGGTGCCGCGGATCTTCCGCCGCATCCGGCCGGGCTTCCGCTACGAGCGCTCCCTCGACGTCATCCGCCAGGCGCGCGCCGCGGGCATGGTCACCAAGTCCAACCTCATCCTCGGCATGGGCGAGACCCCCGAGGAGGTCACCGCGGCGATGCAGGACCTGCACGACGCCGGGTGCGACCTGCTCACCCTCACCCAGTACCTGCGGCCCTCGCTGCGCCACCACCCGGTGGAGCGCTGGGTGAAGCCCGAGGAGTTCGTCACCCACCGCGACGACGCGACGGGGATGGGCTTCGCGGGTGTCATGGCCGGGCCGCTCGTGCGCTCGTCCTACCGCGCCGGGCGGCTCTACGCGCAGGCCAAGCTCCACCGCGGCGAGGAACTGCCGGAGGGGATGGCCGAGCTCGCCGAGGAGGGCGAGGCCCGCCAGGAGGTCGGCTCGGTGCTCGCCCGGCGCGCCTGAGCGCTTCGGGCCATCTCCGTCCGCGGCACGGCGGAGCTGTGCGGCAGAATGGGCGCCATGGCGAAGGACTCGGCCGGCAAGGCGACCAAAGAAGAGAAGAAGGCCGCCAAGCAGGCCTCGCGCGCGCAGCGTCGCGAGCGCTGGTCGCAGATCTGGCAGGCCTTCCAGATGCAGCGCAAGGAGGACAAGCTCCTCGTTCCGCTGATGATCGGCGCGATCGTGCTCACGGCGCTGGTGTTCCTGGTCGTCGGCCTGCTGATCGGCCAGTCGTGGTTCCTGGTGCCGATCGGGGTGCTCCTCGGTGTGGCGCTGGCGATGCTGCTGTTCGGGCGCCGGGTGCAGAACAACGTCTACGCCAAGGCCGACGGCCAGCCCGGCGCGGCAGGCTGGGCGCTGGACAACATGCGCGGCCAGTGGCGGGTGGCCCAGGCCGTCGCCGGCACGACGCAGCTCGACGTGGTGCACCGGGTCATCGGCCGCCCGGGCGTGGTGCTCGTGGCCGAGGGCGCCTCGCACCGGACGAAGGGCCTGCTCGCCCAGGAAAAGAAGAAGGTCTCGCGGGTCGCCGGACAGGTGCCGATCTACGAGTTCACGGTCGGCAGCGAGGAGGGCGACATCCCGCTCTCGAAGCTGCAGCGCCACATGACCAAGCTGCCCCGCAACATCGACAAGAACCAGATGGAGACCCTGGAGAAGCGCCTCCAGGCCATCGCCGGGCGCGGCGGGCCCGCGATGCCCAAGGGCCCGGCGCCCAAGGGCGCGCAGATGAAGGGCATGCAGCGCACCGTCCGGCGCCGGTGAGGGCCCGCTCCGGCCTCGCGCGCTCCGCCCTCGGGTGATCAAGAGCACACCAGTTAGCTCGGGCTCGTCGCCGGCCTGTCCCACGTGCCCCTGATCACCGGGAGGTGGTGGGCCCGGCGCTACCGGGTGCGGACGACGACCGTGCGGCTCACCCGGTCGTGGAGGCCTCGCCCGTCGCGATCCATGATCAGCGCGGGGACGACGAAGAACAGCGACACGGTCCGCGCGAGGGCCCACCCACCGACGCGCGCCGCGCCGTCCACCCGCACGGCCCGCAGCCCCGTCAGGACCATCGCGGGCGTCTGCCCGAGGACCGCCACCGGCAGCGTCACCAGCACCGCCCAGACGGCCAGGCTGAGATAGTTCGGCGCCGGAAAGCTGATCGCGGACGCGACCAGGCCACCGATCAGCAGGTCGAGCAGGAACTGGCCCGCGCGGCGCAGGGGGGCCGCGACGGACCCCGGCCCCTCCTCGGGGAGGCCCAGATCGCGACCCGGGTAGCCCTCCGCGTCGGGCACCGTCCCCGCGTCTGCCGAGGGCCCCGTCCGCGACGACGTGCGCGACCCGTTCGGCGCAGCATCGGGTACTCGACGTGTCGGCGCGCCCGGCCGATCCCGACCTTCCGGACCTTCCGTGCGCTGTGTCGACGCCCGATCAGGCCCCTCGTCGGCGAGCCATTCACGAATCCACGACACTCTGACAGGCTACGGTGCCGCGGCGTCGGGATGCGCCACGGCAACGTCGCCGATCGGCTCGTCCACGACTCGGCAGTGGACAATGAGACGGAGCTCGGAACTGTGAGTCTGTCCCGTTAACTGCTGCGAAACACCGGTGCGACAAGCGAGTAACGCCGGCCGCTTAGCGTCCGGGGTCACCTGATGTGGTGAGCGAACCCCGACCGGGCGGGGGTCCCGACGCTCGCCCGCACCACAGTGTCCGGCCAGAGAAGGAGCCAGCGAGGGTGTTCAACAACCAGGACGAGGTCTTCAAGTACATCTCCGACGAGGGGGTGCAGTATGTCGACGTCCGGTTCTGCGACCTCCCCGGCCAGATGCAGCACTTCACCGTGCCTGCCTCGGAGTTCGGCGACTCGGTCTTCACCGACGGCCTCGCCTTCGACGGCTCCTCGGTGACCGGGTTCCAGACCATCAACGAGTCGGACATGACGCTGCTGCCCGACGTGGCGACCGCGCGCATCGACCCGTTCCGGGCCCAGAAGACGATGAACATGAACTTCTTCGTCCACGACCCGCTGACGCTCGAGGCCTACAGCCGCGACCCGCGCAACGTCGCCCGCAAGGCGGAGAACTTCCTGTCGACGGTCGACATCGCCGACACCTGTTTCTTCGGCCCCGAGGCCGAGTTCTACATCTTCGACTCGGTGCAGTACGAGTCGACGATGAACACCCAGATGTACAAGGTCGACTCGATCGAGGGTGTCTGGAACACCGGCCGTGACGAGCCGGGCGGCAACAAGGGCTACAAGATCGCCGCCAAGGGCGGGTACTTCCCGGTCGAGCCCACCGACCAGACCTCGGACCTGCGTGCCGCGATGGGCACCAACCTCACCAACGCGGGCTTCGAGCTGGAGAAGCTGCACCACGAGGTGGGCACCGGCGGTCAGGCCGAGATCAACTACAAGTTCAACACGCTGCTGCACGCCGCGGACGACCTGCAGCTGTTCAAGTACATCATCAAGAACACGGCGTGGCAGGCGGGCAAGACCGTCACCTTCATGCCGAAGCCGATCGCCGGCGACAACGGCTCGGGCATGCACTGCCACCAGTCGCTGTTCAAGGGCGGCGAGCCGCTGTTCTACGACGAGAACGGCTACGCAGGCCTCTCGGACATGGCCCGGCACTACATCGGCGGCATCCTGCACCACGCGCCGAGCCTGGTCGCCTTCACCAACGCGACGCTGAACTCCTACCACCGCCTGGTGCCCGGCTTCGAGGCCCCGATCAACCTGGTCTACTCGAACCGCAACCGGTCGGCATGCGTCCGCATCCCGATCACGGGCAACAACCCGAAGGCCAAGCGCCTCGAGTTCCGCTGCCCCGACTCGTCGGGCAACCCGTACCTGTCCTTCGCGGCCATGATGATGGCCGGCCTGGACGGCATCCGGAACAAGATCGAGCCGCCGACGCCGGTCGACAAGGACCTCTACGAGCTCCCGCCCGAGGAGGCCGCGGGCATCGCGCAGGTGCCTGCCGGTCTCGAGTCCGCGCTCGACAACCTCGAGTCCGACCACGACTACCTCCTCGAGGGCGGCGTGTTCACGTCCGACCTCATCGAGAAGTGGGTCGAGCTCAAGCGCGACGACGTGACGGGCATGCGCCTGCGGCCGCACCCGTACGAGTACGAGCTGTACTACAACTGCTGATCGCCGGCAGCTGACGCACCACGGCCCGGTCGCCCCGCCAGGGGTGGCCGGGCCGTCGTGCTGTGTCAGAAAAGTCGCGTTCCAGACACTGGGTGTCCGGAAACCGTCGTCGATCTTCCCGGCGGCGGCCGTGGTCAGCGCCGGTCGCGCAGGTCCTCCCGCGGGGAGAGGGCCCCGGCCGCCACGTACTGGTAGACGTAGCGGACCTCCTCGCCCTGGCTGATCGGCACGCAGACCCAGCCGACCCACTCCCCCGTCGTCGTCCGCCGCCACCCGAGCAGCTCGCCCGGGACGCGGCTCTGCAGGTCCACGCCGTCCGGGACCGGCCGCGGCGGCCTGCCCGCCGGGCGCGGATAGGCGACGGCGAGATCCACCCACACCCGGCGGACCTCCGTGCGCTGCAAGGCGCCCGACCGCTCGTTCCGGCGCTGCGCCGGGCCTCGCTCGTCGAACACATGTTCGATGATGACGGGTCACCCCACCCGGACGCCAGCCGACACTCATCAGGTTCCGGCGAAGGGCACCCCTCGCCGATCTAGTCGAGCGAAGGGGCCCCTCGCTCAGAAGGACGACGGCTGCCGGCCGGTCAGACCGCGGAGAACGCCTCGTCCACCACGGCGCGGGCGTGCCGCGTGACCCGCCGGTAGTCGTCGATGCACGCGCCCGGGTCGTCCTCCGGGTAGCCGAGCGCCGACGCGATCGCCGCCAGCTCCCGCCCCGAGCGGGGCAGCTGATCGGTGGCCTTGCCGCGCACGAGCGTCGCGATCCCCCGCACCCGGGTCGCGGCCGTCCACCCGGCCGCCAGCGCCGCGGCGTCGGCGGTGGAGAGCAGCTCGGCGTCGGCCAGCGCGGCGAGGGCGTCGAGCGTCGAGGTCGTCCGGAGTGCGGGCAGCCGCCCGGCGTGCTGGAGCTGCAGGAGCTGCACGGTCCACTCGACGTCGGCGAGCCCGCCGATGCCGAGCTTGGTGTGCAGCGCCCGGTCGGCCCCTCGTGGGAGTCGCTCGGCGTCCACGCGGGCCTTCATCCGGCGGATCTCCATGGCCGCCGACTCCGGGAGCCCGGCGACGGGATACCGGAACGGGGCGATCATCTCGCAGAACCGCTCGCCTAGCCCCGCGTCCCCGGCCACCGGCCGCGCCCGGAGCAGGGCCTGGCTCTCCCACGTGGCCGCCCATCGCCGCAGGTAGTCGGCGTACGAGGACAGCGTGCGGACCAACGGCCCGGTCCGGCCCTCGGGCCGCAGCTTGGTGTCGACCTCCAGCGGCGGGTCCGGGCTCGGCGCCCCGAGGGCCGCCGTGACGGCCTCGACGACGCCACGGGCGTACGTGGTCGCCTCCTGGTCGCTGACGCCCTCGGCGGGCTCGCAGACCGCGACGACGTCGGCGTCCGAGCCGTACCCCAGCTCCGCGCCGCCGAGCCGGCCCATGCCGATGATGGCGATCGTCGCGGGCGCCGGGCTGGACCCGACGCGCTCACGCTCGGCCGCGTCGAGCGCGGCCTGCAGCACCGCCACCCACACGCTCGAGAGCGCCGCGCACACGTGCGGCACGTCGGTGAGCCCCAAGAGGTCGGCGCACGCGATCCGCAGCAGCTCGACCCGGCGCAGCGATCGGGCGACGTTGCCCGCCGAGCGCGGGTCGGCGTGCCGGCCCACCGCGGCGCGCAACGACTTGGCGACCTCGGCCGGGTCCCGCGCCACGAGCTCGGCGGACGGCCCGTCGCCGCCGAGCATCCGCAGCACCTCGGGGGACCGCGGCATCATCTCCGCGACCCAGCGCGAGGTGCCGAGGACGTAGCAGAGCCGGTCGGCGGCGAGCCCCTCGTCGCGCAGCAGCGCGAGGAACCACGGGGTGTCGGCCAGCGCCTCGGAGACCTTCCGGTAGGCGAGCAGGCCGTGGTCGGGGTCGGCGGTGGTGCCCAGCCGGTCGAGCAGGACCGGCATGAGCGCCCGCTGGATGCGTGAGGCGCGGCTGGTCCCGGAGGTCAGCGCGGCCACGTGCTTCAGCGCCCCCGACGGCGAGCTCCAGCCCAGCGCGGCCAGGCGCTTCGTCGCGGAGGACTCGGTGAGCACCAGCTGCTCGCCCGGCACGCGGGCCACCGACTCCAGCAGCGGCCGGTAGAAGAGCTTCTCGTGGAGCCGCCGGACCCGGACGGTGGTGCGCGACCGCTCGGTCTGCAGGACCCCGACGGCGTCGCGCCGCCCGTCCGGGCGCAGCTTCGCGGCCCGCGCGAGCCAGCGCAGGCCCGCGGTGTCCTCGTCGGAGGGGAACAGGTGGGTACGACGCAGCTTCTGCAGCTGCACCCGGTGCTCGAGCATCCGCAGGAAGCGGTACGACGCGGCCAGGTTCGCGGCGTCGTCGCGGCCCACATACCCGCCCTCCCCGAGCGCGGCGAGGGTCTCGAGGGTGTTCTGCCCGCGGAGCGTCTCGTCCCCGCGCCCGTGGACCAGCTGGAGCAGCTGGACGGCGAACTCGACGTCGCGCAGGCCGCCGCGGCCGAGCTTGAGCTCTCGGTCGGCGTGATCGTGGCGGATGTGGTCCTCGACGCGGCGGCGCATGGCCCGGACGTCGGCGACGAAGTCGTCGCGGTCGGCGGCGCTCCACACCATCGGCGCCAGCGCCTCGCAGTACTCCCGCCCCAGCTCGAGGTCCCCCGCGATGGGGCGGGCCTTGAGCAGCGCCTGGAACTCCCAGGTCCGGGCCCACCGCCGGTAGTAGGAGACGTGGCCCTCGAGGGTGCGCACGAGCTGGCCGGAACGGCCCTCGGGGCGCAGGTTGGCGTCGACCTCGAGGAACGCCTCGGTGGCGACGCGCATCATCGCCGCCGCCACCTTGGTCGCGGAGTCGACCGTGCCGTCAGCCACGAAGATCACGTCGATGTCCGAGACGTAGTTCAGCTCGCGGCCGCCGCACTTGCCCATCCCGATGACGGCGAGGCGGTGATCGCCGGCGCGCTCGGGCCCGACCTCCGCGCGCGCGACGGCGAGCGAGGACTCCAGCCCGGCCGCGGCGAGGTCCGCGAGCTGGGCGCACACCACGTCGACGGGCAGGATCGGAAGTTCCGGCTCGCAGACCGCCTGCAGGTCGGCGCCGGCCAGGACCAGCACGTCGTCGCGCCAGGCCAGGCGGAGCAGCTCCACCGCGGCGTGACCGGTGACCGTCGCGACCGGGGCGGGGTCGTCGGGCTTCGCGCCGATGGCGTCGAGATGGGTGCGCCTGCGGTCGTCGGCGGTGGGCAGCCGCGACGCGTCGAACACCCGCCCGGGCGCGGCGACGGTGCGCAGCATCCGCCAGCGCTCGGGCTGGGTGACCAGGTGCTCGCCCAGCGCCGTCGACCCGCCCAGCACGCCGAAGAGCCGACCGCGGAGGCCCTGATCGGTCCGCAGCTCGCGGTCCAGTTCGGCCCAGGCGTCCTCGTCGAGGGCCTCCCGGAGGCGTTCGACGGCGACGAGTGCGAGATCCGGGTCGGCCGCCCGGGCCAGGGCCCAGACGACGAGGGCCGCCGCGGGGACCGCGTCGTCGCCGTCCCACCAGCCGAGGTCGGCGAGGCGGGGCCCCGCGTCGGCATCGGTGAGCCCCAGGCGCGCGGGAGCCCGCGCGGGACGGCCGTCCCGGGCCGTTCGGGGAGCGGTCACGCGACCAACTCTAGGCGCACGCGCCCGGTGAACGGACGGGGTCGTCCGGACGACGACATCCACTCACATGCGCGTGGCGCTACAGGATAGGCAGGTACGTCGACAGCTCGTAGGGCGTCACGTTGCGCCGGTAGTTGTCCCACTCGGAGCGCTTGTTGCGCAGGAAGAAGTCGAAGACGTGCTCGCCGAGGATCTCGGCCATCAGGTCCGACTGCTCGAAGGACTGCAGCGCACCGTCGAGGTTCTGCGGCAGCGTCTGGTAGCCCATCGCCCGCCGCTCCCCCTCGGTGAGCGACCAGACGTTGTCCTCGGCCGCGGGCGGCAGCTCGTAGCCCTCGGAGATGCCCTTGAGCCCCGCGCCGATGATCACCGCGTAGGCCAGGTAGGGGTTCGCCGCGGAGTCGAGCGAGCGGACCTCGACGCGCCGCGAGGACGCCTTGCCCGGCGAGTACATCGGCACCCGGACCAGCGCGGACCGGTTCGCGTGGCCCCAGCACACCGCGGTCGGGGCCTCGCCGCCGACCACCAGGCGCTTGTAGGAGTTCACGAACTGGTTGGTCACCGCCGACATCTCGCGGGCGTGGCGCAGCACGCCGGCGACGAACGCCTTGCCGGTCTTGGACAGCTCGAACGGCTCGGCGGCGTCGTGGAAGGCGTTCTGGTCGCCCTCGAAGAGGCTGACGTGGGTGTGCATGGCCGAGCCGGGGTGGTTCGTGAAGGGCTTCGGCATGAAGGACGCCCGCACGCCCTGGGTGATCGCCACCTCCTTCACGAGGTAGCGGAACGTCATGATGTTGTCCGCCATCGTCAGCGCGTCGGCGTAGCGCAGGTCGATCTCCTGCTGGCCGGGCCCGCCCTCGTGGTGGGAGAACTCGACCGAGATCCCCATCGCCTCGAGCGCCTCGATGGAGCGGCGCCGGAAGTGCGGGGCGACGTCGTGGCTGGCCTGGTCGAAGTACCCGCCGGTGTCGGCCGGGAGCGGCGCCGACCCGTCGTCGGGAAGCCCGCGGAGCAGGTAGAACTCGATCTCCGGGTGGACGTAGCAGGTGAAGCCGGCCTCGGCCGCGCGGGAGAGCGTGCGGCGCAGCACGTGGCGCGGGTCGGCCCACGACGGCGAGCCGTCCGGCATCGTGATGTCGCACAGCATCCGCGCCGAGTAGTGATCGCCGTCGGTGTCCTCCCAGGGCAGCACCTGGAACGTCGACGGATCGGGCTTGGCGACCATGTCCGATTCGTAGACGCGACTGAAGCCCTCGATGGACGATCCGTCGAACCCGATGCCCTCGGCGAACGCCCCCTCGAGCTCGGCGGGCGCGATGGCCACCGACTTGAGATACCCGAGCACGTCGGTGAACCACAGCCGCACGAAACGGATGTCGCGCTCGTCGAGCGTCCGCAGGACGAACTCCTGCTGCCGATCCATGTCTGGGACCCTAAGGAGACGGTGTTACAGGGACGTCACAGGGGGGTCCTGGCCTTCGCGCACGGACGAGCATCACTCAGCCGGTGTCCGCGCAGCGGGCCCCCGCGGGAGCCGGCGTGCCGTCCACGAGGTAGCGCGTCACGATCGCGTCGACGCACGGGAAGCCCTGGAACGACGCCGTGTGCTGGTCGCCGACCTTGGTCAGCAGCGAACCGTTCAGCGACTTCGCGAGCTCGACGCCCGCCTGGTACGGCGTCGCCGGGTCACCGGTCGTGGAGACCACCAGCGGCGGCGCGAGACCGGGTGCCTTGGGCAGGTGCGGGCCGCCGGTGGGCGGGGTCGGCCAGAACGCGCAGGTGTCCAGGGCCTGGCTCGGGCCGCGGCCGGAGTCGAGGAACGGGGCGGCCTCGTTGTAGCGGTTCGCGCGGTCGAGGGCCTGGGCGTGGTCGGTCACGCGCGGGTCGTCGACGCACCGGATCGCGTTGAACGCGTCCTGCTGCGGCGAGTACGTCCCGTCCGGGGCGCGGTCGTAGTACTGGTCGGCCAGGCCCATGAGCGTCTGCCCCTGGCCCTGGGCCAGCTCGGTGATCCCCTGGCGCAGGTCGGGCCACATCGAGGTGGCGTAGAGCGCCTGGATGGTGCCCTGCTGCGCGTCGTTGAAGGAGAGCTCGCGGCCGTCCGGCAGCTTGATCGGCTTCGTGAGCAGCGGGCGGGTCAGCTGCTGGTAGCGGGCCGTGGCCTGCGTGGGATCCGGACCGAGGGGGCAGCCGGGCTTCGCGGCGCAGTCCTTGGCGAACGCCTCGAACGCCCCCTGGAACCCACGGCCCTGGTCGACGAGCTGCTGGGTCGGGTCCTGGTCCGGGTCGACGGCTCCGTCGAGGACCATCGCGCGGACGTTCTTCGGGAACTCCTCGGCGTAGGTGGAGCCGATCCGTGTGCCGTAGGAGTAGCCGAGGTAGTTCAGCTGCTTGTCCCCGAGCACCGAACGCAGCACGTCCATGTCGCGGGCGACGTCGCGGGTGCCGACGTTCGCGAGCTGGTCCACCCCGGTCTTCTGGGCGCACCCGTCAGCGGTCTGGTGGGCCGCGGCCTCGGCGCGGGCGACGCCGGCCGGGGACGGGTCGAGGATGTCCGTGCTGCGCTGGGTGTCCTGCTGCTGGGCGGTCAGGCAGCGGATCGTCGGGGTGCTCGCCCCGATCCCACGGGGGTCGAAGCCGACCAGGTCGAACTTGCGGGCGACCTCGGTGTTCTTCATCAGCAGCGAGAGCTGCGAGGCGATCTCGATCCCGGAGGCACCCGGTCCACCGGGGTTGACCAGCAGCGAGCCGATCCGCTGGGTCGGGTCGGTGGCCTTGAACCGGGAGATCGCGATCTGTGCGGTCCGGCCCTGCGGGTTCGCGTAGTCGGCGGGCACGTCGACCTTCGCGCACTCCAGCCCGGGCTGCCCGTAGTACTGCCGCTGGTCGTCGGTGGTGGCGAACGGCAGGCAGGACCCCCAGGTCGCGTGCTGGCCGTAGAACCGGCTCAGGTCCGGGGTCGGGGCCGGGCCTGCGCTGGTCGCCGGGGGCGCCGACGACGACGAGGCCGCGGGGCCGGGCGTGGCGTCGGCGCACCCCGCGGCGGCGGCCAGGACCGCGGCGACCGCGAGGACCCGGACCGCCATCCGGCGTCGCGGGCGGGGACGTGGCCCCGGGAGGGACGCGGCGGCGTCGATGCCGCCCCCGTCGTCGAGCTCCGCTCGTCCCCGGCCGTCGATCCCCGCGCCCCGTCGCTGCACGCGGGTCATCCTCGCAATCGCCCGGTGGGCCCTCCGTCGGCCCCCGTCGGAGGGGTCGGAGGGCGTCGTGGTTGTGAAGCTCGTCCCACCGTGGGGCCGGTCGCTTCGCCGGAGCGGTCCGTGGTGCCACGCTCCGGCTGTCCGACCACGACCCTCGGCACGCCCGGGGACCCGCACCGCGGGCCTCGAGGCAGGAGGACATGACGATGACGTCACCCGAACAGCAGGCTGCCCGCACGCCGGAAGGCTCGCCCCGCACTCCCAAGCGGGTCCGCATCCACCACCTGCAGCAGTGGAAGGACAACGGCGAGCGCTGGCCGATGCTCACGGCCTACGACTTCCCCACCGCGCGGATCTTCGACGGTGCCGGGATCCCGGTCCTGCTCGTCGGCGACTCCGCCGCGAACAACATGCTGGGCTACGACTCGACGGTCCCGGTGTCGGTCGACGAACTGCTCATGCTCACCAAGGCCGTCGTCCGGGGGGTCTCGCGGGCCCTCGTCGTCGCCGACCTGCCGTTCGGCTCGTACCAGTCCTCCCCCGCGCAGGCCCTGGAGACCGCGGTCCGGTTCTTCAAGGAGGGCGGCGCGTCGGCGGTCAAGCTCGAGGGTGGGGCGCACTACGCGGAGCAGATCCGCGCGCTCACCGACGCGGGCATCCCCGTGATGGCCCACCTCGGGTTCACCCCGCAGAGCGAGCACACCCTCGGCGGGTTCCGCGTGCAGGGCCGGGGCGCGGGTGCCGACAAGCTGATCGAGGACGCGCTGGCCGTGCAGGCGGCGGGGGCGTTCGCCGTCGTGCTCGAGATGGTTCCGGCCGACGTCGCGAAGCGGGTGACCGCGGAACTGCGGGTCCCGACCGTCGGGATCGGCGCGGGCCCGGACACCGACGCCCAGGTGCTCGTGTGGCCGGACATGGCCGGGCTGAACACCGGGAAGGCGCCGCGGTTCGTCAAGCGCTACGCCGACCTCGCGGGCGCGCTGGGCGGGGCGGCCCAGCAGTTCGCCGACGAGGTCCGCGAGGGCGTCTACCCGACGGCGGAACATTCGTTCGAGTAGGTGGGCGGAGCCCTGGTGAGCACTCATCCGTGCCATGGCACGGATGAGTGCTCACGAGGCCGGAGGCCACCTCCCGCGATCCGGCCCCAGCGGCACGATCCGCGTCGGGTTCACCCGGGGATGGGTGCCGTAGTAGTGGCGCTGGATGTGGTCGAAGTCGACCGTGTCGCCGATGCCCGGGGTCGCGAACAGCCGCTGCGCGTACGGCCAGAGGTGCTCGAACTCGCCGAGCTTCTGCCGGTTGCACTTGAAGTGACCGTGGTAGACGGCGTCGAACCGGACCAGCGTCGTGAACAGCCGGACGTCGGCCTCGGTGAGCTGCTCCCCCACGAGGAAGCGGCGCTCGGCCAGTCGCGCGTCGAGTTGGTCGAGGCGGGCGAACAACGCGGTGTACGACTCCTCGTACGCGGCCTGCGACATCGCGAACCCGGTCCGGTAGACGCCGTTGTTGACGTCGGTGAAGACGCCCTCGTTCACCGCGTCGATCTCCTCGCGGAGGTGCTCCGGGTAGAGCTCGGGGGCGTCCGCCCGGTGGTGGGCGCGCCACTCCGTGGACAGGTCGAGGGTGATCTGCGGGTAGTCGTTGGTGACGACGTGCCCGGTGCGGGTGTCGACGATCGTCGGGACCGTGACGCGGCGCTCGTAGTCCGGGTCGGTGGCGGCGTAGGCCTCGCTCAGGAAGCCGATGTCGAGCACCGGGTCCACCCCGCCCTCGTCGAGGGTGAACCGCCAGCCGCGGTCGTCGCGGATCGGGTCGACGACGGCCAGCGAGATCGCGTCCTCGAGCCCGAGCAGGCGGCGCACGATGACCGACCGGTGCGCCCACGGGCAGGCCAGCGAGACGACCAGGCGATACCGCCCGGGCTCGACCGGCCACCCCGAGGAGCCGTCCGCGGTGATGCGGGCGTCGAAGTGGTTGGGCTGGCGGTGGAACCGGCCGTCGGCCGCCAGTTCGGTGCTGCGCGGGGTGGTCACCAGGTGCCTCCCGGTGCGAGCAGGTCGGCGAGCTCCGCGTTCAGGGCCGCGACGGCGGCGTCGCACGCCCCGGAGACCCCGGTGAAGCCGAGGAACCCGTGGATCAGTGAGGGATGCTCGCGCCGCCGCACGTCGACGCCCGCGTCGGCGAGCGCCTCGGCGAACGCGTGCCCGGCGTCGCGCAACGGGTCGAACCCGGCGGTGGCGACGACCGTCGGGCCGAGCCCGGCGAGCCCCGCGCGCATCGGCGAGACCCGCGGTTCGCCCCGCGGCGACGTCCCGGCCAGGTAGAGCTTGCTGCAGGCGACGACGTCCTGGGCGGTGAGGAAGTACCCCGCGCCGTTCTCGCGGACCGACGGGTAGCGGCCCTCGAAGTCCGGTGGCGGGTAGACCAGCAGGGTCGCGACGGCGGGCGTGCCCGCGTCGCGGCGGGCCAGCGCCGCCCCCGCGACGAGGTTCGCCCCGGCGCTGTCGCCGGCGAGCCCCAGGCGCGTGGGGTCGGCGTGCCAGCGTGCCGCGTGCTCGACCACCCAGTCGACCGCGGCGAGGACGTCGTCGTACGGCGCCGGGAAGGGGTGCTCGGGGGCGAGCCGGTGGTCGACGGCCACGACCACGGCGTGGGTGTCGTCGGCCAGACGCTGCGCGACCGGGTCGTAGACGTCGCCGCCGCCGAGGACCCAGCCGCCGCCGTGGACGTGCACGACGAGGGCGCCGGACTCCTCTGCCGCCGGGCGGTGCACCCGCAGCGGCACGGGGCCGTCCCCGACGAGCTCCGGCGTGCCGTGGACCGGGCGCACCGTCTCCGTCATCAGCGCCGCGAACCGGGCCCGGGCCGCGTCGACGCCCCCGACGGTGTCGGTGCCGGCGAACATCGCCGGTTCGCCCCGCTCGCGCAAGCCGGCCAGGAGCGCGTCTACCTCGGGATCCACGCCGTCGACACCGGCGTCGCCATGATTCGCGGAAGCCACGGGCGGAGAGCCTACGAGGACAACCACTCCACTGTGTCCTGGTCCGTGTGGGGGACACCGAGCAGACTGGGCGGGACCTCGCACGTCCCGCCCGTCGTTGCCGAATCGACACCTGCGCCGAGGGCAACCCGGCCCGGGACGACACGTCTCACTCCATGCCGGGCTCGATCGATCACGAACGAGCCCGGTGCACGTCCCCCCGCCGCACGGTCCACCCCCGACGACTAAGGATTGCGCGCTCCCGATGGCACTGCCCTACAACCCCCCGACCCTCCCCCGCGTCGGTCTGCCGGACCTGCGCGCCGATCGCTTCTCCACCAGTACCGCCCGGCCCACGCCGGAGGCGCTGGTCCGTGCCCGTCACCTGGCGACGTCGCCGGTGACCGCACTCGTCGTCATGGCCCTCGGTCTGCTCGGCCTGTTCGTGCTGCCGATGGTGGGCCTGCCGTTCGTGGCCCTCGTCGTGCTGCCCGTGGTCGTCTACCAGCTGCGCGCCGAACAGCGCCGCGCCCTGCGTCTCGGGCGCCGCTGACCCCACCGATCACCCGATGCCGCCCCCGGTTCCCAGGTGGAGCCGGGGGCGGTCGTCGTCGGTGGGTCGGCCGGTGGGTCAGATGGAGTTGACACCGGACGACGCGGCCGCGCCGATGAACACGACGACCAGGAAGACGATGAAGAGCACGCCCAGGGCCAGGATGATGTAGCCGATGATCAGGCCGGCGAGCGCGATCCCGTCGCCCGACTCGGGGCCCTCCCGGATCTGGCGCCGGGCGATGTGCCCACAGATCACCCCGCCGATCGCGGTGACGTAGAAGAACAGGCCCAGCAGCGAGAGCACCAGCGAGACGATCGCCAGCCCGTTCGTCGGCGCGTTCGCCTGGCCGGGATAGCCGTAGGGCGCCTGCTGCTGACCCGGCGGGTAGGGCTGCGGGCCGTACCCGGGCTGGCCGTAACCGGGCTGGGCGTAGGCGGGTTGGGCGTAGCTCGACTGGCCGTAGGCGGGCTGGCCGTACCCGGACTGCGGGTATCCGGGCTGGCCGTATCCCGGCTGGGGCTCCCCGGGCTGGGAGTAGCCCGTCGGGGAGTACCCGGGCCGGCTGAAGGAGCCGGAGTCGTACGGCGACGCCCCCGACGGCTCCGACGCCGGGCCCGCCGCGGAGCCGCTGCCGGGGTACTCGGTCGGCGGCGGGTAGCCGCCGCTCTCCGAACCCGAGCCCGTCGAACCCGACGCGCCGGAACCCGTCGAGCCAGGGTCCGACCCCGCCTGCTCCCCCTGTGGCCTGGCGAACGGGTCGGCGTCCCGTGGCTCGCGATCCGGCTCACTCATCGTCTGGTCCACCCCCGACCCGGCCGCCGACGGCGACGTCCGGACACCTCTCGTGGGCAGACGCCTCGGGTCCACCCGTACGGCGGCATCTTCGCACGCATCACCGACACGGACTGCCCAACGACGCGAACCGGTCTCGGCGCGACCACCCGCACAGACCGACCCTCGAGGGCCTCAGGAGGACGAGTCCCCCGAAGGCTTCGAGGACGCCGACGACGAGGCCGATGACGGAGCTGAGGAGGGCACGGAGGGGATCGAGGACGGCGCCGACGACACGGGCTTCGTCGTCGGGATGGGCTTCGTCGTCGGGACAGGCTTCGTCGTCGACGGCGGCTTCGTGGTCGTCGGCGGCTTCGTGGTCGTCGGCTTCGTGGTCGTCGGCTTCGTGGTCGGCGGCTTCGTGGTCGATGGCGGGGTCGAGGCCGGGGGTGTCGTCGTCGACGGTGGGGCGGTGGACGGGGGCCGGGTCGACGTCGGGCTCGTGGAGGTCGGCCCGGTCGGCGATGCTCCCGTCGAGGACCCGGGCCCCGACGATCCGGGCGCAGGCGCGGCCGGCCCGGCGCCCCCGCCGGCCCCACCCGCCGGACCCCCCACGACCGGAGCCGGGAAGGCCGGTGCGGCCGGGCCCGCCGCCTCGCCGGGGCCGGGCAGCGGCCCGCGATGCGCCTGGAGGCCGACCTGGGTGCTGGGCGGGGGTGCGGCCACGGTCCCGGGCGTCGGGCCGAGGTCGGTGATGGCGGGCGCCGCGAGCGCGGTCGGCGCCACCGCCGGGCCCTCGGGGGTCGGGGTCTGGACCCCCGCGAACAGCGCACCGAGGCCCGGCGTCATCGCCAGCGACGTCGAGGTCCCGGTGACCGTCTGGAAGACCGCCGTGCTGACCGCGGCCGCGCCCATGATCGACACGCCCGCCACCGCGACCCGCCGACGCCGCGCTCCCGGCCCGTCGTCCGTAGTGAGCCGCACCCACGCCGCGGCGGGGTCGAACCTCCCGGGCGATCCGGGGTCGAACATCCCGCCGTCGACACCCGCGGGCGCGGGCGTCGTACCGGCCGACACCGACCTCGGTTCCACCGTGGACTCCTTCTCCTCGACCGCCCGGGCGGGTCGCCACCCGGGCCAGGGCACCCGGGCTCCGCCCCGGTCCGGGCGCCATGTGCCCAGTCAAACGGACGAATGGTGTAGTCGTCCCTCGGACGATCAGGCGGGATGTCATGCGTCCGAGTGGGCGCCGGGCTCACTCGTCGGAGTCACGTCCGGACGCTGCGTCGAGCAGGGTGGATGCCTGCCGGTCGCGGCAGGACGGCCGCTCGTCGCGTCACCCCCGGGAGTCGTCCGGCGACGAACGGACGACACCGACCACTCGGCATCCCCCGATCAGCCCTACGATCCGGCGGTGCCCACCGCCCCGTCCACGTCGTCCTCGGTCCCGGACGACGGCGTCGCGCCCACCGAGCCTCCGTCGGACGGCTCGGGCCCGCTGCCCGCGGTCGTCGGCGCCGCGCTCCACGAGGCGGGGTCCGTGATGCACCGCGTCGGCGCCGCGGCGGTGAACGTCCGGGACCGGATCGTCACTGGGCACCTCGCCGACACCCGGCGGATGCCCCGCATCGCCGTGACCGGCGACCGCGGCTGGACCCTCTACCGGTACGCGCCCCTCCCGGACGGACCGACCGGGGTGGGCGACCCGATCCTGCTGGTACCCCCGCTCGGCGCGCCCGACCTGGCCTTCGACCTGCGCCGGGGGAACAGCCTCGTCGAGTTCCTGCTCGAGCAGGGCCGCACGGTCTACGTCGTCACCTACGACGCCGCGTTCTGGCGGGGCCGCCGCCGGGGCCTGGAGACGTGGGTCGACGACGTCGTCCCCGCGGCCGTCACCCGCGTCTCGGCCGAGGAGGCCGCGCCCGGCACCGCGGGCGACGGCGAGGGCGGGCCTGCGCGCCCGGTGCACCTCGCGGGCTGGAGTCTGGGCGGGCTGTTCGTCCTGCTCACCGTCGCGGGGCACGCCGAGCTCCCGGTCGCCTCCGTGACGGCGTTCGCCTCGCCCGTCGACGTCGATGCGGTGCCGATCGTCGCCCCGTTCCGGTCGATCGCCGAGTACACCGGCGGCCAGATCTTCACGACGGCCTACCGCCTGCTCGGCGGTCTCCCGGCACCCGCGGTGCGCGCGGCGTTCCAGCTCGCGAGCGTCGACCGCTACATCACGAAGCCGCTGACGGTCCTGACCCACCTCGACGACCGCGAACTGCTCGAGCAGATGGAAGCGGTCGACGAGCTGATGAACAACATGGTCGCGTACCCGGGGCGGGCGTTCGGGCAGGTCTACCACCACGTCATCCGGGGCAACGAGGTCGCGACCGACTCCGTGCGGATCGACGACCGCCCGGTCCGCCTGGCCGACGTCACCGCGCCCGTCCTGCTCATCGCCGGCTCCGACGACGGGATCGCACCGGTCGCCGGGGTGCGCCGCGGGACCGAACTGCTGACGTCGTCGTCGGATCTGAGGTTCGCGGTGGAGCCCGGCGGCCACCTCGGCGTGCTCGCCGGACGGCGGGCCCGCGACCACTCCTGGGCGACGTTCCTGGAGTTCGTCGGTGCCCACGACGACGGGGCCCACGACGACGGGGCCCACGACGACGGCTCGTGAGAACCACAACCGTGTGATTCGGCCCCGGGGCCGGGCGTGGTGATCACGATCGGGTGTCGTACCGTCGGCGCGCCCTGCTCCCCCGTGGAAGGACTCACCGCGTGGCCGTCACCCTCAAGGCAGCCCTGCTCGACTCCGACAAGCGCGGATACGTCGTGACCGACCTGGAAACGCTGGTCGACGACGAGGTCAAGGACAAGAGCGGTCTGTCCGGCGGCATGATCAAGACCGGGTACGCCGCGGTCAAGAAGGTCAAGCCCGGCATCATCTGGGGCGTCATCGACACCCTGCTCGACGAGTTCGTCGAGGCCCTGGAGCCGCACTGGATGGCCTACTGCGCTTCTTCCTCCGAAGCGGGCCCCCCGGTTGACTTCGGCGCCTACCTGGCCGCCCACCCGCAGCCCGTCTCCGAGGCCCTGCTGGGCGTCACCGACCGGCGCGCCGCGAAGTCGAACCGCCAGGCCATCACCTCGATGTACTCGAAGCTGCGCCCGAAGGCCCAGGAGAACGTCATCGAGGCGCTGCCGCGGCTCGGCGGCGTCATGGAGAAGCACGCGGGATAGTCCTGCCGCGCGCCACCTGACCCGGCGTCGGGGCTGCACCCAAGATCAGACCTGCCCGGTCGGGCAGGTGACCGCGCGGGTGGTGTCCGCGATGGTGACCCGATGCACATCCTCACGGTCCTGTACGGACAGCCCGACGACCCCGCTGCCTTCGACGCGTACTACACCGGGACCCACGCCCCGCTCGCCGAGAAGATCCCCGGCATGCGGAGCTTCACCTACCGGCACTGCGCCTCCCTGGACGGCTCGCAGCCGCCGTACCACCTCATCGCGGAGCTCCAGTTCGACTCGCTCGAGGACCTGCAGGCCGGAATGGGTGGGCCCGAGGGCCAGGCCGCCGCGGGCGACGTCCCCAACTTCGCCACCGGTGGCGCGACGATGATGGTGGCGTACGACTGATCCCCGTCCCCCGCATGATCAGGAGCACCTGGCGCCGCCGACCTCCTTGATCAGCAGCACACCACGCAGGTCCGGAGCATCGAGGACCTGTGTGGTGTGCCCCTCGCGGGCAGGGTGACCGTCCTCAGCGCACCTGCTGAGGCAGGCGGCGGATCGTGCCCTCGGCCCGCAGGTCGGCCAGCGTCGGATAGCCGTCCACCGCCATGATCAGGTCAGTCTCGGCGAGCACCGAACGCTGGTGGTGCACCACCCCGTCCTCGCCGCCGATCGCCAGCGCGTACGCGTAGGGCCGGCCGATCCCCACCGCGGAGGCCCCGAGCGCCAGCGCCTTCGCGACGTCGGCCCCCGAGCGCACCCCGGAGTCGAAGAGCACCGGCACGTCGCCGGCGGCCGCGACGACGTCGGGCAGCGTCTCCAGCGCGGGCAGCCCGCCGTTGGCCTGCCGTCCCCCGTGGTTGGAGCAGTACAACCCGTCCATCCCGAGATCGACGGCACGCCGGGCGTCGTCGGGGTGGCTGATCCCCTTGAGCAGGATCGGCATGTCCGTGGCTTCGCGCATCCAGGCCAGGTCGTCCCATGACACGCTGTTGCCGAACTGGCTCGCCCACATCCCGACGGCGCCGCGCAGGTCCTCCTCCGGCGGGGCGTCGAGCAACGAGCGGAACGCCGGGTCCGAGAAGTAGTTCGCCAGGCAGTGGCCCCGCAGCTGCGGGAAGTTCGCCGTGTTGAGGTCACGCGGGCGCCAGCCGGTCACCCAGGTGTCCAGGGTGACGACGAGGCCCCGGAAGCCCGACTTCTCCGCCCGCTGGATCAACGAGACCGCCACGTCGCGATCGCGCGGCGTGTAGAGCTGGAAGAAGCCCGGGGTGTCGCCGAGGGCAGCCGCGACGTCCTCGAGGGGGTCCTGGGAGAGCGTGGACATCACCATCGGCACCCCGGTCCGGGCGCAGGCCCGTGCGACCGCGAGATCACCGTGGAAGTCCTGCGAGCACAGCCCGATGACGCCGATCGGGCAGCAGAACAGCGGCGTCGGGAGATCGATGCCGCAGATCGACGTCGTGAGGTCCCGCTCGTAGGCCCCGTTCATCATCCGCGGGACGATCCCCCACCACCCGAACGCCTCGGCGTTGCCGCGTTGGGTGCGCTCGTCCCCGGCGCCGCCCGCGACGTAGTTCAGGATCCAGTCGGGCAGGCTCGCGGCGGCCGCGGCCTCGAGCCCGGCGAAGTCGACCGGCCAGCGGGGCAGCACGCCCTTCAGACCGGCCCCGTAGATCTCCAGCTGATAGTCGCCGTACTGCATCGTCGGCCTCCGACCCTCGCGCGGTGCGTCCTCGGGATCACCGAAACACACCGGAGCGCCTCCCGGGTGCCGGGGACCAGCAGCACGCCACTGCGAGGAGCACCGCCGACAGCGCCGCCCCCTCCCACCCGCCGACGGCGGGCACCGCGGTGGTGCGACCGACGCGCGACGCACACACTCCGCCCGGCACCGGACACCCTGCTGGCACGACCGACGCGTCCCGCACACACATGGGCCGCCACGGACGGAAGTGCCCGGACCGGGCCTGACGTGTGGCCCCGCACGCTGCCCCTCCCGAGTTCGGTGGCCGTGCGGGTGTTGTGTTCGGCGCGCGTCGGTCCCCCAGTGGCGACGGCTCGTCGCCGCGTTTGTGTGCGCCCCGCGTCGGTCGCACCGGGGCACCTCCGTCGTCACGACCCGACCTGCCGACCGCCGCCGACCACACCGACGCCGCCGGCGCGGGCAACACGCGTGCTCAGCCGGTCAGGACAGCACCGGTGACGACGTCGAAGAGGTGGGCGGCGCGGGGCGCGAGCCCGGGCTGGTCACCGAGCCACGCGAGCGCCGCGACCAGCGCGAACAGATCGGTGCCGTCGACGTCCGGCCGCGCCGCGCCGTCGTCCTGCGCCCGGGCGAGCAGCCGCGTCCCCGCCGCACGCATCGAGACGCACGAACCGTGGAGAGCGGACTCCGGATCCTCGATCGCGGCCACCATCAGCTCCGTCACGCCCCGGTACGCGTGGGCGAAGGCGACGCAGTCGCGCAGCCACGAGACGAGCGCCTCGCGTGGCGGGCTCGACGCCTCGAGCTCGGCCGCCTGCACCGCCAGCGCGTCGAAGCTCTCGCGGAGCAGGGTCTCGAGCAACGCCTCCCGGGTGGGGAAGTGCCGGTACAGCGTGCCGAGCCCGACGCCCGCCCTGCGGGCGATGTCGCGCAGCGACGCGTCGGCACCCTGCTCGGTCAGGACGGCGCGCGCGACGACGAGCAGATGGTCGTAGTTCTTCCGCGCGTCCGCCCGCATCCCACCTCCACCTTGACATTCGGAGCACTGCCCCGGTTATAGTCGGAGCACTGCTCCATCTACGGTAGCCCACGGGCGCCGGGAACGAGGAAGCGATGCCGAGCGACACGATGACCGCGATCCGGCTGCACGAGTTCGGCGGCCCGGAGGTGCTGCGTCCCGACGAGGTACCGGTCCCCGAGCCGGGGCCGGGCGAGGTGCTGCTCCGCGTGCACGCGGTCGGGGTCAATCCCCCCGACTGGTACGTGCGCGAGGGGATGCCCGACGTCCCGCCCGAGGTGATGCCGCCCCCGCGCCTTCCCCTGATCCCGGGGACGGACGTCTCCGGCGTCGTGGCGGCGGTCGCGCCCGACGTCGAGGGATTCGCCGTCGGCGACGAGGTCTTCGGCATGCTGCGCTTCCCCGGTCTCGAGGGCGGCGCCTACGCCGAGTACGTCGCCGCGCCCGCCGCGGACCTCGCCCCCAAGCCGGCCCACCTCGACCACGTGCACGCCGCCGGGGCACCCATGGCCGGGCTCACCGCCTGGCAGTTCCTCATCGCGCTCGGACACGACCACCCCCCGCCCTTCCAGGCGGCACAGCACCGCCCGGTGGCCCTGGACGAGCACTCGACGGTGCTCGTCAACGGTGCCGGGGGCGGCGTGGGCCACCTCGCGCTCCAGCTCGCGACGTGGCGCGGCGCCCACGTCACCGCGGTCGCCTCGGGCCGGCACGAGTCCTTCCTGCGCGACCTCGGTGCCGACGAGTTCATCGACTACACGCGGACCCGTCCGGAGGAGGTCGCCCACGACCTCGACCTGGTCCTCGACACCGTCGGCGGCCCCGAGAGCAGGCGCCTCCTGCGCACGCTGCGGCGCGGCGGGGCGCTCTTCCCGGTGTACCTGGCCGAGTACGACCCCGCCGAAGTGGCCGAGCTCGGCGTCACGACCTCGGGAACCCAGGTGCGCTCCAACGGCGCCCAGCTCGCCGAGCTCGGGCGCCTGCTCGACGCCGGCACGGTCCGTGTCGCCGTGGACAGCACGTTCCCGCTGGTCGACGCCGCGAAGGCGCACGACCGGGCGGGCCACGGACACCTCCAGGGCAAGATCGTGCTCACCGTTCCGTGACGAGGACTGATCGCTAACCTGGGCGGTGTGGAGGAGGCGGCCCTGACAGCCCGGCTGCGCGCCGCGGGCTGCGTGTTCGCCGAGGAGGAGGCCGCCCTGCTGCTGGCCGAGTCCACCGACCCGGCCGCGTGCGAGTCCATGACCGCGCGCCGGGTGGCGGGCGAGCCGCTCGAGCACGTCCTGGGCTGGGCGGAGTTCCGGGGCAGGCGGGTCGCCGTCGTCGCCGGGGTCTTCGTCCCGCGGCAGCGCAGCGGCCTGCTCGTCGACCGGGCCGTCGCGCTCGGCCGGCCCGGCGCCGTCGTCGTCGACCTGTGCTGCGGCTCGGGCGCGCTCGGCGCGGCGGTGGCCGCCGAGGTGGAGCGGGTCGACCTGCACGCGGCCGACGTCGACGCCGCCGCGGTCGCGTGCGCCCGGCGCACCGTGCCGCCGGGCGCCCAGGTCCACCACGGCGACCTCGACGCGGCCCTGCCCGGCGACCTGCGCGGGCGGGTGGACCTCATGCTGGCCTCGCCGCCCTACGTCCCGACCGCGGGCCTCGCGACCATGCCCCCGGAGGCCCGCGAGCACGAGCCCCGCGTCGCCCTCGACGGTGGGGACGACGGGCTCGGGGTGCTGCGCCGGATCGCCGCCGTGGCGCCCGGCTGGCTCGCGCCCGGGGGCGCCGTGCTGCTGGAGTGCGCCGCGCACCAGGCCGACGCCGCGCGGGAGGCGGTCGCCGCCGCGGGCCTGTCCGCGACGGCCGAGCACGACGACGAGGCCGACGCGACCGTCGTCGTCGGGCGCCGGAAGGACCCGCGGTGACCGTGCTGGACGTCCTCGCCCGGCGCCGCGACCACGGCAGGGAGGACCGCTGCCGGGTCGCCCTCGTCGTCGAGGGCGGCGGGAGCCGCGCGACGTTCTCGGCCGGCATGGCGGCCGCCGTCGAGGACCACGGCCTGACCCCACTGCTCGACGACGTCTACGGGGTGTCGGCCGGCTCGCTCAACGCGGCCTGGCTGGTCGCCGGGAAGGCGCGCGAGGCGATGGCGCCGTGGACCGACCGCTCGGTGATGCGCGGGACGATCGACCCGCGCCGGGTGCTGCGCGGTGGCCGCGTGGTCGACCTCGAGCACCTGGTCGAGCACGTCTACGTCCGCGAGGTGCCGATGCCCTTCGCGACGATCCTTGCGAGCCCGGTGACCTACCACCCGATGGCCACCGACGCGGCGACCGGAGCCTCGACCGACCTCGCGCCGCTGCTCGACGGGCCGCCCGCGCTGCGGCGCGCGCTGCGGGCGAGCTCCACCCTGCCGGTGCTCGCCGGGCCGCCGGTGGCCTTCGGGGACCGGCGGTGGGTCGACGGCGGACTGACCGAGCCCGTCGCCGTGCACACCGCCCTGGCCCAGGGCGCCACCCACCTCGTCGTGCTGCGCACGCACGCCGGGGCCCACGTCGCGGCCGAGCCGCCAGGCGTCGTCGACGCGGTCGTGCGCCGCTGGCTGCGCCGTCACGCGCCGGGAGTGGTGGACGCGTGGGTGGACCGGGTCGAGCGCGCCCGGGCCACCGAGGCGCTGCTCGCCGAGCTCGGGGCGGCCGGGAAGGTGCTGCAGGTGCGCCCGCCGGACGACGCACCCGCGGTCTCCCGCACCTCGACCGATCTCCGCCTGCTGGCCGAGGCGCTGCGGGTCGGCCACGAGGCCGCGGACCTGGCCCTGGAGCCCCTCAGGGCCCCGGCGGCCTGACCGACCGACGGATGGGTGGATGGCGCCGTCCACTCGCCTGATGACAGCAATGGGCCATTGCCGGCACGGGCGGGTGCGGCGGCACCTCGCTCACGCCGCGGCCGGCTCGGCCCGCGCCCAGAGGTCGTGGAACATCGCGATGTTGAGGTCGTATGCCGTCCGGACCTCCTCGACGACGCGGGCGCGCTCGTCGGAGTCCCACGGCGCCGCGTCGAGCAGCGCGCGGTAGTGCTCGCGGAAGCGCGGCACCGGGCCGAGACCGGAGAAGTCGTAGAAGGCGGTGCCGCCGCCGGTCACGCCGTAGCGCCGGGGCAGCAGCGCCGCGACCGCCTGGCCGCCGGCGACGTCGCCGAGGTAGCGCGTGTAGTGGTGCGCCACGAACCCGGCGGGCCAGTCCCCGACCTCGCGGATGCGTTCGGCGTAACGCGCGGTGGACGGCAGCGGCTCGGGGTCGGTCACTCCGAAGAACTCGAGGTCCGCGGCGATCCGGGAGGAGCGCCGCAGGGTGTCGATGAGGAACGGCCCGGCGACCGGGTGCTCGGCGAGCGCGTCGCTCACCGATTCGAGCGCGCCGTAGACGAACGAGTACTGCTCGACCAGCCGGGCGTAGTCGGCCACCGCGAGCCGCCCGTCGAACAGCGCGTCCATGAACGGCGAGTGGTTGGCCCGCTGGTGGGCCTCCAACGTCGACCGCCGGACGGCCTGGTGGAACGGGATCGCGGCCGAGGACGTCGTCTCGGACACCGGCACCTCCTGGTGGGCGGGCGGACCCTGAGCACCGCGTCGTGCGCTCCCGACCTTAGGCGCGGCCACCGGGTGAGGGAACCCTAAGTCGGGCGATCACGGTCGGCCGATGTTGTGGCGCCATCCATCGCGGCGCACGATCGATCGTCGTGGAGCTGCGCCGACTCACGTGGTGCGGACCGCCGGGCGAGACGTCACGGACTGACGTTTCCGGGCGGCCCGCGGTCGGCAAGCCAGGGGGTGCAGCGGCTCGAGACCGGGGCCAGGACGTTCCTGTGACCGAAAGGGTCTCGCCATGACTGCGTTCGCCGACATCGTCGTCGCCACCTCGACCGTGCACCCGGGCCGCCCCGGCAGTCTCGTCCCGTCCGGGCCGGGCGCTCTCTACCTGCTCGTCTTCAACGACCCCGCCCACCCGGTGACCGGCTACAACTCCGGCTGGAGCCTGCTCGCCTGGAGCGGCAACGACCGCTTCTGGTCGACCGGGCTGCTCGCCCACGGCGTCGACGCCCACACCGCGGAGGCCGACGCGCGCACGGTCGCCGGGCGTGTCCTCGCCGAGCACGGTGTCCGCGTGCAGTGCTGGCGCAGCGGCGCCACGGGCTCGCTGCCGATGTTCCGCGCGCAGGCGGGGTGATCGCCGGCTGAGCGGGAAGTCTCCCCGTGGACACACCGACCACGGGAAGGACGACCACGTGAAGACCGCGACGCTGGGCACGCTCGAGGTGGGCCGCATCGGCCTGGGGGCGATGGGGATGTCCGCCGCGTACACCGGCTCGGGCACCGACGACGCCGAGTCGATCCGCACCGTCCGCCGGGCGCTCGACCTCGGCGTCACCCTCGTCGACACCGCCGAGGTATACGGGCCCTACGTGAACGAGGAGCTCGTCGGGAAGGCGATCGAGGGCAGGCGTGACGAGGTCGTGCTGGCGACGAAGTTCGGGCTGATCTCGCACACCGGCCGCGAGGGTGCGGACTCGAGCCCGGCGAGCATCCGCGCCGCCGTCGACGGATCGCTGCGCCGCCTCGGCGTCGACCACGTCGATCTCTACTACCAGCACCGCGTGGACCCGGGGACGCCCATCGAGGAGACGGTCGGGGCGGTCGCGGAGCTCGTCGAGGCGGGCAAGGTCCGCCACATCGGGCTCTCGGAGGCATGGGCGGACACGATCCGCCGGGCGCACGCGACCCATCCGATCACCGCGTTGCAGTCCGAGTACTCGCTGTGGACCCGGGAGCAGGACGAGATCCTCCCGCTGCTGCGCGAGCTCGGGATCGGCCTCGTGCCCTACTCCCCGCTCGGTCGCGGGTTCCTGACCGGGCAGGTGCGCTCGATCGACGACCTCGACGAGAACGACATGCGCCGCAGCAACCCCCGCTTCGCCGAGGAGAACTTCCGGCGCAACCTCGCCGCGGCCGACGAGGTGCGCACGATCGCCGACGAGGCGGGGGTGACGCCCGCCCAGGTGGCGCTGGCCTGGGTGCTCTCGAAGGGCTCCGACCTCGCCCCGATTCCGGGGACGAAGCGGGTCTCGCGGCTCGAGGAGAACGTCGGCGCGGACGCGGTGCTGCTGACCACCGACCAGCTGGCCCGCCTGGACGGGCTCACCCCCGCCGCAGGCGGGCACCACTCCGAGGAGCAGATGACGCTCATCGAGCGGTGAACCGCCGCGCTCAGGGCGCCCGGGGGACGAAGCGGGGCCCGCGGGCGCCGACGAGCAGTCCGGCGCCCATGCCGGCGATGCCGAGGTCCCGGAGGGCGGCGGCCACGAGCTGCTCGCCCTCCGGTGCGCCCTGCGACGCCGCGACCGCGACGACGCCGCGCGCGAGGGCGACCCCGGTCCAGCGCGGGAGGACCTCGGCCCGCACGACCGCGTAGCCGAACCAGACCCCCGCGATCAGAAGAGGTAGGCGTACGCGTACGCCCCCGCGGCGATCGCGGCATGCCGCGCGATCGAGGGACGCTGCGCGAGGTACAGACCAACCACCACGACGGGGATCGCGGCCTCGGCGACCAGGGTGAGCCAGAGCTGGGGCGCGGAGAACCCGCCCTGGACGGTCTCCCAGACGTCGGACACGAAGTAGAGGACGGAGAAGACCAGCGCGGCCAGCCCCAGGAGTTCTGTCGCCCGGGAGCGGGCGACGGGTGCGATCTCGGGCACGGCGCCCCCTGCGGCTCCGACGGGACCCCATCGTCAGGTCGGCGGGAGGACGCCGAGCTGGCGGAGCAGACCGAGCTCGTCCAGCCGTCCCCACCGTTCGACGATCCGTTCGCCCTCCAGCCGGAACACGTTGATCCCGGCCAGGACGAGCACCTTTCCCGTCGGGGCGACGCCCATGAGCTCGCCGCGATGAGTGCCCCGGGCGACGAACCGCTCCACGACGACGTCGTCCTGGGCCACCATCTGGTCCGGGACGCTGTGCCAGTCGGGGAGCGCCGCGCGGAACATCGCCGCCGCGCGCCGCATCCCCTCGGCCCCGTTCGGCGCGCCGGGGACGGGCGGGTCGTGGTCGACGAACTCCGGGGCCAGGTAGCGGTCGACGGCGCCCAGATCACCCGTGGTGAACAATTCCTGGATGAAGGCATCGACGATCTTCTTGTTGCGGTCGATCTGATCAGTGGTCATGCCGGGAATCGTGAACGCCGGACCGCGACCGTGGCCATCCCACAATATTGGGGTTCCGCGGGAAGCACACCGGACCGGACACTGGCCCCATGCCGCAGCGAGCCAGCCCGGCCCAGGTCGAGCACGAGATCGTCCGGGCCTGCCATCAGGGCCTGGACGTCCCCGGCCTGCAGCACGAAGTGCTCGCGACATTGCGGCGGGTGATGTCGATCGACGCGGCGTTCTTCGCCACCGCCGATCCGGACACATTGTTGTTCACGGGGGCGCATGCCGAGGAACCGCTCCGCGACGCCCAGGCCCGGTTCGTCGAGAACGAGTTCGGCGCCGTCGACGTCAACAAGTTCGCCGCGCTCGCCACGTCGTCGCGACACGTGGCGTCACTCGACGACGCGACCCGCCACGAGCGGGCGGCCAGCGGGCGCTACCGCGACATCATGGGGCCGCTCGGCCTGGGCGACGAACTGCGTGCGGCGCTGGTGGTCGACGCGCACTGCTGGGGCTACCTGTGCCTGCACCGCGAGGACCACGAGCTGGGGTTCGCGCGGGACGACGGCGACCTGATCGCCCGTCTCGGGCCGCACATCGCCCACGGCCTCCGTCAGGCGGTCCTGCTCCACGGGCCGGGCGGCGCCGCCACGGGACCCCGGCCCGGCGTCGTGGTCCTCGCCGACGAGGACCTGGCGGTGGTCGCGATGACCCCCGAGGCCGAGGCGCTGATCTCGCTGATCACCGACGGGCCACGGGCGACCGGGCCACTCCCCGTGCCCGTCCACGCGGTGGCCACCGCGCTGATGAGCCTGGAGCGTGGCGGGACCTCCGCACCGCGGGTCCCGAGCACCCGGGCCCGCACCGCGGACGGACACTGGCTCGACGTCCACGCCTCCCGGTTGCAGGAGCCGCCCGACGGCCGGATCGCGGTGGTGCTCGAGCGGGCGGGCGGGCACACGATCGCGCAGCTGCTGCTCGCCGCCCACGGCCTCACGCCCCGCGAGGTCGAGGTCGCGCGGCTCGTCCTGCGGGGGACGGCCACCACGACCATCGCGAGCACCCTGCACATCTCCCGCCACACCCTTCAGGACCACCTCAAGTCGATCTTCGACAAGGTGGGGGTCCGCAGCCGTCGGGAGCTCGTGGGCCGACTTCTCGGTTCGTCACCCCCGGGCGATTGAGCACGGAACGGAAACCTGCTCATCACGTCGCGCAACGTCTCTTTCCGACGTCGGGGAGTAACAGATCCGATGAATTCCAACCGCACGAATGGCGTCACGCACGGTGAGGAGATCTGGGCACGAAGTTATTCTATTCCCGACATCACGGACCGTAGTAGCGTCGGACCGCGCAGCTCGATTCATCGCCGAGCATCACACGTCATTGATCGCGCGCATTCGTCCGACGATTCCACGTGGTGATGGCCCCGTCACGGGGAGCCCGCCCGGTGCATCCGCTGCCAGGTGCGGGCGCACGGGACGCACGCACCTCTCGACGGAGAGGACGGTAGGCGATGACTGCCACGGTGAGCGGAGGCGTCGAGGGTCTGCGGGCCCGGATGTCGGGTCCGGTGCTCGGTCCGGGTGACCTCGAGTACGACACGGCCCGGTCGGTGTGGAACGGCGAGATCGACAAACGACCCGCGCTCATCGCCCGATGTCTGTCGCCCGGCGACGTCGGCGCGGCGATCACCTTCGCCCGCGACGAGGGTCTCGAGATCTCGGTGCGGGGCGGCGGGCACAACTTCGGGGGAGCCGCCGTGTGCGTGGACGGCCTGATGATCGACCTGAGCGCACTCGACGAGGTGACCGTGGATGTCGGCGCCCGCCGGGCCCGCTGCGGCGGCGGGGCGACGCTCGCCGACCTCGACGCGGCCACCCAGGAGCACGGCCTCGCGGTGACCGGGGGCACGATCAGCCACACCGGCGTCGGCGGCCTGACCCTCGGCGGCGGCTTCGGCTGGCTGACCAGCCGGCTCGGGCTCACCTGCGACAACCTCGTCGCGGCCGAGGTCGTGACCGCGGACGGACACTGTCTGCGGGCCTCGCCGACCGAGCACCCGGACCTGTTCTGGGCCCTGCGTGGTGGCGGCGGCAACTTCGGGGTCGTCACGACCTTCGAGTTCGCGCTCGCCCCGATCGGCCCCGAGGTGCACCTGGGCTTCTTCTTCTGGCCCCTGGACTCGGCCCGCGAGGCGCTGCGCGCGATCCGCGACGCCGTCGACGGCCTGCCGCGGGGCGCCGGCAGTCTCGTCGCGTGCCTGAACGCCCCGCCGGCACCGTTCGTGCCCGAGCAATACCACTTCAGTCCGGGGGTGGCGTTCCTGATCGTCGGCTTCGACTCCGCCGAGGAGCACGCGGCCGCCGTGGCCCCGATCCGCGCGGTGCTCCCGCCCGCGGTCGACTTCATCACCCCGATGCCCTACACCGCGCTGCAGCAGATGCTCGACGAGAGCACCCCCTGGGGGATCTTCGGCTACGAGAAGGCGCTCTACCTCGACGAGTTCACCGACGCGGCCATCGACGTCGTCGTCGAGCAGTTCCCCCGGAAGACCTCGCCGATGTCGTTCACCCCGATCTTCCCGGTGGGCGGGGCCTTCGGGGACGTCGCCGACCAGGCCACCGCCTTCGGTGGGAGCCGGTCCACGAGGTGGGTGTTCAACATCGCGGCGGTCGCCCCCGACGCCGAGGCCCTCGCCGCGGACCGGGAGTGGGTCCGCTCGTTCTGGGAGGCCCTCCGCCCGTACGCCGGCAGCGCCGGGAGCTACGTCAACTTCATGGTCGACTTCGAGGAGGACCGCGTCCGCGCCGCCTACGGCCCGGCGAAGTACGACCGCCTGGCGGCCATCAAGGCCAAGTACGACCCGGCCAACGTGTTCCACCTGAACCCGAACATCCGGCCGTCAGGCCACTGACGCCCTCCGGGGCGCGGCGCTCGGCCGTCAGCATCCGCGCCACGGAGACGGGCGTCGGGGGCCTCCGGCTCCCGGGCCCCCGCACTGGGCCGGGTGCGGGAGTGACCCAGGCCACATCGCGGGTGACGATGAGGACGACGTCGGGGGCGACGGGCTCTCGGCGCATGCCGCCATCGAGGAGCGCCCATGAAGGCCGTCGCCTACATCGCACCCATGAAGGTCGAGGTCCAGGACATCGAGTACCCGGGACTGGAGCTGAAGGACGGACCCGGGGTGAACCCCGCGAACGTCGGGCGCCAGTGCCCGCACGGGGTGATCCTGCGCTGCGTCTCCACCAACATCTGCGGATCGGACCAGCACATGGTCCGCGGCCGGACCACGGCGCCGCCCGGCCTGATCCTCGGCCACGAGATCACCGGCGAGGTGATCGAGGTGGGTCGCGACGTCGAGTTCATCAAGCAGGGGGACCTGTGCTCGGTCCCGTTCAACATCGCCTGCGGGCGATGCCGGATGTGCAAGGAGGGGCACACCGGGGTCTGTCTCAACGTCAACCCGGACCGGCCCGGGTCGGCGTACGGGTACGTCGACATGGGCGGCTGGCAGGGCGGACAGGCCGAGTACGTGATGGTGCCGTACGCGGACTGGAACCTGCTGCCCTTCCCCGACCGTGACCAGGCCATGGAGAAGATCCTCGACCTGACGATGCTGTCGGACATCTTCCCGACCGGGTACCACGGCTGCGTCTCGGCCGGGGTGAGTACCGGCTCCACCGTCTACGTCGCCGGCGCCGGCCCCGTCGGGCTGGCCGCCGCGGCGTCGGCGCACCTACTCGGGGCGTCCGCTGTCATCGTCGGAGACATGAACGCCGACCGACTCGCGCACGCGCGCACCTTCGGCTGCGAGACCGTGGACCTGAGCGGGGGCGGCACGCTGCCCGAGAAGATCGAGCAGATCGTCGGCGAGCCGGTGGTCGACGCCGCCGTCGACGCCGTGGGTTTCGAGGCCCGCGGGCACGGCAAGGACGCGGGCGAGGCGCCGGCCACGGTCCTGAACTCGATCATGGAGATCACGCGGGCGGCCGGTCAGCTCGGCATCCCGGGCCTGTACGTGACCGGCGACCCGGGTGGCGTCGACGCCGCCGCGCAGGAGGGCAGCCTCTCGATCCGCATCGGGCTGGGCTGGGCCAAGTCGCACTCGTTCACGACGGGTCAGTGCCCGGTGATGCGCTACCACCGGAAGCTGATGAACGCGATCCTGCGCGACAGGGTCCAGATCGCGAAGGCCGTCAACGCCACGACGATCTCGATCGACGAGGCACCGCAGGGCTACGCGCAGTTCGACTCCGGGGTCGCCGAGAAGTTCGTCATCGACCCGCACGGCCTCGTGGCGGCCTGACCCGCCCCTCGCGGCCGGCTCCCCGGACCCCGGAGCCCGCCCGGGACGCCTTGACGAGACCCCGGGGTTCGATCACCCTCGAGATCCGCGTCGCCGGGTGGCGCACACGGTCGGACCACGCCAGAGGGGGCCCTGTCGCGGTGTTGACGAAGGAACGCATCGGACCCGTCGTCGCGACCTTGGCCGCCATCGCGGGCCTCGTGCTCGTCCTCACCGGAGCCGGCCACAAGGCCGATGCGGACGATGACGACAAGGCACCCAGCGCTCCGGGAACCAGCCAGGTCGTCCCGGCGCCGATGCCCGGCCAGGTCCAGCCGGCCGCTCCCGGGCAGACCCGGCCGCAGGCACCGGCGCCCGCGCAGCAGCCGCAGAAGGACGACGACGGCTAGGCCGTCCCGCTCCTGGGTGCTCGGGGCGGGGTGAGGGGATTCGGGGTGCGCAACCGCCCGGAATTGCCCCCGTCGAGATCAGACAATGCCCTCCGTCGAGAGGAAGGCCTCACCGCTCGCGCTCGGTACTTTCCCCGGGCGCAGTGTCGAGACCGACTCCGAGGAGCGTCCCCGTGTCAGCACCACCGATCGAGCATCCCCTCAATCTGGTGATGCAGGACGTCCTCACCTGGGGCAGCTGGATCCTCACCGTCGTCGCGCTCGGGGTCGCCGTGATGTGGGGCGTCAAGGAGCGGACGCCCTTCTATGCCCTGCTCGTCCTGGCCGCGGGCATCGGGGCCTTCGCCGAACCGCTCTACGACGCGGCGATGATGCTGTACTTCTACTCCACGCCCGGCATGTACACGCACTTCACCGCCTTCGACGTCCCCCAGCCGATCTGGACGCACAGCGGGTATGTCGTGTTGTACGCCAGCGCGGCGATGGTCGGGACGCGGCGTATCCGGATGGGGCGGATGACCCCGCGAGCACTCTTCGGGCTCGCCGGTGTGGAGTTCGCGATGTCCTGCGTGTTCGAGATGATCGGGATCAACGGCGGCGCGTACGAGTACTGGGGCCCGCACGTGTTCCGGGTCTTCGACTACCCGCTCGTCATCGGTGTCCTCGAGGCCGCACAGGTCATCTGCTTCACCGTCGCGGCGGCGGTCCTGCGTGAACGGTCCGCCGGCACAGCCGGCCTCCTGGGGCTGTTCGTCCTGTTCCCCTGCACGTTCTTCATGGCCAACCTCGGAGCCGGCGCACCGGTCGTCGTCGCGCTCCACCTGGAGGGCACCGGACCGCTGGTCGTCGGCGCCGCGACGATCCTGAGCATCGTCTTCGCGGCGACACTCGTCCGCGGGGCCTCCCTGGCCCTGCCCCGAGCCGTCCCGGACACCGCCGCGCCGCGGCCGTCCGTGAGCGCGGTCGCCTGACCCCTCGCGCCACCGAGCGGTCGGGGCCTGTCGGCGTGCTCGAGCAGCCGTGCGGCTCTCGACGTTCCACAGCACGACGACCACTGCGAAGGCGGTGCCGAGGATGGGGACGTCGGCCACGAACCACACGGCCATGCCCGCGGCCCAGTTGACGAGCGCGATGAGGCGCACGATGGCGACCAGCGCGGAGCGCCGGATGCGGGCGCCGACGGTGGCGGGGCGTTCGATACCCGTCGGCGCGGTACGGGCCCTCGTCGAAGAGCAGTCGCGAGTCATCGCCTCGGTCAGGCACGCCGCCCGCACCGGGCACCCGGCGCAGACGGCCTTGGCCGGCTCGACCCGCTCCTCACCGAGCGGCCCGCACTCGATGGGCGGGAAGAACAACGTCTCGTCCATCCCCGAGCAGGCCGCGTGCTCGTGCCAGGCCGGGACAGCGCCGCCGTCGAAGACCAGCTCACGCACCAGCATCCGAAGCCTCTCCCGCGTCATGCGCCGCACGCTGCGGGCCGGCCGGGTCGCCGGGTCGGCGGCGCTCATGCCGCACCCTCCGACATGACCCCCGAGGCACGCGGGGCCACCGCAACCATGGGGAGGGTCTACAGCTCGCACGCGACGACAACACCGTCAGGGCGGCGAGCAGCGAGCGGGCGGCTTCCATCTCGTCGTCGCTGATCTCCCATGCGGGCGTTCTCGACGACGTCGAGGATCGGAGTCTGATCCGCCGGGGTGATCACCTCGGCCCGACCGATCGGGCTCAGGCGCACCGACAGCCCGCGCATCAGGCCACCGCTTCAGTGACTTCGACCCCGAGGACGGGGCGTGGCGGCGGCCCTGGGCGGGTGCGTGCATCCCGCTCGCGCGAACGCCACGCCACGCCACCCGCGGCCGCGGGCTGTTCGAGTCCAGGTACGGGGTGAGGCCCTCGAACTCCACCGGCCGGAACGGCGAACCGGGCAGCGACTCCGGCGGGACCGGCTGGACCTCGGCCGCGATCTTCACCGCCACTTGATCGCCATTTCTCGGTTCCTCCAGTCGCCCGCGGAGTCGCTCTCCGCGGTGAGACCAGGAAACGCCGATCACGCGGTCCGGGCCGTCGGTCCTCGGTCGTTCTGTACAGAGGAACGGTCATGGCTCGGGAAGCGAGCGTTCAGGTGGCTGGCCACGGGTTCGTAACAGCCTGGCCACGCGCGGGCCAATCACCCAAATGGTCGCGTAACGACCAGACCGCGCCCCGCGAGACCTCACTAACAGTGACCAAACTCCCGGGGGGACTCCTTCCATGACCACCATCGACCAACCCAGCGAACCCACCGTCACCGCCACGACGGAGCCAGTCCTCGTCGTCGGCCCCACCGCGATCGAGCCCGTCCTCACACCCATCCTCGTCGGACCCGCCACGACCGAGCCCGTCGCGATCGAGTACGTCCTCAATCCCGTCCCCGTCGAGGACCCCGCCGCCCTCTCTGCGGCCCGCTCTCTGCGAGCTACCAAAGACTTCAACGGCGTCTACTACTCCAACGCCGGACGCCCCCTGATGTGGGTCACCTTCTGGATCGCTGTCTCTGCATGGATGGTGCTCGTCGGCGGCATCGCATACGCAGCATTCATGCACTGACCAGCGTCCAGCGGCGGGACGAACGGGGCCGCCATTGACGGCACGGGGGTGCCACGGGCCTTCCGGATCGACGTCGGCGTCTTCTCCCACGAAGACCGCGACGACATGGACGACAGCATCCTCACCGCGACCGGCAAGGCGACCTGGCACGCCAGCACCGCCCGCATGGTTCTGGGCCCCGCAGGACGCCGCAATGCTGCTCGCCAGCCAGCGCTGAGCCCGTTGCGCGCAAGGCGGGGACATCGGCCCGCGACGGGACCCGGCTACCCCGAAAGCTTCCGCGCGAGGTCGTGCCGCTGGGGCCAAGGTCGTCGAGGCGCTGATCGACAAGGTCGCCGGGCGGTATCGCGCCCTCGTGGTCCTCGGCGCCGGGACAGGGATGCGGCAGGGCGAGTGCTTCGGGCTCACCATCGATCGGATCGACTTCCTGCGCCGGACCCTCCGCGTGGATCGGCAGCTCGTGCTGGTGCCTTCGCAGCCGGCGTTCCTCGCGCCGCCGAAGACCTCGGCATCGCACCGGACGATTCCGCTGCCCCGCGTCGTCGTCGAGGAGCCGGCCGAGCACGTTCGGCAGTTCCCGATCACTCACCCCGATGGGCTTGTCTTCACCGACGACGATGGCCGCGCACTGCGGCGGACTGCGTTCTCCCTGCTCGTCTGGCGTCCGCTGGTGGCCGGGGTCGGCGCTCCGCATGGCACCGGGTTCCATGATCTCCGGCACTACTTCGCGTCGCTGCTGATCCGGCACGGCGAATCCGTGAAGACAGTCCAGACCCGGCTGGAACACGCAACGGCGGCCGAGACGCTGGACACCTACTCGCACCGATGGCCGGACTCTGATGATCGGACCCGCGAGGCGGTCGACCAGGTGCTCGGCCCCACTACTGATCGCAAGGAAAGGAGCGGGGCAGAGCCTGATGATCTCCGGTCAGCGCTCGGACGCGCAGAAGTCGTCGACGGCGTTGACGAACTCCTCGCGCGAGACGGACTCGGGATGTGTCCCGGTCCCCCTGGCAACCTTCGCCCAGATCATCGGACCTGGACGGATGCCAAACAACGCTCCTGATGTGCAGACCTTCGAGATGGAGGTGGCGATCGTGTCGTCATCGGCATGCTTGAAGGTCGCCGTGTCACTGGACACTGCCCGCACGACGTCGGCGACGTGCTCCGTAGGACTGGGGGTGAGAGTCGACGTCCGGAAGCGGGCGCAGGCAAAACCTGCGCCTGCACGTTCTGCGGCTCGGGGGTGCTCACCGAAGGCGGGGCCTCGGGCGCGCGCTGCGGAACGCGCTGCTGTGGAACTTGCGAAGGCTCAACCGCCGCTGGCGAGTCGGTCTTCTTGGGCGTCGACGTAGCGCCGGCCGGCATGTCGAGCTGCTCGCTCATTGGTCCCCCCGAAGGATCTCTTTGGGTTGCTCATCCGTTCGCGGGAGCGGGCTCGGCCGTTACACGAGCCACACAGGACGCTCAGGGCAGCCGAGCCCCAGGTGTGCCCCGACGACGGTCCCGGGCAGGATCGGTCCAGGTCAGAGTGGGTGAGGCGGAGGAGTCGGCCTGTAAGCCGGATCCTGTCCCCGCGGACCCTTGCGGGTCCGCGGGTGGCGACCATCCATCTCGGCCCGTCGTCGCCGACGGGCTCCAGCGGTCTACCCGCAGGTCTCGGGCGGGCAGCCCTCGAAC
>NZ_DASXJS010000057.1:0-2085 GCF_036497245.1 Actinomycetospora sp. | reverse complement strand
CTCTCGGCGTTGCTGGCCCGGGTCCCGCCCCACGAACGCCTGGTGGTGGTGGAGGACGCCGAGGAGCTGCGCCCGAACCACCCCCACGTGGTCCGGCTGGTCTCCCGTCCCGCGAACGTCGAGGGCGCGGGCACCGTGCTGTTGCGCGACCTCGTCCGCCAGGCGCTGCGGATGCGTCCCGACCGGCTGGTGGTCGGCGAGGTCCGCGGCGCCGAGGTCTGCGAGCTGCTCGCGGCGCTCAACACCGGGCACGACGGCGGAGCGGGCACGGTCCACGCCAACTCGCCGCGCGAGGTGCCCGCCCGCCTGGAGGCACTCGCCGCGCTCGGCGGGATGGGCCCGGGCGCGCTGCGCAGCCAGGTCGCCGCCGCGATCCAGGTCGTGCTGCACGTGCGACGACACTCCGACGGCCGGCGGGTGCTCGAGGGCGTCGGGGTCGTGCGCCGGGGTGATGCGGAGGGCCTCGTGGTGGTTCCCGCCTGGGGCCGCGAGGGCGGCTGGGCGGCCGGGCGTGCCGACCTGGGGGCGATGCTCGCCGAGCGCGGTGTCGAGGCGCCCTGGCCCACGTCCGCCGCGAGTGCTCGGCCGTCCCTGCGGGCCGGGGTCGCCTCGTTGCGCCCGGCGGTGACGGCGTGAGCGGCGCGGAGGCGCTGCCGCTCGTCCTGGCGGCCGCGGCGACGCTGGCGTGGCCTCCGGCGAGCGCCGCCGGACGGGTGCGCGCGCTGCGCCCGCGAGCCGACCACGGGCAGCGGCCAGGGGTGGCGCGCGTCCCCGTCGTCGTGCCTGCCGGGGCGGGCCTGGTACTCGCCGTCCTGGTGGCCGGGGTCGGGGGCGCGGTGGCGGTCAGCGTCCTCGGGGCGGTCCTGCTGCGGGCCCGGGCCACCCGGCGCCGGGAGCGGGCGCGGACCGAGACCGTCGCGGCGCTCGCCGAGGGCCTCGCCGCGTTCGCGGCGGAACTGCGCGCGGGGCATCCGCCGGCATCGGCCGCGGCGGCTGCCGGCCGCGACGCCGGTCCCGGGTGTCGTGGCGCGCTGACTTTGGTCGAAGCGACCGCCCGCCTGGGCGGGGACGTCCCGGCCGCGCTCCGGGACCACGCGGCCACCGATCCGCTCGCCGGCCCGCACCTGGTCCGGCTGGCCGACGCCTGGTCGCTCGCCGACCGCCACGGCATCGGCCTCGCCGGGCTCGCCGAGGCGGTCGCGGAGGATCTGCGGGCCCGCAGCCGCTTCGCGGGCCACCTGTCCGCCCAGCTCGCGGGCCCCCGGACCACCGCCGCCGTGCTCGCGGCCCTCCCGGGCATCGGGCTGGTGCTCGGCGAGCTCGTCGGCGCCCATCCGCTCGGGGTGCTCACGGGCACCGGAGTGGGTCAGGGGCTGCTGGTCGTCGGTTCGGTCCTGGTTGCCGCGGGGCTCGAGTGGAGCGCCCGCCTCACCGCGGGAGTGGTCCGATGACCGTCCTCGCCGCGGGCCTCGTGCTGCTGGCCTGCGCCGCGCTGATCGCGCCCGGCCCGGTCACCGCGCACCGCAGGCTGTGCTCCCTCCGGCCGCCCGAAGACGTCGTGGCCCCGGTGCGTCGCCGCAGGCGCGAGCGCCGGGACCCGTGGCAGGAGGCAGGCGCCTGGGACGAGCTCGCGTCGTGCCTGCGGGCCGGTCTGTCGCTGGACCGCGCGGTGCGAGCGGTCGCCGCCTCGCTCCCCGGACCCATGGCGGCCGCCCTCACCGAGGTGGCCGACCTGCTCGCGCTCGGCGCGGACCCCGCCGACGCATGGGCGCCGGCCCTCGACGAGCCGTCGACCGCGCGACTGGCCCGCGCCGCGCGCCGCTCGGCGCGCAGCGGCGCCGCCGTGGCGGACGTCGCGACGACCGTCGCCGCGGACGTGCGCACCGAGGCCGCCGAGGCGGTCTCCGCCCGTGCCGAGCGGGCGGGCGTGCTCGTCGCGGGCCCGCTCGGTCTGTGCTTCCTGCCGGCCTTCCTGGCGCTGGGGATCGCCCCGGTCGTCATCGGGCTGGCCGCCCCGCTGCTGGAGCGGACATGACCACCGCGACCCACCCCGGGCGCGGGACGAGAGGAGACGACGATGGAGAA
>NZ_DASXJS010000056.1:0-12208 GCF_036497245.1 Actinomycetospora sp. | reverse complement strand
CCCGCTGTTCGAGACCGCCCGCGACCACGGCGTCTTCGTGAACCTCGACATGGAGGAGTACAAGGACCTCCACCTCACGGTCGCGCTGTTCACGGCGCTGCTCGACACCCCCGCGCTGCACGGGTACTCGGCGGGCATCGTTCTGCAGGCCTACCTGCCGGACTCGGTAGGGGCGCTGGAGCACCTCGCCGGGTTCGCCCGACGGCGGGTCGACGCCGGCGGTGCGCCGGTGAAGGTGCGGCTGGTCAAGGGCGCGAACCTCGCGATGGAGCGGGTCGACGCCGCGGTGCACGACTGGCCGCAGGCGCCGTACGCCAGCAAGGCCGAGGTCGACGCCAACTACGTCCGCCTGCTCGATCGCGCGCTGCGCCCGGAGCTCGCCGACGCGCTGCGGGTCGGGGTGGCGAGCCACCACCTCCACCACGTGGCGCTGGCCGTCGAGCTGGCCGCGGCCCGCGGGGTGGAGCGGCAGATGGACGTCGAGATGCTGCAGGGGATGGCCCCGGCGCAGGCGGACGCGGTGGCGGCCGATCTGCCGTCGGACGAGAGCCTGGTGCTCTACACGCCGGTGGTGCACGCCGAGGACTTCGACGCCGCGGTGAGCTACCTGGTCCGCCGGCTCGAGGAGAACGCCGGGCACGAGAACTATCTGTACGCGATGTTCTCGGCGGACGGGCCGTCGAGCTACGTGGACCGCTTCCGCGCCTCGGTGCGCGACCGCGACGTCGTCGCCGACACCCCGCGCCGCGCCCAGGACCGGTCCACGGAGCCGTCAGAAAAGTCCCCCTATCGGCGTGCTCCCCTTCCCCCGGTGTCCGGAAACCGTCGTTCATCGGCCGGCCCCGGGGCCTTCCGCAACGAGCCCGACACCGACCCCTCGCTGCCGGCCAACCGGCACTGGGCCCGGCGCGCGGTCGAGGCCCCGCCCGCGGTCGTCCGGGAACCGGAGCTGACGAATCCGACCGACGTGGACGTCGTCGTCGAACGGGCCGCCGCCTCGTCCTGGCGGCACCGGGAGCCGACCGAGCGCGCCCGGGTGCTCCGCGAGGCCGCGCGCTCGCTGGCGGCTGCGCGCACCGAGCTGCTCACGACGATGGTCCACGAGGCGGGCAAGACCGTCGCCGAAGCCGACCCCGAGATCTCGGAGGCGGTCGACTTCGCGGCCTACTACGCCGACCGGGCCCTCGAGCTGCCGCCGGAGCGCTTCACGCCCGACCGGGTCGTCGTCGTGACCCCGCCGTGGAACTTCCCCGTCGCGATCCCCCTCGGGGGCTGTCTGGCGGCCCTCGCCGCCGGGGCGGCCGTCGTCATCAAGCCGGCACCGCAGGTCCGGGCGTGCGCGGAGGTCGGCGTCGCGGCCCTGCACCGGGCGGGCGTCCCGGCCGACGCACTCCAGCTCGTGCACACCGACGAAGCCGACGCCGGACAGCAGTTGATCACCCACCCCGCCGTCGACCGCGTCGTGCTGACCGGGGCGAGCGAGACCGCCGCGCTGTTCCGGTCGTGGCGGCCGGAGCTGGCGCTCGTCGCCGAGACCAGCGGCAAGAACGCCCTGGTGATCACCCCGGCGGCGGACCCGGACCTCGCCGTCGCCGACCTGGTGCGCTCGGCGTTCGGCCACGCGGGGCAGAAGTGCTCGGCCGCGTCCCTGGCGATCCTCGTGGGGTCGATGGCGGACCCGCGCTCGACGGTGGGGCGCCGGTTCCGGCGGCAGCTGGTCGACGCGGTCCGCACGCTGCGGGTGGGTCACGGGAGCGACCTCGCGACGACGACGGGACCGCTCGTCGGGGAGATGTCGTCGAAGCTGGAGCGGGCGCTGACAACGCTCGACGACGGCGAGTCGTGGCTGGTCGCGCCCCGTCACCTGGGTGGGGCGCTGTGGACGCCGGGCGTGCGTGACGGCGTGGCGGCCGGGTCGTGGTTCCACCGCACCGAGTGCTTCGGCCCGGTGCTCGGGCTGATGACGACGGACTCCCTGGACGGGGCGATCGCGCTGCAGAACGCCACCGGCTTCGGGCTGACCGGCGGGCTGCACTCGCTGGACCGCGAGGAGATCTCGCACTGGACTGACCACGCCGAGGTCGGCAACGCCTACGTCAACCGGCACATCACCGGCGCGATCGTGCAGCGGCAGTCGTTCGGCGGGTGGAAGGGCTCGGTCGTGGGGCCGGGCGCGAAGCCGGGCGGGCCGAACTACGTCGCGCAGTTCGGCGCGTGGGCCGAACCGGCATCGCTCCCCTCGGCGCCGCTCGGGCGCGCCGCGTCGGACCTGCTGTCCTCCGTCGCGTCCTCGCTGTCCACCGAGGATCTGGCCTGGCTGCGGGCCGCGGCCGGATCGGACGCCTTCTGGTGGCGCGAGGAGTTCTCGGTCGAGCACGACCCCACCGGGATCGCGGCCGAGGCCAACATCTTCCGGTACCGGCCGCTGCCGTCGGTGCGGATGGTGGCGGGTGACGGCGCCTCGGAGCGGGACGTGCTGCGGGTGCGGTTGGCCGGTGCCTGCGCGGGCGTGCCGGTGGTCGAGGTGGGAGACGACGTGGCACCGGAGCCGGGCGAGCGGGTCCGGGTGCTCGGCACGCCGCGGGAGGGCCTGCGTCGGGAGGCGGCCGAGGTCGGGGCGTCGCTGGTCGAGGCCCCGGTGCTGGCCGACGGGCGCCGCGAGCTGCTCACGGTGCTGCGCGAGCAGGCGGTCAGTGTGACTCGCCACCGGTTCGGCCACGTGGACGCGTGAATGTCGCGACCTCGCAGCCGAGTTTTGATCGTGTGACGCGAAATCTTACCCGTTGGAACCAATCACCCCGATGACCGGCGCAATTCCGCCTCCTCCACCCCCGATCGCCACGAGATTTTGGACCGTTCAGGGGATCCGAGCGCGGACATGGGACTGAGTGACGGAGGCACCTACGTACGTACGTCCGAATGAAGATTCAGACGCGCTGACCGGGCTCACCAGATGACTTCCGCAAATCGAGGATCGAGACCACGCGACACGAAGTAGTCTCTGAATCGTCAGGCGCCACGAATACCGTCGGGGAGGCGCCACGAAATGTTGGGGGAGCTTACTATGAGCATGACTACCGACCGGCCGTCGAGGCCGGGACCCGAGGCATCCGTCAACGGGACCGCGAAGGTCGCCGAAGAACTGGATGCTGTGAGCATCGCGGACCGGTGGGCCGCGGATTACGCAGAGCGTCTCCGCGCCGCGACCCAGGAACGCCTGGCCGCGCGATCGGGCGGGGCCAACAGCCTGCTGCCCGCCATCGGAGCACCGATCGTCGGACCGTATGTGGCCTTCGACATCGCGATGACCTCACCGCTCCAGTTCGGCGGGCCGCCGCCCTATCAACCGAGCAAGGTGATCGCCGCCGGTGAGCCGGCATTCATCTTCGCATTCCTGTTCGTCAACCCGACCGTCGACGTGGGCAACGGATTCGCGGTACCCCCGACGGTGCAGCTCTCGGGGAGAGAGTATCGAATGCGCCTCGAGCAGGTGAACCTCTCCACCGTGGCGAACGTGCCGGGCCAGACGAAGCCCGGGACCTTCAGTTCACCCGCGGACTTCCTCACCGTCGAGACCTTCAAGCTCGCCACTCCGGATCCGGGTGCCAATCCCGCCCTCATCGAGGCCAACGTCACGGTCGACGTCGTCGGCTTCGCCCAGCCGTACGCCGCGTTCGCGACCACCTTCTTCGACTTCGACGGCGATCCCGGTTCGCTGTTCGTACCGCCCGAGACGCCGGGCTGGCGTCGGGACCTGCCCAACCGCTACCTCGTCTACTCGGAGTAGTCAGGCCACAGTGGGCGCAGGGTGTGACGGCAGGCACCCACGACACTCCGGTCGAGTCGCCGGGAAGGTCACGACGACGGCCCGTGTTGTGCCGGGTATGGCCCAGATGACGATGTACACGACCAGCTGGTGCGGGTTCTGCCGGCGGCTGAAGACCCAACTGGACCGCGAGGGCATCGGCTACGAGGAGATCGACATCGAGCGCACCCCGGGGGCCGCCGACATCGTGATGGAGGTCAACGGCGGGGACCGCACCGTGCCGACCGTGGTCTACCCGGACGGCACGGCGGCGACCAACCCCGGTTTCGCCGAGGTCAAGACCGCGCTCGCGAAGGCCGAGGCCGCCTCGGGCGCGTGAGCCGAGCCCGCTCCGCGTCCCGCGTTCTGACCGAAGGGCCCCCTCGCTCGATCTAGTCGAGCGGAGGGGCCCTTCGGTCGGTTCAGGCCGCCGTGCGCTCGCGGCCCGAGCATGATCACGATCTCGGTGGCGACACGCCGACCTGGAGCCATGACTCGCCGCTGACGTGCCGATCGTCGCGGAGCGAACGACTTCTGCGCGGCGAAGTGGTCGCTCAGCGAGCACTTCGCCACACAGATCGTGATCTTGCCCGACGGCGGTGGCGCACCGACCCGCGCGCCGGTCCGCTCAGGCCGCCGCGGCGCGGACACCTCAGGCCGCCGCGGCGCGGACACCGACCCGGTGGTCCTCCGCCGCCACCGGCCGGAGGCACACCGCGACCAGCACCGCCGCGCCGAGAGCACAGACCCCGGCCACCGTGAACACCGTGTCCAACCCGGCCGCGAACGCCTCGTGGACCGTGTCCGCCGGGACCCCCGTCGACCCCGCCTTCCCGCCGGCCAGCGCGTTCGCCGTCGCCGTCGGGTCGACGGTGCCGACACCCGCCAGCACCGTCGTGACCCGGCCGGCGAAGAGGGTCCCGAGGACCGCGAGCCCGACGGCGAGCCCGAGCTGGCGGAACGTGTTCACCGCCGCGCTGCCCACGCCCGCCCGGTGCGGCGGCAGGACGGCGAGGGTGGCCGAGACGAGGACCGGGGTCGCGAGGCCGACGCCGAGGCCCGCGACGACGAGCCCGGCGAACAGCGCCCACGGGCCGGACGTCGGGCCCACCGCCGTCATCATCAGCACCCCGACGCCGATCAGTGCCAGACCGCCCGCGATCGGTCGGGCGGGTGCGCCGCCGTGGAGGAACCGGCCCGCGGCCACCGAGACGACGAAGGACGCGATGCTCAACGGCACCGCCACCAGCCCCGCCCGGATCGGGGAGAGCCCCAGCACCGACTGCAGCCACAGCGAGACGAGCGCGAGGTGCGCGAACGCGGCGGCCTGCAGCACCGCCGCCGCGACCATCAGTGCGGCGAACGACGGGTCGGTGAAGAGCCCGAGGTCGAGCATCGGGGCGGAGCTGCGGTACTCGACGACCAGGAAGCCGACGAGCGCGGCGACCGCGGTCCCCAGGGCGACGACGGTCTCCGTCGCACCCCAACCGTCCTCCCCGGCGGAGACCAGGCCGTAGACGAGGGCGGCCGAGGCCACGGTGAACGAGGTCGCGCCGAGGACGTCGATCCGGCTCCGGGCGCCCGAGGCGGACTCGGTCACCACGGCGAGGGTGAGCGCCACCGCGAGGACCGCGACCGGCAGGTTGACCAGGAAGATCGCGCGCCAGCCCCAGGCCTCGGTGAGCAGGCCGCCGAGCAGCGGGCCGCAGGCGGCGGCGAGGCCGTTGACCGCACCCCAGACGCCGAACGCGACGCCGCGCCGCGGGCCGTGGTACGTGGTCGCGAGGAGCGCGGCGGTCGTCGCGAACATCGCGGCCCCGCCGATTCCCTGGACGATCCGGGCCGCGACGAGTGCCCCCGCGGTCGGGGCGAGGCCACAGGCCAGCGACGCGATCGCGAACACCACGAGACCGACGACGTAGAGACGCCGTCTCCCGAAGCGGTCGGCGAGCGTGCCCGTGACCATGAGCAGCGCCGCCAGGGCGAGCGCGTACCCGTCGATCACCCATTGCAGGCCACCGAACGACGTACCCAGCGACGCTGCGATCGGTGGCAGGGCGACGTTCACGATCGTGACGTCGACGAGCAGCATGAAGGTGCCCAGGCACACCGCCACCAGGGGCCACCACGGACGCATCTGTTCTCCTCGGGACCGGGATTCTCTCGACGACGGGTGCCGCCGGTGTCACCATCATCGACATCGGACGGGTGGACGGCCGCGTCTAGCGGCCGACTTCGGCGGTCCTCGACGCTGGAGCGGCTCGTGGTGGTGGAATTCGACGATCTCGACCGTGGCCTGGTGCACGCACTGCAGATCGACGGGCGGGCGCCGTTCCGGCGGATCGCCGAGGTATTGGAGGTCTCCGACCAGACCGTGGCCCGGCGCTACGCGCGGCTGCGGTCGACCCAGGCGCTGCGGGTGATCGGGTTCAGCGACCCGGCCGTCGTCGGCGACGACCAGTGGATGGTGCGCGCCCGGTGCGCCCCCGACGCGGCGCCGGAGATCGCCGATGCGCTCGCCCGCCGGCCCGACACGTCGTGGATCAGCCTCAACTCGGGCGGGACCGAGATCACGTGCTCGCTGCGGGCCCGCGACTCCGCGGCCGCGGGCGAGATGCTGCTCACGCGGCTACCCCGCACGCCGCGCGTGCTCGACGTGAGCGCCCAGCAGGTGCTGCACGTGTTCTACGGCGGGGCGCACGAGCCGTTCACGAAGCTGGGTCCACTCGACGAGGGTCAGGTGGCGAGCCTGGCGGTGCACCTCCCGGAGCCCGCCCCCGCACCCCGGCTCGACGACGTCGACCGGCGGATCCTGCGGCTGCTCCGGGAGGACGGCCGGGCGTCCGTGGAGGACCTGGCGCGCGACTGCGGGTCTTCCGCGTCGACCGTCCGCCGCCGCCTGCACGACCTGCGCGCGGGCGGGCTGCTCTACCTCGACGTCGACGTCTCCCCGGAGTCCCACGACTTCCCGATGCGCACGATGCTCTACCTCACCGTGCTCCCCGCCGACCTGGACGCGGCCGGGAGGGCGCTCGCGGCCCACCCCGAGGTGCCGTTCGCGGCCGCGACGACCGGGCGCACGAACGTCTACGCGAGCGTCGCGAGCCCCGACGCGCCGTCGCTCTACCGGTACCTGACGACGCGGGTCGCTGCGCTGCCCGGCGTGCAGGGAGTGGAGACCGCACCGGTGATCCGCACCGTGAAGGCGGCGGGCACGCACTACCCGGCGCGGTGAGGCCGCCCAAGATCGACGACGCTTTCCGGACGTCCAGTGTCTGCAACGAGACTTTTCTGACGGAGGGGGATCGCGGGTCAGCCGGCCTCGGCCCACGCCTCCAGCATCGCCCGGGCGATCGACACCCCGCCGGGGAGGATCAGGTCCCTGACGTCGGAGGCCTCGCCCGCCTCGAACGCCGTACCGCCGACTCCCCGCGCACCGGTCAGCCGCGTCACCGGGCTCTCGCCCTCACGGGTCATCCAGTCCCCCGCCGCCAGGGCCTCGCGCAGTTCGTCGCGGTTCACCCAGCGGGCGTTCTCGATCTCGCCCTCCTGCAGCTCCATCGCCTCGTCGGGGTCGGCCACCGCCGAGAACCCGATCATGAGCGAGCGCGGGAACGGCCAGGGCTGCGACCCGAGGTAGGAGATCGTCGAGACCGTGACCCCGACCTCCTCGGCGCACTCGCGGGCCACGCACGCCTCGAGCGACTCGCCCGCCTCGACGAACCCGGCGAGCACCGAGTACCGGCCCTCGGGCCAGATCGGCTGGCGGGCCAGCAGCACGCGGTCGGCGCCGTCGTGCACCAGGCAGATCATCGAGGGGTCGGTGCGGGGGTACTCCTCGTGGTCGTGCGCCTCGCACAGCTGCGCCCAGCCCGCCTTGATCGCACGCATCCGGGAGCCGTCGCGGGAGCAGAAGCGAGCCCGGTCGTGCCAGGTCAGCAGCGCCACGGCCGTCGTCAGCAGCCCCGCGGACCGGGCGTCGAGGTCGCCACCGGAGACGCGGAGGTCCCGCCACAGCTCGACCGCGCTGAACCCCGACCCGGCGTCGTTCGACTCGTCGGGATCGGGCACCCGCACGCCCCAGTAGGTCGTGCCCTGCTCCTCGCCGAGCATGACGGCACCGTCGGGGACGGAGTCACCGAAGTCGCGCGCCGGGGCGTCGACCAGCGACAACGAGCCGTCGGGCGCCTCGGACACCGGCGTGCGCCCACGCGGGTCGACGCGCACCACCCGGGCCAGCGGCCAGGTCGAGGCCACGTGGTCGGGGTCGCCGCGGACCTGCTCGCGCCGGTCCACCGTCGAGCGGGACAGGCGAGGCAGGGAGTCCAGGTGGAACGCGGCCCGCAGGTCCGGACCCGAGGTCGAACTCGTGGTGGTCACGAAGTCGATGATTCCCCGGGAATCCGGATCCCGCCCAACGCCGCGAGCGACGCCGCCGAGGTCGCGGCATCGGCCACGACGACGCCGGTGAAGCGGGCGGGGGCGAGGAACTCGGCCGCCGCGGCGGCGACCTCCTCGTCGGTGACCGCCTCGAGGCGCTTCGGGTGCTCGCGCACCCACTCCGACGACAGCCCCACCCCGGCGAGCCCGGCGAGTGTCGACGCGAGCCCGGCCTGGGTGGTCATGGAGATCAGCAGCGAGCCGATCGCGTACCGCCGCGCGGACTCCAGCTCCGTCGCCGACGGGGGCACGACGGCGACCCGGCCCAGTTCGTAGCGCATCTCCAGCAGGGCGGCCGCGGTGACCTCGGAGGCGCAGTCGGTCTCGACGAGCAGCGCGGCGCCGTACGGGTCGAACTCCAGCGAGGACGACGCGTGATACGTGTAGCCCTTGTCCTCGCGCAGGTTCTCGACCAGCCGCGAGGAGAAGTAGCCGCCGAACGCGAGGTTCGCCAGCTGCAGGGCCGGATAGCGCCGGTCGGTGCGCGGGATCGCGGCCGCCGAGAGGCGCAGCTGCGACTGCACCGCTCCCGGTCGGTCGACCAGGAGCAGGTCGGAGCCGTGCAGCTCCGGCAGGCGCGGCAGCACCGAGGCGTCGCCGGGGTTGTCCCAGGCCGCGAGGGTCGCCGCGACGGCCGCCACCGCGTCGTCCGGGTCGAGGTCCCCGACGAGGACGAGCACCGATCCGGAGGGCACCACCATGCGCCGGTGCAGCGCGAGCAGGTCGTCGGTGCCGACCTCGGCGACCTCGTCGACCTCGGGCATCTCGCGGGTGACCGGGTGGTCGCCGTAGCGGTGGCGCTGCAGGGCGCGGCGGGCGATCACCGACGGCTGGGCGGCGGCGACCTGGATCCGTTCGGCCAGCCGCTCCCGCTCCCGCTCGACCTCGTCGGCCGGGTAGGTGGCGGAGGTCAGGACGTCGGCGGCGACGTCGAGCAGCGTCGGGAGGCCCTCGGCGAGGGCGTTGCCCGAGGCGGCGAGACGCTCCGGGTCGACCGAGAAGCCCATCTCGCCGCCGACGCCGGCGAGGTCGTCGTCGAGCGAGACCCGGCTGCGCCGGGAGGTGCCCGAGAGCACGGTGGAGGCGAGCACCTCGGCGACCGCGGCGTGCCGGGGGTCGCTGTCGGAGAACGGGATCCGCAGGCGGAGCTCGACCATCGGCACGCCGGGGCGGCGCACCGCGATCACCCGCAGGCCCGTCGGCAGGACGGTGTCGACCTCGGCCGGGGCAGGCACCTGCGGCTGCGGACGCAGCGGCGGCAGCGCCCGCGGACCCGCCGGGGTGCGCCCGATCTCCTCCGCGGAGCGCCGCAGCGCCGGATCCGGCACGTCGGTGGTGGCAGGGGCGCTCATGCGTCGGCTCCGGGGGTCAGGACCAACAGGGCTCGGGAATCGGGTCGGAGGGACGATGCCGCGGCGGCGACCGCCGCGGGTGTGACCGCGGCGATGGCGGCCGGGAGCTCGTCGGAGAGCTCGGCGCGCCCGTGCACCAGCTCCGCCGACCCGAGCGCGAGCATGCGGTTCATCAGCCGGTCGTGCTCGCGGTAGAGCGCAGCCGACCAGCGCGCGGTGACGCGGCGCAGCTCTTCGGGCTCGGGCCCCTCGGTCGCGAGCGTCGCCAGTTCGGCGTCGACGGCGTCGACGATCCGGCGGGGCTGGACGCCATCGGGATGCACCGCGGTGATCGTGAAGGTGTCCGGGTCGCGGGCGTCCAGCGGCGCGCCCATGAGCCCCGCGGACGCGGAGAGGTCGGTGACCAGGCCGTCGCCGTAGACCAGGCGCTGGGTGAGCCGGGCGGCCTCGCCGTCGGTGAGCAGGCTCGCGAGCACGGCGTGGGCGAGGTAGCCGGGCAGGTCGGTGCCGGGGTCGGGCATCCGGTACCCCAGGGCGAGCGCGGGCAGCGGAGCGTGGGCGTCGACGACCGACTCGACGCGCTCGCCGTCGGGACCGGGCTCGCCGAAGGACGGCCTGCTCGGCACGGCCCGGGCGGGGATGTCGCCGAAGTGGCGCTCGACGAGTGCCGCCGCGTCGGAGACCTCGAAGTCGCCGACCACGGTCAGCACGGCGTTGCCGGGCGCGTAGTACGCGTCGAAGAACGCGGCGGCGTCGTCGAGGGAGGAACGTTCGAGGTCGGTGAAGTCGCCGTAGCCGTTGTGGGCGTTCGCGAACGTGGAGTACAGCACCGGCGGCAGCAGGATCCAGGGGAAGCCGCCGTACGGCCGGTTGAGGACGTTGAGCCGGATCTCCTCCTTCACCACGTCGATCTGGTTGGCGAGGTTCTCCTCGGTCAGCTTCGGCGCGCGCAGCCGGTCGGCCTCGAGGAAGAGCCCGCGCTCGAGCGCCGCGGCGGGGAGGATCTCGAAGTAGTCGGTGTAGTCCTGGTGGGTCGAGCCGTTGAAGACCCCGCCCGAGCCCTGGACGTGCCGGAAGTGGGACAGCTTCTCCAGGCTCTCCGAGCCCTGGAACATCAGGTGCTCGAAGAGGTGCGCGAACCCGGTGCGTCCCTCGGGCTCGCTGCGGAAGCCGACGTCGACGTGGACGGCGACCCCGACGACCGGGTTCGACCGGTCGGGCGCGAGCAGGACACGCAGTCCGTTGTCGAGCGTGAGGCGATGGCGCTCCGCTCCGTCGCTGCTCCCTGTGCTCGTGCTCCCGGGGGAACTGGGTGGCGCCGGGGCGGCACCGGGGATCGGGGGGACGGCGGCCGTACTCACCCCACGACCCTAACGGCGAGGACGGGGCCCGGCCGCGCGCCGGGCACGCTCGGTCGGGGTCGACCGCCCGGACCGGCCGCGGGCGGTCGGGACACGCCGCGACGCGGGGCTCGACCCGTCGGGCCGCACCGCGTGCGGGCCGGTACTGCGCCGGGCCGGTCCGGAGGCGCTGCGGGAGCGCTGTGCCGGGACCCGGCCGGTCCCGGCGCGACCCCGGCCGGTCGGGCGGCGGCGCGCGCCCCCGGTCCGCGCTGCTCCGCCGCGGGCGAGGACGACGACCAGCGATCCCGCGCCGAGCGCGGCGGCGACGGTCAGGACCAGCTCCAGGCGGGCGACCAGCGGCGAGACGCCCTCGCCGGCGACGTCCGTGGTCGCCACGGGGGTCTGTGCCCCGCTGCCGACGACGGCGACGGGGCCGGCGATCCGCCCGTCGGCGGGCACCGTCACCGGCACCGGCGTGCCCGGGGCGCGCCCGCACCCATCGAGCACGGCCTGGTGCCGGGCGCCCGCCACGTCGAGGAGGATCTGGTCGTGCGGCTCGGGCGACACGCACGAGGCGGTCGCGACGACGACCGCCGTGACGGTCACGGGCGGCGCCGCGGCGGGAGCCGGTGCCGCGGGCGCGATCCCGACGACCTGCGCGAGGGCCGGCACCCGCGGGACCACGAGCGCGACCACGGCCATCGCTCCGAGCGCGAGCGCCACGAGCAGGCCGAGGGTGCGTCCCGCCGGTCGCCGTTGCACCCGTGGCCGGGCGGCCGTGAGCGCCGGACGAGGGAGACCAGCAGGGAGGGCACCGGCGAGTGACACGGGCCAGATTCTGCCGCTGCCACCCCGGACACGATCGAGGATCCCGGCGCGGTACCCATGATGACCGGCTGCTACACCTACGAGTTTCCCCGGCGCCCCACCCGGCCGTGTTGCGGCCGAACGGGACGCCGGGGCGCGCACCGTCGGTGCCCGGCGCTCAGGCCGCCGAGAAGCCGTCCACGCCGGTCAGCTCGACCGAGTAGGCCCACAGCCGGGCGGCCTGGTCGGGGTCGATCGCATAGGGCATGACGCCGTCGCGGCGCCCGCCCCGGCTGTCGACGTCGGCGGACTCGTCGACGACGTTCGCGATCTCGCAGTCCTCCAGGTACACACCACCCGCCCCGGCCAGCCGCGGGCTGGTGGCCGCCCAGGTCTCGGTGGCCGCGCCCTGCTCGGGCGTCTTGAGCGCCGCCGCGGCCGGGCCGGGGTTGCCCTCCTCG
>NZ_DASXJS010000055.1:0-11217 GCF_036497245.1 Actinomycetospora sp. | reverse complement strand
GGCCTCGAAGTGCGTGTCGAGCGCGCGCAGCGCAGCCGCCCGCTCGTCGTGGCCGACCCGGAGATCCGGAGGCTCGGCCGGTAACCGATCCGCGTCCTCACCCATCACCCCATGGTGCGCCTCGCGCGGCGAAACCGTGGTGAGCAACGGGCTCAGCCCGGCACGATCCCGGCCGCGCCGTAGACCCCGACCGGCGGCGCGGACCCGGGAACGGGCCAGTCGACGACGTCGACCAGCCCCGGCGGGACCAGGTCGAGCCCCGTGAAGAAGGCGGCGAGCTCCGGACGGGTGCGCAGCGTGAGCTCGGTGGCGCTCCCGCGCATCGCCTCGCCGACGCCGCGCAGCGCGGCTGCGAGCGCCGGGTCGTCCTGGTCGTCGCTGTTGTGGCTCATCGCGATGACGCTGCCCGGTGCGAGCGCGTCCCGGTAGCGCCCGACGAGCCCGGCGGCGTCGTCGGCCACGAAGTGCAGGACCGCCACCATGAGCACCCCGACCGGCCGCGCGAGATCGAGCAGGCCCGCCACCCCGGGGTCGGCGAACACCGACTCCGGATCGCGGACGTCGGCGCGGGTCACCGTCACCGGGCCCAGGTCGGCCGTGATCTCCCGGGCGTGGGCGACCGCCACCGGCTCGAAGTCGACGTAGGCGATCCGCGCGCCCGGGTCGATGCCGTGGGCGATCTCGTGGACGTTCCCGACGGTCGGGACACCCGAGCCGAGGTCGAGGAACTGGTCGACGCCCCGGGCCAGGCACCAGCGCACCACCGACCCGAGGAACGCGCGGTTGGCCTGCGCCGAGCGGGCGATGTCGGGATAGGCGGCCATGGTGCGGGCCGCCTGTTCCCGGTCGACCTCGAAGTTGTGCGACCCGCCGAGGATGTAGTCGTAGACCCGGGCGGCGTTCGCCCGCTCGAAATCGATCCCGGCCTCCAGGAAGTCGTCCCCCACCGGACCACGCTAGCGAGGACCCCCGCGGTGTCCTCCGCCCCCGTGGAGTGACGCCGACCTCGACGCGCTGACCGAGCGGGCCGATCAGCGCGGCGGACCCAGGACGACGTTGCCGTACCGGTCAGCCGCGGCCGGGTCCGGTCGGACCTCGAACCCCTCGGGCCGAGGTGTCGACATGTCCCGTCCGGTCGCGCGGAACATGCCCTCGATGCCGCCCGGGGTGTTGATCATCAGGAGGTCCGCGCGCTCCGAGGTGATGCGGTAGCCGTGGCCGACGTCGCGGGGCAGGAAGACCACACCGCCCTCGGCGAGCTCGTACTCGTGCTCGTCGTACCAGACCAGCGCGGTCCCGGAGATCAACATGAAGATCTCGTCTTCGTGGAGGTGCTTGTGGAACGGCGGCGCCTCGCCGCGCGCCACGGTGAAGCGCCCCATCATGAGCTGTCCGTCGGTGGCCGCCGAGTCGAGCAGCATCGTCAGGGTGCCGCCGTCGAGCCACTCCAGTTGCTGGTGATCGCCCGGCTGCGCGAGATACAGGGCGCTCACGGCAGCAGCACGATCTTGCCGTGGGTGTGGCGCGTCTCGAGCTCCGCGAACGCGTCCGCGACCTCCACCAGGGGGTATGCCGCCGCGACCGGGACCTCGAGCTCGCCCCGGGCCGCCCGCTCGGCGAGCTCGGTCAGCACCGTCGTGTCGGTTCCGACGGCGCTGCCGTCGGTGTGCGCCCCGACCCGGGCGGCCGAGGCGAAGGCGATGATCGTGTCGATCCGGTCCGGGTCCACGCCGAGCTCGATCGCCAGGTCCACGTACGGGTCGCCGTAGGTGTCCACGAAGGCGTGGATGCGGGCCCCGTCGCCCCGGGCGGCGGCGCGCAGCCGGTCGGCCACCCCGTCGCCGTAGGTCACCGGGTGCGCGCCGTGATCGCGCAGCCAGGCGTGGTTCGGTTCCGAGGCGAGCGCGAGCACGTCGGCCCCGGCCGCCCCGACGAGCTGCACCACGAGCGATCCGACCCCGCCCGCGGCGCCGGACACCACGGCGACCTCCCCGGGCTCCACGGCCACGGCCTGCGTCGCCGCCCAGGCGGTGGCGCCGACGACGTAGAGCGCTCCGGCGACCTCCCACGACAGCTCGGGTGGCTTCGTCACGAGCTGCCCGACGGGCACGACGGCGTGCGAGGCGTGGCTCGACCGCGTCCACGACCAGCCGAGGACCTCGTCGCCGACCGTCCACCCGGTCACGTCCGGCCCGAGCCGGACGACGACCCCCGCGAGGTCGCTGCCCTGCCCGGAGGGGAACGTCGACGGGGCGAACGCGTCGAGCGCTCCCTCGCGGATCGCGGACTCGCCGGGGTTGATCCCCGCGGCCCGGACCTCGACCAGTACCTCGCCCGCAGCGGGCTCCGGCATCGGGACGTCGTGGACGGCGAGGACCTCGCGGCCGCCGTAGTGGTCGAACCGGACTGCGCGGGCCGTCGTCGGGAGGGTGCTCATGGCCGCGACGTTAGGTGTCACGCGTCCGGGTTGACAGCGGCGCGATGTGGCGCAGGGCCAGCGTCCGCGGTCCAGTTCGCCAACAGGGTGAAGGACTGCTCGGATCGTGATCTCCTCATGACGCCGGGACCCGCCGGATGCGGGCGAGGAGGGCCGGAAGGTCCACGAGCTCGCCGATCGCCCGGCCGGTCGCGGCGGCCTGGTCGGCGTGGGTGACCCGGCCTCGATAGGTCGACTCGACGAGGCTCGCGACGCTCCATTCCGGCCCGGCGAAGGCATCGGTGACGGCGTCGTCGCCGATCTGCGGGCCGAATCCCGGACCGCGGGTGGACAGCGCGAGAACGACCACCTGCCCGCCGGGGACGACGACGCCGGTGAGGGCCCGGGCGTAGCGGGCACGGTCGTCGGCCCCGAAGACGTGGAACAGCGCGCTGTCGAGCACCGTGGCGTAGCCGTCGAGCCCGGCCGGGTCCATGGCGTCGGCCACCGTGAACTCCGCCGCCACCCCGGCGGCCCGGGCCCGCTCGCGTGCCCGCTCGACGGCGGCCGGAGCGGAGTCCGCGCCGAGAACGCGGTACCCGAGCCTGCTGAGCAGGATCGTGTGCTCGCCCGTGCCGCAGCCGAGGTCGAGGACCGGGCCGGTGATCCCACCGGCGTGCTCGAGGTCCACGACGGCGGGTTGCGGTTCCCCGATCACCCACGGCGGCTCGCCACTGCGGTAGAAGTCCTCGAACGTGTTCGACGGGGTGCTCACGACGTCCTCCCGGGGTCGGCTGGGTTCTCGTCCCCACCCTGCGGCGTCAACCGCGGTCGAGGTCAAGGACGCGCGACGGCCACCGCGACGGCGAATCCGACGGCGGTCAGGGCCCAGGCCACCGCATCGAGCACGTGGTTGCCGAGGACGACGGCGGCGACGAAGTGCAGCGGTTGGGACACCACGATGGCGACCGCGGCCCACCGCGGCACCGCGCGCCAGAGCGCGAGGCCGAGCAGCACCGTGCCCAGCACGTGCCCGACGACGAAGACCACCGCCTCCAGCCCACCCGGCCCGGCGACGGTCAGCGCGTCGAGCAGCCGGACGGACGCGTCCTGCGCGAGGCCGGCGTCCTGCGCCGCGAGCGGCACGGGGTCGAGCGCTGCGGTCCAGGGCAGCGTGGCGAACCCCAGCCAGGCGACGACCGCCGCGACGGAGCCGAGCACCCGCGAGGCGCGGACGGCCCGCACGGCGACGAGCAGGACGGCCAACGGCAGCGTCACCAGCGCGAGGTAGTCAAGCCACAGCACCGCCGTCTGGAGCTCGGGGTGGGACAGGGTCTTCGCGACGACGGCGGCCGGGTCGTCGGTGGTGTCGGACGGCAGCAGCAGGCGGACGGCCGCCACGGCGAGGGGGCCGACGGCGGCGACGGCGACGGCGAGGTTCCGCGTGATCGGCGGGACCGGGCCCGGGAGCAGGGACGGACCGGCCGGCACGGTCTCGGACGCGGTGCCGGCCGCGGTGTTCGGGTTGGTCATGGCGGTGACGGTCCCGCCGGCGCCGTCCCGGTCGGCAGGGTCACGGGTTCCCGATCACCCGGGTGCGGACCCGGGCGGCACCGGGCGTCCGACCCGGGACTTCGGGCCTGTGACCTGCGACGCTACGAGTGTGGAGAGCACCGAGGGGGGCGGGTACGGCCGCACCCGGCTGACGGCGGCCGTCGCCGTCGCGCTGTTCGCCCTGGTGCTCGTCGAGGTCGCCGTCGCCGGGGTGGGAGCCGTGCTCGCGGGGATGACGCTCGCCGACGCGGTGGCCGGGTACCTCGTGACGAACGCCGCGATCGGGCTCGCCGGCGCACTCAGCGGCCTCCTGCTCGCGTGGCACCGCCCGCGCAACCCGATCGGCTGGCTGCTCGCGGTCGGCGGCGTGCTGCAGACGCTCACCGCGGCCGCCTCCCCGCTGCTCACCGCGGCCGTCGCGCGGGGGTGGTCGGAGGGCGCCACACGGGGCGTCGCCACGGTGTACGCGTTCGCCTGGCCGTGCGCGATCGGCTTCTGCCTCCCCGCGGCGCTGCTCCTGTTCCCGACGGGTCGCCTACCCGGTCCGCGGTGGCGCGGGCTCGCAGGCCTGGTGCTCGTCGTCGCCCCGCTGTTCGTGCTGGAGAACGGCACCGACCCGGGAGGCGCCGGCCCGGGCGGCAGCGTGCATGGCCTGCTCGTCCTCGACCCGACCACCTGGACGGTGATCGCCGCGATCGCCGAGTGGGGCTTCGTGCTGGTCCTCGTCGGCGTCCTGGCCTCATTGGTCGCCCGGTACCGCCGTGGCGACGACCGCACGCGGCGCCAGCTGCTGTGGCTGGTGCTCGCGACCCTCGTCGTCGCCGTCGACATGGTGCTGTGGGGGCCGACCGCGATCGGCCTTCCGGTGCTGAACCTGCTGGTGATCGCGCTGATCCCGGTGGCGATCACGGTCGCGGTGCTGCGACACCAGCTGCTCGACATCCGGCTCGTGGTCTCCCGGGCCGTGCTCTACGTCCTGCTCAGCGCGGTGGTCCTGGGCGTCTGGCTCGGTCTCGTGACGCTGCTCGAGCTGGTGCTGCGCCGGCAGGCCGGCTTCGGGGTGTCGGCGGTCGCGACGCTCGTCGTCGTCCTGGGGGCCGCGCCGGCGCGCGTGTGGTTGCAACGCCTGGTCGACCGCGCCTTCTACGGCGACCGCGGCGACCCCGTGCGCGCGATGTCGCGGTTGGGTGAGCAGCTGGCGGTGGGGGAGGAGCGCGACGTGCTCGCCGCGATCGGCGAGGCGCTGCGCCTGCCGTCGGTGGCGGTGCACGCGCGGGGCCGCGAGCGTGTCGCCTGGAGTCGGGCGCCGGGGGAGGGCGGCCGGAGTGTGGCGCGCCTGCCGCTGCGATACGGCGGTGAGGAGGTCGCCGAGCTGGTCGTGGGTGTGCGCCGCGGCCAGGGCGCGCTGGACCGCTCCGACCGGGCCGCGCTGGAACTGCTCGCCGCGCCGCTCGCGGCCGCGGTGCACGCCCGTGCGCTGGCCGACGACGTGGCCACCTCCCGGACCGCGATCGTCGCGGCGCGGGAGGAGGAACGACGCCGGCTGCGCCGCGACCTGCACGACGGCCTCGGCCCCGCCCTGACCGGCATCGGCTTCCGCGCCGACGCCGCCCGCAACCTCGTCCCCGTCGAGCCGGAGCGGGCGGGTGAGGTGCTGGCGACGCTGCGCGGGGAGGTGTCCGAGGCGATCGAGGACGTCCGGCGGCTGGTCCGCGCGCTGCGGCCGCCCTCGCTCGACGAGCTGGGGTTGGTCGGTGCGCTGCGCCGCCACCTCGAGTCCGCCGTGGACGGGTCGGTCGGCGGTGCCCCGGCGATCGTCCTCGACCTGCCCGACACGCTGCCGCCGCTGCCGGCCGCCGTGGAGACCGCCGCCTACCGCATCGCCACCGAGGGTGTCGTCAACGCCGTCCGGCACGCACGCTCGACGAGCGTCACGGTCGCGCTGGCACTCCACGGCCGGGAGCTCGAGGTCACGGTGTCCGACGACGGCGCCGGCGGCGAGGCCTGGTCGCCCGGGGTCGGGCTGACCGCCATGCGGGAGCGGGCCGACGAGGTCGGCGGGCGCCTCGAGGCCGGGCCCCGATCCGACGGCGGCGGGCGGGTCCGGACCTGGCTGCCGCTGCCGGCCGAGTCCGCCACCCCGCGCACGACCCCCGCGGCCGGTCCACCGGTGACGGTCGCGGAGCCCGCCCGATGAGCGCGCCGGTCCGGGTCGTCCTCGCCGACGACCATCCCGTCGTGCGCGACGGCCTCGCGGCCCTGCTGGCCTCCGTGCCGGGCGTCGAGGTGCTGGGGACGGCGGGCACCGGTCGGGAGGCGGTGCGCGCGGTGGTGACGCTGCGGCCCGACGTCCTCGTGCTCGACATCCAGATGCCCGAGCTGGACGGGGTCGGTGTCGCGCGCGAGCTGCAGCGCGCCGCCCCGGACGTGGCCGTGCTGGTCCTGACGATGTTCGACGACGACGACTCGGTCTTCGCCGCGCTGCGGGCGGGCGCGGCGGGCTACGTGCTCAAGGGCGCCGCGCAGGAGGAGATCGTGCGGGCCATCGGCGCCGTCGCCGCCGGGGAGGCCATCTTCGGCCCGGGCATCGCCCGTCGGGTGCTCGCCCAGCTCGGCGGGCGACCGGCGGCGCGTGAGCCGTTCCCCGAGCTCACGGCACGGGAGCGCGAGGTCCTCGAGCTGCTCGCCGCCGGACTGACCACGGCCGCGATCGGGGCCCGGCTGGGACTCGCGCCCAAGACGGTGACCAACCACGCGTCGGCCGTGTTCGCCAAGCTCCACGTCGAGGGGCGCGCCGAGGCGGTGGAGCGGGCCCGTCGCGCCGGTCTCGGCTGATCGCTGGCCGTGCGGCTCATTCCGCCGCAGCGGCGCGGCTGCGGTGGGCGCGCACCCGGTGGCGCACTCCGCAGATCGCGGCCGAGCACCAGCGTCGCCGGCCGGTGACGTCGTCGAAGAGCATCCCGCAGTCGTGGTCGTCGCAGGCCCGGAGGCGGGCGGCCGTCGGGCCGGCGAGGTGCTCCGCGGCCTGGCGGGCGATCCGGGTGAGCGCCGCGGCGGCCGTCGGGGGCGCGGCGACGGCGAGGTCCGGGGTCAGTTGCAGCGGGGCGTCCTGCGCGAGGACGGCGTTGAGGCCCTCGACCTGACCCGGATCCGGCGTGCGGCCGGCCGCGGCGGCGAGCCCGAGCGGGCGGAGCACCTCGCGCAGCTCGCGCGCCCGGACGACGTCGTCGGGACCGGGCGCGGTGACCGGGGAGAGGCCCTCCTGGTCGAGCCACTGGTGCAGGAGCTCGAGCTGTTACGCCGTCGTGCCGGCGTCCCCGCCGCGGGCGAGGTCGGGCCGTCTCGTCGGCCTCGCCCTCGCGACGGCCTTCGTGCTCGTGTGGACGAGCGGCTACCTCGTCGGCGACATCGGGACGAGTGCCAGCCCGCCGCTGACGCTGTTGTTCTGGCGCTTCCTGCTCGCCACGGCGGTGATCGGCACGATCGCGCTGGTCACCCGGGCCCCCTGGCCGCCCCGGCTGCGGGACTGGGTGCGACCCGCCGCCGCGGGGGTGCTCCTGCAGAACGTGCAGTTCGCCGGCATCTACCTGGGCCTCTCGCTCGGGGTGTCCGCGGGTCTCGCCTCGTTGATCGTGAGTGCGAGCCCGCTGGTGATCGCGGTGGCCGCAGTCGGGCTGGACGGTGAGCGGCTCCGGCCGGCGGGCTGGGTGGGCCTCGGGCTCGGCCTGGCCGGCGTCGGCATCGCGGTGAGCACGGAGCTGTCCGGCGGCGCCCGGGTGGCCGGGATCGCGCTGTGCGTCCTCGGCCTGGCGGGCTTCTCGGCCGGGACGCTGCTGCAGAAGCACGCCCCAGCCTCGGCCGACCTGCGGACCGGGACGACGATCCAGATCGGGGCCGCGACGATCGTGTCGGTGCCGCTCGCGGCGCTGTCCGGAGGGTTCGCGCTGCCGCTGGCGGCGCCGGCGATCGGGTCCGTCGTCTGGCTGGCCGTGGTGAACTCGGTCGGCGGCCTGCTGCTGCTCTTCGTCCTGCTCCGTCGGCGCAGCGGCGCGGGCGCGACGAGCTACCTCTTCCTCGTCCCCCCGGTCACCGCGCTGCTCGCCGTGCCGGTGCTGGGGCAGCCGCTGCACCTCGCGGCGCTGGCGGGCGTCGCGCTGGCCGCGGTCGCCGTCGGACTGGTGAGCCGCTCCGAGCGCCGCGCCGCGTCGGAGTCGGTCGGAACGGCCGGCCCGAACCGACCGAAGGGCACCCCCTCGACCACCGGGGGTGCCCTTCAGCGCGGCTCACTGATCAGACGGTCGCGGCCTCCGGGGCCGGGGTGACCTCGAGCTGGTGCACGACGCGCTCGGTGGTCACCTCGTGCGCGGCCAGGTCGGCGACGCCGAGGACGACCGCGGCGACGGCCCCGGCCACGATCAGCCAGCCCAGCGTTGCCCCCGTGAACACCAGGGTCGCGACGAGCGACCAGATGCCGACCGCGGCGAGCAGTCCGTGGGTGAGGTACCCGGTCGGGTGGTGGTCGACGACCACGCCGAGACCGCCGAGCGCGATCAGGCCGATGAAGACCCCGAACGCGATCCACGTCGATAGGGGCGCGACGAACGCGAACGCGGCGGTCGACAGGAAGGCTCCCGCGACCACGGCGGTGGTGTCGATCGCGAAACGGCTGGTGAGTGCCATGACAGGCGCTCCTCTCATCGATGGTGAGGAGCGAGTCGGGCGAGGCGCGGCTCGGAGGCCCGGGTCGTGCTCTGCGGCTCGCCGACGGTGTCGGGGGCACTGCCTCCGACACCGTCACTCCTATCGAACACCCGCAGGTCAGAGGGTGTGCCGTTCCGTGGGTCACACACATCGGCGGGCGGGGCGCTGCTCGGTGGGGACCGACGCGCCGCGCACACAGTCGGGCGGGCGGGGTACTGCTCGGTGGGGACCGACGCGTGGCGCACACAGTCGAGCCCGGCCGAGTCGAAGTGTGTGCGCCGCGTGCAGGTCCGGGCAGGGCCCCGCCGGGAGGCGTCAGCCGGCGGCGCGGCCCGGGCCTTCCAGCTCGGCGCGAATGGCGTCGAGGGTGAGGCCGCGGGTGCGCAGCAGGTCACCGGCCGCCCCGGTCTGCGGGTGCAGGAACCCGAGGAGCAGGTGCTCGGTGCCGACGTATCCGTCGCCGCGGCGGACCGCCTCACGCAGGGCGAGCTCGAGGGTCTTCTTGGCGTCACGGGTGAACCGGAGGTGGCCCCAGGCGCGGCGTCGGGCGCGACGACCGGCCGCGCGGGTGCTCTCCAGTGCGCCGGGACCGAAGGTCTCCTCGACGTGGCGCCGGATCTCGTCGAGGTCGATGCCGAGGCCCGCGAGTGCCTCGGCGTCGGGCAGGCGGGAGGCCGCGCTCGCCGCCGCGGCCCGGACCTCGTCGGCGGTGATCCCGTGCGCGGCGAGCAGCGTCGCGCCCGGTCCCCGGGTCTCGCACACCCCGATCAGCATGTGCTCGGACCCGACCTCCTCGGCACCGAGCATGCGGGCGTGCTCCTGGGCGAGCACCACCACGGCGCGGGCGGGCTGGGTGAATCGTTCGAACACGGGTGTCCCCCTCAGATCAGTCCACGGTGACCGCGGTGCTTCTTGTGCACCGCCTGTCGGCTGACGCCGAGGGCGTCGGCGATCTGTTGCCACGACCAGCCCAGCCGGCGGGCACGACCCACCTGCAGTTCCTCGAGGGACTCGGTGAGCGTCCGCAGGGACGCCACCGCCGCCAGTCCGACCGCCGGGTCCGTCGAGGACGCCGACGTCGCCATCGCCACCGCATCAGCCACGAGTGTCAACCTAGGATGACAAGGTTCGCGATGTCAACCTGGCTTGACAGAAGAGGAAGCGCCAGTCAGCTGACCGACCAGTCCAGGGTCGTGGTGTCGAGGGAGTCGAGCAGGTCGAACTGCGGGCCCGTTCTCGGCAGCTCGAAGCGGAAGAAGTACCGGGCAGCGGCGCGCTTGCCGTCGGCGAACGCGCCGCCGCCGTCGGTGCCGTTGCGCGCATCGACGGCGAGCAGCTGCTCGAGCCAGATCCACGCCGCGACGACGTGCCCGACCGCCTCGAGGTAGACGCTCGCGTTGGCGAGGGTGACGTCCGGGTCGCCCGCGGCGTGCAGCGTCGTCGTGGTCTTCTCGATCCGGACCAGCGCGGACTCCAGCGCGGCGGCGTACTCCTGGTGCGCCTCGGCCCGGGCGATCGTGCCCCGCACCGTCGTGAGGAGCAGTTCCAGACCGGTGCCGCCGCGCATCACCGCCTTGCGCCCGAGCAGGTCGATGGCCTGGATGCCGTGGGTGCCCTCGTGGATCGGGTTGAGCCGGTTGTCGCGGTAGAACTGCTCGACCGGGAAGTCGCGGGTGTAGCCCGACCCGCCGAGCACCTGGATCGCCAGGTCGTTCGCCGTCAGGCACCACTGCGAGGGCCAGCTCTTCGCGATCGGGGTGAGCACGTCGAGCAGCAACGCCGCGCGCCCCCGGTCCTCCTCGGACGCCGCGGTGTCCTTCTCGTCGACGAGGCGCGAGCAGTAGAGACCGAGCGCCATCCCCGCCTCGGCGTAGGACTTCTGCGCGAGCAGCATCCGCTTGACGTCCGGGTGCTCGGCGATCGGGATCATCGGGCTCGTGAGGTCCCGCCCGCCGATCGGACGGCCCTGGGTGCGGGTGCGCGCGTAGTCGAGGGAGTGCAGGTAGCCGGTCACGCCGAGCGCGGCGGCGCCCATCCCGACCCCGACCCGCGCCTCGTTCATCATGTGGAACATCGCCGCGAGACCGCCGTGCTCCGCGCCGACCAGCCACCCGAGGGCGCCGCCGGATCTTTCCCCGTCGCTCCGCTCGCCCCGGCCCTCGCCGAAGTTCAGCAGCGTGTTGACGGTGCCCCGGTAGCCCATCTTGTGGTTCAGCCCGGCCAGCGCGACGTCGTTGCGGGTGCCGTCCTCGAGGTAGCGGGGCACCGCGATCAGGCTGATGCCCTTCACCCCGGCCGGTCCGCCGGGGATCTTCGCGAGCACCAGGTGGACGATGTTCGAGGTCAGCTCGTGCTCGCCGCCGGAGATCCACATCTTGGTGCCGACGACGCGGTAGGTCCCGTCCGGTTGCGGCTCGGCCCGCGTCGTGATGTCGGCGAGCGACGATCCGGCCTCCGGCTCGGAGAGGCACATCGTCCCGGACGCGCGCCCGTCGAGCATCGGTGGCACCCACGCCGCGACCTGCTCCGGGGTGCCGTGCACGAGC
>NZ_DASXJS010000054.1:0-18833 GCF_036497245.1 Actinomycetospora sp. | reverse complement strand
GCGGTGAGGGCCCCGACGAAGCTGGTCGCGCCGTAGAGGACGACGTCATGCACGCGCTCGCTCATGGACGCGCACGGTATCGCCGGTCCCCGGCCGCCGCCGCGTGCGTCACCCGGTGATCACGAAGACCGGGTGCTGCGGTGCGATGGCGGCGAGCTCCTCGTCGGAGGAATCGGCGCCCACGCCCTGGAAGAAGGCGCCGACCTCCCACGCCCAGACCTTCAGGTAGGCGCGCAGGATCGGCACGATCTCGGCCGGGTCGGTGATCTCGCGGGCGGTCACGCGCTCGGTCCTCCGTCCGAGGGTGAGCTCGGCCCAGCCCGACACCCGCAGGTTGCGCACCCACTGGGTGTGGCCCCGTGCGGCGAGCAGGTAGCGGGTGGGAGTGCCGGCAGCGTCCTCGACGGTCAGGGGGTTCACCGGCGTCGTGCGCATCTCGCCGCTGGTCCGGCCGGGGACGCCGAGGACCGAGGAGCCGGCGAGCGAGACGCCGCGGCGGGTCATGAACGCGACCACCGGGTTCATGACGTGGCGGGTGAGGAAGCCGGGCTGCTGGTAGTGGGTGCTCATGGGGATCGCTCCTCCAGTTTTCGAGAGCGGCGCTCTCTGTGGAGAGCAATGCTCTCTGTTTCGGTCGGCCGTGTCAAGAGCACTGCTCTCGCAATTGTGCGAGGGTGGGGTCCATGCCGACCGCCCGCGAGCGCGCCCGTGTTCAGACCACCGAGGCGATCCTGGCCGCGGCCCGCGCCCAGCTCGCCGAGGTCGGGGCCGCGGCGCTGTCGCTGCGGGCGGTGGCGCGCGAGGTCGGGATGGTCTCGTCCGCGGTCTACCGCTACTTCCCGAGCCGCGACGAGCTGCTCACCGCGCTCATCGTCGAGGCCTACGACGCCGTAGGGGAGGCCGCCGAGAGGGCGCAGGCCGACGTCGCCGGGGCTTCGCCGCGCGAGCGCTGGCTCGCGGTGTGGCGCGGGGTGCGCGCCTGGGCGCAGGCCCGCCCGGCGCAGTACGCGCTGATCTACGGGTCGCCCGTGCCCGGGTACGCGGCCCCGCTGGACACGCTCCCGGCCGCCGGGCGGGTCGCCATGGTGCTCATCGGGATCGCGCGGGAGGCCGACGGTGACGTGGACCCGGGGGACGGGGTCGCCGCGTCGGTGGGGGCCGACCTCGTGCCCGGGCTGGACCCGCGTCTGGCGCCGGCCGCGGTGACGGCGTGGACGTTGCTCTTCGGCACCGTCGGGTTCGAGCTCTTCGGGCAGTACGAGAACGTGGTGATCGACCGGGCGACGTACTTCGACCACGTCGCCGGGACGGCGGCGTCCACGGTCGGGATCCGCTGACGAGGGGGACCGCGTCAGCGGGCGACGAGCGATCCGCGCCAGTGTTCCCGCAGGGCCGCACCCGCCGCTGTGGTGTCGATCGAGTCCGGGGCGACGAGGTACTGCAGCGCGAGGCCCCGGAGCTCGGCCAGGACGATCGCCGCGACGATCTCCGGATCGACGTCGGGCCGGACGTCACCGGCCGCCTGTCCGGCCTCGACGTCGCCGGCGAGGTCGGCGCGGAACAGCGTGTCGCGCTCCCGGAAGACCGGGCCGAGCTCGGTCGAGGCGACCGACTGTGCCCAGAGCACGAGGAACGCCCGCGAGAGCGATCCGATCCCGGCGACCGCCCGCAGGTAGCCCTCCAGGAGGTCGAGCAGCCGGTCGAGACCCGGCTCGCGGGTGCCGAGCCCGGGGACGAAGCCGACCTGGCTCGCCCGGACCAGGGACTCGATCAGCGCCTGCTTGGAGCCGAAGTGGTGCGTGACGATCCCGCGGCTGTAGCCCGCGCGCCGCCCCACCTCGGCCAGCGTCACCGACGGCAACCCGGATTCGACGACGAGATCGGCCGCCGCGCGGACGAGCGCCCGCTCGGCGGTGTCGCGGCGCTGCTGCTGGGTGCGCCGCGCGGTGTCCTCGATCGCCACGGCTGCACCCTATCCTCATCTACTTGCGTGTCACCCAACAAGTATCTAGTCTCGGTCGGGAGCCGAAGGAGCTGGCGATGATCGAGATACAGGGCCACGAGGTCGAGTCCGTCCTCTCGCCGACGGCGTCGCTCCGATGAGCCCGGCCGTCTTCGTCCACGGGAACCCGTCGACGGCCGCCCTCTGGGAGGGGCTGCTCGTCGAGCTCGGCCGGGAGGACGTCGTGTGCCTGTCCCCGCCCGGATTCGGCGCCCCGCTCCCGGGCGGGTTCGACGTGAGCCCCGACGGTTACCGGGACTGGCTCGTCGGCGAGCTCGAGCGCATGGACGGGCCGGTCGACCTCGTCGGGCACGACTGGGGTGGGGCGCACGTCATGGGGGTCGCGATGGACCGTCCGGATCTGCTGCGCAGCTGGGCGAGCGACGCCGTCGGCGTCTTCCATGCCGAGTACGTCTGGCACGAGCTCGCGCGGACCTGGCAGACGCCGGGGTCGGGGGAGCGGCACGTCGCCGGCTTCCTCGGTGGCGAGCCCGCGGCGGTGAGCGGCCGCCTGAGCGCGAGAGGGGTGCCCCTCGCGGTGGCAGAGCGGATCGTCGCCGGCCACGACCCGTCGCAGGCCCACGCGATCCTCGCGCTCTACCGATCGGCCGCCCAGCCCACGATGGCTCGCGCGGGCGAACGGCTCGCACAGGCGGCCGCCCGTCCCGGGCTGGCGGTGATCGCGACCGGGGACGACGTCGTGGGGACCGAGGCCCAGCGCCGCGAGTCGGCCGCCCGGGCGGGGGCGCGGGTCGCCGTGCTCGAGAGGTCGGGCCACTGGTGGCCGGCCCGCTACCCGCTGCGGGCGGCCGGGATGCTGCGACGGTTCTGGGCCTCGGTCGACGCCCTCGCACCGGCGGCGGCAGGCGCGGCAGCACGGATGTGACGGTCGGCGGTGCGGACGATCGTCGTGATCATGCCGAGTCGTGGTGGGCGTTCCGGTCCGCCCGCGCACGCAGGCCGTCGATCAGGCAGGCGAGGCCCCGCTCGAAGGTGCGCTCGACGTCGAAGCCCGCCCGGCCCACGGCGCGCAGGTGGGGGAGCTCGGTGATCCGCGCGACCAGGTCGGGGTCGGTCGGGGTGTCGCCGCGCGCCGCCTCGGCCTGGGCCTCCAGGGCGGCTCCGAGGACGTAGTGGCCGACCCCGAACACCGCGTCCATCGCCTCCGCGGCCTCCAGGCCGCCGTCCACGAGGATGCCCAGCGTGTGCTCGATGTGCTCCACCGAGGTGCTCGTGGTGGGGCGGTTGCCCGCGACGACGAGGGCGGCGTCGCGGTGGGCGGTGAGGGCGCGGTACTGGCGGCGGGCCTGCCCGGCCAGCCAGTCCGACCAGTGCTGTCCGGCGGCCGGTTCGCTCGGGGTCCGGTGCTCGCCGACGATGCGCTCGGCCATCAGATCGAGCAGCGCGCGCTTGTCCGCGACGTGCCAGTAGAGCGTCGGCGCGGAGACGCCGAGCGTCGCCGCGAGCCGCCGGAGCGACAGGGCCGCGAGCCCGGCGTCGTCCAGCAGGCCGATCGCGGCCGTCACCACCTCGTCGCGACTGATCGCCACGGGCGAAACCTCCTTGCTGCTCGGGTCGGTGCGCCACTACCGTGACTCTAACGCTGTTAGAGAAGGAGGCGAAGGTGGAGCAACCGGCCGTATCGGGCCCTGCCGTCGAGGTCAGGGGTCTGGCCAAGCGCTACGGGGACATCGAAGCGGTCCGGGGGATCGACCTCGAGGTGGCCCGCGGCGAGACGTTCGGGTTCCTCGGCCCGAACGGCGCGGGCAAGTCGACCACGATCAACATCCTCTGCACCCTCGTCGAGCCGACCGGGGGCACCGCGGCCGTCGCGGGCCTCGACGTCGTGACCGACCGGGCCGCCGTCCGCCGCCGGATCGGCCTGGTGTTCCAGGAACCGACGCTGGACGGGCCGATGTCGGGGGAGCAGAACCTGCGCTTCCACGGCGAGCTCTACGGCGTCGACCGGCGCACCGCCGCCGCGCGCCGCGAGGAGGTGCTGCGCACCGTCGGGCTGTGGGAGCGGCGCAAGGACCCGGTCTCGACGTACTCCGGCGGCATGCGGCGGCGCCTGGAGATCGCGCGGGGCCTGCTGCACTCCCCCCAGGTGCTCTTCCTCGACGAGCCCACGATCGGGCTCGACCCGCAGACGCGGGCCTCGATCTGGAACTACCTCGCGCGGCTGGGCGAGGCCGAGGACATCGGCGGAGCGACGGGGGGTGTCACCGTCTTCGTCACCACGCACTACATGGACGAGGCCGAGAACTGCGATCGCATCGCGATCATGAACGAGGGACGCATCGTCGCGCTCGACACCCCGGAGGCGCTGAAGGCGCAGGTCGGGGCGGACCGGGTCGTCGTCGCGACGGAGGACGACCGGGCGGCACTCGGGATCATCCGGCGGGAGTTCGGGCTGGAGGCGGCGATCCACGAGGGAGCGGTGACGATCTCGGTGCCGGACGGCGCCGGATTCGTGCCGCGGCTGTTCGCGGCGCTGACGGCCGAGGGCGTCGTCGTGCGCTCCGTGGCGGTGACCCGGCCGTCGCTCGACGACGTGTTCCTCGCCCACACCGGCACGACGCTGCGCGACGCCGAGGCGAGTCGGGGCCCGTCGATGCACCCGATGGCCATGCGGATGAGGGGGCGCTGAGAATGACGGATCTCCAGGACCAGAGCCGGAGCCAGGACGAGGCGGCCGGGCTGCGGGTCGAGGCGGTGCGCATCCCCCGGAGCGGGATCGCCACCGAGGCCCGTGCGGCCGCCGTCGTGTGGCAGCGGGAGATGATCCGGTTCGGGAAGGACCGGACCCGGATCCTGTCGTCGCTGGCCCAGCCGCTGCTGTTCCTGTTCGTGCTGGGCAGCGGCCTCGGCTCGCTGCTCGCGAGCGCGGGCGGGCGCAGCGGCGGCGTCGCGCTCCAGACGTTCCTGTTCCCGGGCGTGCTCGCGATCTCGGTGCTGTTCACCGCCGCGTTCTCGGGGATCTCGATCGTCTGGGACCGCGAGTTCGGGTTCCTGCGCGAGATGCTCGTGGCGCCGGTGGCGACGACGTCGATCCTGGTCGGGAAGGCGGTCGGCGGGGCCACGGTCGCGACGCTGCAGTGCGTGCTGCTGCTCGCGCTGGCCGGGCTCGTGGGCGTGCCCTACGACCCGCTGATGTTCCTCGAGCTGCTCGTCCTGATCTTCCTCATGGCGTTCATGATCTGCTCGCTCGGGCTCATGCTGGCCGCCCGGCTCAAGCAGGTGCAGACGGCCATGCCGATGGTCCAGCTGATCATCACTCCGCTGATGTTCCTGTCCGGGGCGCTCTTCCCGCTCGGGAACCTGCCGACGTGGCTGACCGTGCTCACGCACATCAACCCGATGACCTACGCCGTCGAACCGCTGCGCCACGTCGTGTTCGCCCGCCTCGACGTGTCCGCGGCCGACCTGGCGCGCTTCGACCCGGGCATCCACTGGGGCTCGTTCCTGGTCCCGACCTGGCTGGAGATCGCGCTGACGATCGCCTTCTCGGTGCTGCTGCTCGGGCTCGCCGTCGTGCGGTTCCGGCGCACCGAGTAGCTCGCGAACGGAACGCTCGCGAACGGAACGAACGACTCGTTCGTGCATATAGAAGCCACGAACGAGTCGTTCGTTCCGTCGGGGTGGGCCGCCCGGACTGAACCGAACTGAACCGGCCTACGCGGGCGCCGCCAGCCCCAGCAGCGCGTTCTCGATGAGCTCGGGCAGCGCGGGGTGGATCCAGTACTGGCCGGCGGCGATCTCGTGCGCCTTCTGCCCGAACACCATGGCCTGGACCAGCACCTGGATCAGCGACGAGGCCTGCGGGCCCATGAAGTGCGCGCCGAGCAGCGTGCCGTCGGGGGAGGCGAGGACCTTCGCGAACCCGCTCGTGTCCTCCATGGCCCAGCCGAACGCGACGTCGCCGTAGGCCTGGACCTTGACCAGGTAGGGGGTGCCCGCGGCGCGCAGGTCCTGCTCGCGCTGCCCGACCGCGGCGACCTGCGGGTGGCTGAACACCGCCGACGGCACGAAGCGGTGGCTGGTCGCCCGCGGCGCGTCGGGGTGCAGCAGGTTGTGCTGGACGACCTTCGCCTCGTGGTTGGCGACGTGCTTGAGCTGATACGGGGAGCTGACGTCGCCGAGCGCCCAGATTCCCTCGACCGGGGTGCGCTGGTACTCGTCGACCGGGACGCGGCCGTCGTCGGTGAGCTCCAGGCCGGTCCGGCTGACGTCCATCCGGTCGCCGTTGGGTGCCCGCCCGGTGGCGACGAGCAGGACGTCGCCCTCGATCGTCCCGCCGTCGCGGCAGGTGAGCACGATGGTGCCGTCGGCCCGCTGCTCGGCGGCGGTCGGCGCGGCGTCGGTGTGTACGGCGAAGCGGCCCCGGGCGAGCGCGGTGAACCGTTCGCTCACGAGTTCGTCCTGGTCGCGCAGCAGGGCCGACCCGCGGGTGACGACGGTGACCTCGACGCCGAGCGCGTCGAAGACGTGTGCGAACTCCGCGGCGATGTAGCCCCCGCCGACGATGATCATCCGCTGGGGGAGGTCGTCGAGGCGCATCACGTCGTCGGAGGTGTGGAACGGCACGCCCGCCTCGGCGATGGCGGGCGGGATCGTCGGCCGTGATCCGGCGGCGATGACGACCCGGTCCGCGGTGATGGTGGTGGCCGCGGCGCCGTCGGTGGGGGCGACGGCGATCTCGCGCTCACCGGTGAACGCGGCGTGGCCCTCGTAGAGCGTGACGTTCGGGCTCTCGGTGGCCCGGTAGCGTCGCCCGCCCGCCGCGATCGGGTCGATGCGGGAGAACACCCGGTCGCGGATGTCGGGCCAGCGCACCTTGTCGATGCTCGCGTCGATGCCGTAGGTGCTCGCCTCCCGGACGGTCTGGGCGACGTCGGAGGCGTAGACGTACATCTTCGTCGGGATGCACCCGACGTTGAGGCAGGTCCCGCCGAACACCCCGTGCTCGACGATCGCGACGTCCCAGCCGTCGAAGCGCGGGTCCAGGATCGAGTTGCCGGATCCGGAGCCGATGATGACGAGGTCGTGGTGCGGCACGACCTCCACGCTACTGAGATCGGCCGACTCCGGCGCGTCCGCACGTGGTCACCCACAGTGGCCTCGCCGACGACCGACCGTCACCGTCGGCGAGCGGCACGCCGAGCGGTCGACGAGCGGCCGGACACCGCCGCGGGATGACCGTCCACCGCACACAACTCACTCGGCGGTGTCGTTTACCGACGGAAATCGACCGTTCGTCGTCGCTCAGCGGGGCGAACTCCGTCTCTTCGTCTTGTCGCGGCTGTGCGATCTCTGGTCAGGTTCTGCTCCGTCAGGCGCTGTGAGTTGCCCCGGACGGCCCCGTCAGGGGGAGACCGGAAGCAGCGGAACGTGAGGGGAGGGGTGCATGCGGGAACGTGCGACGGCGGATCGGGTGCAGCACGCGGCCGCGGACCCCGGGAACCGGCGGGGCCGCGCGGGCGGTCGTCACCGGGCGGTGCCCACACCCAGGGCCGTGATCGCCGCGGCGACGGCGCGCCGGACCGTGCTGCTCGCCACGACGGGCGTGGTCGTCCTCGCGGTCGTCGCGGTCGGGCTGGTCGGGTTCGGCGGGAAGAGCTCGGCGACGGTGAGCGACGGCGTCGCGGGCGTCGTCGTCTCCGGCCAGTCGGGTTCCGACGGCGGCTCGGACGGCGGGTCCGACGGCGGGTCCGACGGCTCGACCGGTTCGGGTGGCGAGGCCGAGGAGGGGCGCGTCGTCGGCGGGCAGCGGGCGACCACGTCGGCCGAGCCGTGGGTCGTCTACCTCACCGACGCCTCCGGCTTCCAGTTCTGCGGCGGCACGCTGGTGACCCCGACCAAGGTCGTCACCGCGGCGCACTGCACCGCCTCGTCGCCGGACCGCAAGACCATGGTCGTCGTCGGGCGCGATGACAAGCAGTCCGCGAGCGGGACCTCGGTCCCGGTCGCCAAGACCTGGGTCAGCCCGACGTTCACCGCCGTCGGCAACGGCCTCGACGTCTCGGTGCTCACGCTCGCCACGCCGGTGCCGCAGAAGCCGCTGCCGCTCGCGACGTCCGCGGACACCGCGCTCTACTCCCCGGCGACCGCCGCCACGATCTACGGGTGGGGCTCGACCGCGGAGAACGGGACGCCGTCGCGCTTCCTGCTCTCGGCGACCGTCCCGATCCGCGACGACTCGTACTGCAAGACCGGCGCCTCGAACTTCGACAAGGGCCTGCTGACCTGCGCCGGGTACGACGACGGCGGCGTGGACACCTGCCAGGGCGACTCCGGTGGCCCCTTGGTGGCGGGCGGCAAGCTCATCGGGATCACCAGCTTCGGCGACGGTTGCGCGCGGGCGGGCAAGCCGGGCTACTACACCCGCGTCGGCGCGAACGCCGCGGTGATCCAGAAGCAGTTGACCTGAAGCGTCCCACCTCGGGGGGCAGACCGGGGGAGGGATGAGGGCGGATCGGCGGGCAGGCCGGTCCGCCCTCGGTCGTTCCCGGATGTTGTCGGGAACGGGCACAGGCACGCCACAGGCGTCGTCGGTAAGGTGAGCCTCACCTAATATTCAGGAGGCTCCATGACGTCCCCGACCGCACCCTCCACGTCCCGGCGCAGCGGCCCGGGCCACCGCCTGACGGTGCTCCGCTCCGAGCGGCTCACCCCGCACCTGGTCCGCGTCGTCCTCGGCGGGCCCGGGGTGGCCGGCGTCGCGGACAACGGCTACACCGACCGCTACGTCAAGCTCGCCTTCCGCCGCCCGGGCGTGGACTACCCCGAGCCGCTCGACGTCGGCGCGGTGCGCGAGACGATGCCCCGCTCCGACTGGCCGATCATGCGCACCTACACGATCCGCGCCCTCGACCACGCCGCGGGCGAGATGGTCATCGACTTCGTCGTCCACGGCGACACCGGTGTGGCCGGGCCGTGGGCGCTCGCCGCACAGCCGGGCGACGAGCTCGTCCTGCAGGGTCCGGGCGGTGCCTATTCACCCGCCGCGGACGTGGACGCGCACGTCATGATCGGCGACGAGGCCTCGCTGCCGGCGATCGCCGCCGCGTGCGAGCGGGTCGCGCCCGGCACGCCGGTGCACGCGTTCGTCGAGGTCGACGGTCCCGACGACGAGATGGACCTCGACTGCCCCGGCGATCTGACCGTGCGCTGGTGTCACCGCGAGGCCGGGGGGTCCGTCGTCGACGTGGTGCGGGCCGCGACCTGGCCGTCCGGGCGGGTGCAGGGGTTCGTCCACGGCGAGACGACGGCGGTGAAGGCGCTGCGGTCCCACCTGCTCGACGAGCGCGGTGTGGAGCGCGAGCTGCTCTCGATCTCCGGCTACTGGCGCAGGGGCCTCGACGAGGAGGCGTTCCAGGCGGACAAGCGCGCGGGGAACGGTGTCGCGGCCTGAGCCGGCTGTTGGTCCGATCGGGTGATGTGTGGTCGGTGGGCCCGGAGGGTGTCATCGTGCGGGTCGCGGTTCCGACCCCCGGTCGAGCCGCACGCCGGGTGCGGCCACACCGAGCGAGGAGACCCGCCGTGAAGTTCCTGCTGCTGACCCGTCACAACGCTTCCGAGGCCGACATCCGGCCGATGGCGGAGTGGGACCCCGCCGACGCCGAGGCCCACCTCGCCGCGCTCCGGGCGATCAACGAGCAGCTCACCGAGTCCGGCGAGCTGCTCGTCATGCAGGCCCTCGCGGACCCGGCGGCCGGCCGGATCGTCCACGGGCTCGACGCGGGGACCCCGATCGTCACCGACGGGCCCTACCCCGAGAGCACCGAACTGCTGGCCGGCTATCAGCTGGTGGACGTCGTCGACGAGGACCGTGCTCTCGAGATCGCCGCGCAGGTTGCGGCCGCTCCCGGGCCCGGCGGCAAGCCGATCAACAACCGCATCGAGGTGCGGGCCGTGATGTTCAGCTGGGCCTGACGTGTCGGCCGCTGACCCCGAGGGCCTCGAGGGCCTGCTGCGCGAGCACGCGCCGCGGGCCCTCGCGGCGCTCGCCCGGCGTCTCGGCGACCTCGCCGACGCCGAGGACGCCGTCCAGGAGGCCCTCATCGCCGCCGCAGGCGCGTGGCCCGAGCGCGGTGTGCCGGACGACCCGACGGCGTGGCTGGTCACGACGGCCGTGCGTCGCCACGTCGACCGGGTCCGCAGCGACTCGGCGCGGCGGGCCCGGGAGGACTCCGTCGTCGTCGCCGACCCGGGCCTCCCGGCGTCGATGGCGCCCTCGCGCGACGACTCGCTCGCTCTGCTGTTCTGCTGCGCCCACCCCGCACTGGCCCCGTCGGCGGCGATCCCGCTGACCCTGCGGGCCGTCGGTGGCCTGGCCACGCCCGAGATCGCGCGGTTGCTCCTGCTCACCGAGGCCGCGGTGAACCAGCGCATCCACCGGGCCAAGCAGGGCATCCGCGACTCCGGCGCCGGGTTCCGGCTCCCGACGCCGCAGGAGTGGCCCGCGCGGCTGCGAGCGGTGCTGCACGTGCTCTACCTGCTGGCGACGGTCGGGAACGCGCCCGGCGACGCCGTCGGTGACCTCTCCCGTGCCGACGCGGCCGCGGAGGCGGTCCGGCTGCTGCGCGAGCTCGACCGGCTGCTGCCCGACGAGCCCGAGGTCGGCGGGCTGCTCGCGCTGGTCCTGCTCACCGAGTCCCGGCGGCCCGCCCGGACCGGGCCCGGGGGGCAGCTCGTGCCGCTCGACGAGCAGGACCGCACCGCGTGGGACGCCGCGCTGATCGCCGAGGGCACCGGGCGGGTCGAGGCGGCGATGCGCCGCGGCCGGGTCGGGGCCTATCAGTTGCAGGCCGCCGTCGCCGCGGTGCACGCCGAGGCGGCGGACTGGCGCGACACCGACTGGCCCCAGATCGCCGGGCTCTACGAGGTGCTCGCGCGGGTCGACCCGTCGCCGGTAGTGGCGCTCAACCGGGCCGTCGCGCTCGGCGAGGCCGGGGAGCCGCGGGCGGGGCTGGCGCTGCTCGACGCGCTCGACGGCGACGCGCGCCGGCTCGGCCACCGCCTGCCCGCGGCGCGCGCCCACCTCTTCGTCCGGGCCGGCGACGACGCCGCCGCGCACGAGGCCTACCGGGCGGCGGCCGCCGCGGCGACCAGCATCCCCGAGCGGGACCTGCTGACGCTCAAGGCCGCGAGGTGCGCGCCGCGCTCGTGCTCAGAGGGCCGTCGGCCACATCTCAGCGACGGATGAGATGTCGCGGGCGCTGCCGGGTTAGGGTCGCGCCCCGTGGCGTTCCCCTTCTCGGCCGTCGTCGGCCACCCGGACCTGCGGCTGGCCCTGCTGCTCTCGGCCGTCGATCCCGGGATCGGCGGCGTGCTGGTGCGCGGCGAGAAGGGCACCGCGAAGTCGACGATCGTCCGCGCGCTCGCCTCGCTGCTGCCCGAGGTCGCGGTGCGCGCCGGGGACCGCTTCGGGGTCGACGTCGAGGCCGGGGAGGAGAGCCCGGACGGGCCGTTCGGGCCCGACGTGCCCGTCGAGCGCCGCCCGGCCCGGCTCGTCGAGCTGCCCGTCGGCGCCTCGGAGGACCGGCTGATCGGCTCGCTGGACCTGCAGGAGGTCCTCGCCCACGGCCGCAGCTCGGTCCAGCCGGGCCTGCTCGCCGCCGCCCACCGCGGGGTGCTCTACGTCGACGAGGTCAACCTGCTGCACGACCACCTCGTCGACCTGCTCCTCGACGCCGCCGCCTCCGGGCGCTCGCACGTCGAGCGTGACGGCGTGTCCTTCACGCACCCGGCGCGGTTCCTCCTGGTCGGCACGATGAACCCCGAGGAGGGCGAGCTGCGCCCGCAGCTGCTCGACCGCTTCGGGCTCACGGTCGCGGTGACCGCCTCGCGGGAGGTCGCCGAGCGCACCGAGGTGGTGCGCCGCCGTCTCGCGCACGACGCCGACCCGCCGGGCTTCGAGCGCCGGTTCGCCGACGCCGAGGACGAGCTGCGGTCCGCGCTGACGGCGGCCCGCGACCGGCTCGGCGCCGTGACGCTCACCGACCGCGAGCTGGTGCGGATCTCGGCGGTCTGTGCCGCGGTCGACGTCGACGGGATGCGCGCCGACGTCGTCGTGGCCCGGACCGCCGTCGCCCACGCCGCGTGGCGCGGTGCCACCGCGGTCGACGTCGACGACGTCCGCGCGGCTGCCCGGCTCGCCCTGCCCCACCGCCGCCGCCGCGACCCGTTCGACGAGCCGCACCTGTCCGAGGACGAGCTCGAGAAGGCCCTCGACCAGGCCGAGCAGGCCGTGCAGGACTACGACGACGAGCAGCCCCCGGACCCGCCGTCGGGCGGCGAGGGCGGGCCCGACGACGGCGGCCCGGACGAGACCGGCCCGGACGACGGCGACCCGAATGACGACGACGCGGCCCAGGACGCGGCCGACGGAGACGACCCGGCCGACGCCCCCTCGCCCGGTGGCTCCGCCGCTCCGGGCTCCAGCAGCCCGACCGGGGAGGGTTCCGCGGAGACCGCGCCCGATGGTCAGGGTTCTCCCGGCGGCCCGTCGTCGGCCACCCCGGACGACGACGGGCCCGCTCCCGCCGGGACCGCCGACGACGAGCCCGCGGGCCGCCCGGTCGGGGCCCCCACCCCGACCCGGCTGCGGACGCGGCGCTTCGAGGTGCACGGCCTCGGCGAAGGTGCGCCCGGACGCCGCTCCCGGGCCAGGGGCCGGCAGGGGCGCACCGTCCGGGCCGTCGTCGACGCCCCCGCGTCCGGTCCCGCCCCGCACGTGCCGGCGACCGTGCTCGCGTCGGTGCGCGGCGGCCGTCGTGGTCGTCCGGCGCCGGACGACCTGCGCCACGCACAGCGGGAGGGCCGCGAGGGGAACCTCGTGCTGTTCTGCGTCGACGCGTCCGGCTCGATGGCCGCGCGGCGGCGGATGACCGCGGTGACCGGGGCGGTCGTCGCGCTGCTCCGCGACGCCTACCAGCGCCGCGACAAGGTCGGGGTGGTCACCTTCCGCGGCGCGGGCGCCAGCGTCGCGCTGCCGCCGACCACGTCCGTGCACACCGCCCACCACCGCCTCGCCGACCTGCACACCGGCGGCCGCACCCCGCTCGCCGACGGCCTGCGGACCGCGCGGCGGGTGCTGCGCGCCGAGCGGGTGCGCGACCCGCGCCGTCGTGGCCTGCTCATCGTGCTCACCGACGGACGGGCGACGGTGTCGTCGGGCGCGGGGAAGCCGCTGGACGCGGCCCTCGACGCCGCCCGCGGCCTCGCGCGCGAGGCCGGGCCGGGTCGCGGCGGCGCAGTGATGAGCACCGTCGTCGTCGACTGCGAGTCCGGGCCGGTGCGTCTCGGGCTCGCCGGACGGGTCGCGGGGGCGGCCGCCGGCGCGATCGTGACCCTCGACGACCTCACCGGTGAGAGCGTGGCCGCCGTCGCCCGCGCCGCCGTCTAGGAGGGAAGAACCATGCCGCAGGGCGTCCCCACCACGGTGCCCGCTGACGGGCTGACCACCCGCCAGCGCCGCCGCCGTCCGCTCGTCGTCGTGCACACCGGGCCGAACAAGGGCAAGTCGACGGCCGCGTTCGGGCTGGCGCTGCGTCAGTGGACCGCGGGCTCGAGCGTGGCGGTGTTCCAGTTCGTGAAGTCGGCGAAGTGGCGGGTCGGCGAGGAGACCGCGCTCAAGGCGCTCGGCGAGCTGCACACGAGCACCGGGCAGGGCGGCCCCGTCGAGTGGCACAAGATGGGCGAGGGCTGGTCGTGGTCGCGCAAGCCGGGGTCCGACGAGGACCACGCCGACGCCGCCCGCGAGGGCTGGGCGGAGATCCGGCGCCGGCTGGAGTCGGGCGCGCACGACTTCTACGTCCTCGACGAGTTCACCTACCCGCTCAAATGGGGGTGGATCGACGTCGGGGAAGTGGTCGAGACGCTGCGCGACCGGCCCGGGTTCCAGCACGTCGTCATCACCGGCCGGGACGCCCCGGACGCCCTCGTCGAGATCGCGGATCTCGTCACCGAGATGACCAAGATCAAGCACCCCATGGATGCCGGCCAGAAGGGTCAGAAGGGCATCGAATGGTAGGCCCGTCGTGGTGAGTCACCTTCCGCCGCGCGTGGTGATCGCGGCCCCGTCCTCGGGCAGCGGGAAGACGACGATCGCCACCGGACTGCTCGGCGCCCTGGCCGCCCGCGGCACCTCACCGGCCCCGTTCAAGATCGGCCCGGACTACGTCGACCCCGGGTACCACGCGCTCGCCGCGGGCCGGCCGGGTCGCAACCTCGACCCGGTCCTCGTCGGGGTCGAGCGCCTGCCCGGGCTCGTCGTCCACGGCGCCGCGGGCGCCGAGCTCGCCGTCGTCGAGGGCGTCATGGGCCTCTTCGACGGCCGGCTGGGCGGTGAGGGGGACCGTCCCGGCGAGCACGACGACGGGTCCACGGCGCACGTCGCGCGCGCGCTCGACGCCCCCGTCGTGCTGGTGGTGGACGCGCGCGGCCAGCACCGCTCGGTCGCGGCGCTGCTCGCCGGGTTCCGCGACTTCGACCCCCGGGTGCGCCCGGCGGGCGTCGTCCTCAACCGCGTCGGCACCGAGCGGCACGCCGAGGCCCTCCGGGCGGCGTGCGCGGAGGTCGGCATGCCGGTGCTGGGGGTGGTGCCCCGCCGCGCGGAGCTCGCTGTGCCGAGTCGTCACCTCGGCCTGGTGACCGCCGCCGAGCACGGGGACGCGGCCCGCGACGCCGTCGCCGCCATGACGGCCCTGGTGGCCGCGCACGTCGACCTCGACGCGGTCGAGGCACTGGCCCGCCGCGCCCCGGCCACCCCCGCGGCGGCCTGGGATCCGGCACGCGAGACGGCGGCGCTCGACGGCAGGCCCCCGTGGGTCGCGGGCACCCGGCCGGCCCCGGTGGTCGCGGTCGCCGGCGGGCCGGCCTTCACCTTCGGCTACCCCGAGCACGCGGAGCTCCTGGCCGCGGCGGGCTGCGAGGTGGTCGTCGTCGACCCGCTGCGCGACGAGGTCCTGCCCGAAGGCACCGCCGGGCTCGTGCTGCCCGGTGGGTTCCCCGAGGAGCACCTCGGCCCGCTCGCCGCGAACGCGCCGCTGCGCGAGGCGGTCCGGCGGTTCGCGGCCGGTGGCGGCCCGGTGCACGCGGAGTGCGGCGGGCTGCTCTACCTGGGGCGCTCGCTCGACGGGGCCGCGATGTGCGGGGTGCTCGACGCCGACGCCGCGATGGGCCCGCGCCTGCACCTGGGCTACCGGACCGCGACCGCCGCCACCGACTCCCCGGTCGCCGCGTCCGGGGAGACGGTGACCGGGCACGAGTTCCACCGCACGGTGACCACCCCGCAGGCCGGATCGACCCCGGCCTGGCGCTGGTCGGCCGGCGGCGAGGCGGTCACCGAGGGGTACGTGGCGGGCGCCGCGCGCACCGTGCACGCCTCCTACCTGCACACCCACCCCGCGGGCCGTCCGCACGCCGTCGCCCGCTTCGCCCGGGCCTGCGGCGCGCGATGACCCGGGCCCTCGTCCTCGGGGTCGGCGTCGAGCCGGGAACGCCCGTCGAGTACCTGCGTGAGGCCGTGGCGGCGCTCGGCGAGGTGACGATCGGCGTCGTCGCCACCATCGACCGCCGCCTCGGCGAGCCGTCGATCACGGAGGTCGCGGCCGACCGGAAGCTGCTCGCCTACACCACCTCCCAGCTCGACGCGGTCGACGTCCCGAACCCGTCCGCCGTCGTCCGGCGCCTCACCGGGACCGGCAGCGTGGCCGAGGCGGCGGCGGTCCTCGCGGCACGCGAGACCGGCGGGGCCGGGGAGCTCGTCGTCGAGAAGCAGCGGGGACCGATGGTGACCGTCGCGCTGGCCCGGTAGGGCGGACCCCAGGGCAGCTCGGGGGATCGCACCCGGAACGCGAGGGCGGGCTCCACCGCGGTGGGGGCCCGGCCTCGGGCACCGTGACGATCACTCCCGCCCCACACCGATCCCACCGATCGGGCGAGGCGCCACCAGGTGGTCGATCGATCACCGCGCCGAGAAAGGGCGACCCGTGTCCTCCTTCGCCTCCGTCCGCCACACCGACGTCCCCACGACTCCGTCGTCCCTGCCGGACGCCTCGTGGCGGCCCCGGGTCCGGCGCTCGGAGGACGCCGCCGTCAGCTGCGGGACGTGTGGGCTCACCTCCCACGGGCGCCGCTGCACCTCCTGCGGCCGCGGCTTCCACATGCCGACGTCCTGCCCCGGCTGCGGCAGCGGCCTGCGGTCCAGTCGGTCGTGCGGGCACTGCGGGGCGCCGGCGCCGACGTCGTCGCGACCGTCCGACGCCGTGCCGGCACCGGAGGCGGTGTCCGCGGGCGGTGACCGCGGACGACCCCGCGCTCAGGCGCCGGTGACCCGGTCCAGGAGCCCGCGCGGATCCTCCGGGAGACGCTCGCCGCTCCAGGCGGCGTGCTGATCCGGCCGCACGAGCTGGACACCCGCCGGATATCGGCCCGGCGGCGGGAGTGGGGCGGCCAGGACGCCACGCCGTGACCGGGCGAAGCGGACACCCGCCCCAGAGCCGACGAAACCCGCGCTGACCTGCGACGACGCCCTCATTCACCGGGTGTAGCTTCGCGGGCCGGGCGAGCGGAGCGACGGAGGTGTGCGGGCGTGTCCGATCAGTGGGACGGCCGCGGGCTGCCCCCGGTCGCCGCCGACCGGGTGCGCCGCGCCGCCGAGGGCGGCCCGTGGACCTCGATGCTCACCGTGCCCTCGGCCGCCGGACTCTCGGCCACCGAGTTCGAGCCGGTTGGCGAGGTGATGGGCTCGATCGTCACGAACATCGGGTGGCGCGGGTACGGCGGCTGCGGCGCGTGGGGCGGAGGGTTCGCGGGAGGCCTCGGGCCGATGACCCCGGTCCCCGCCTTCGCGCCGTACGTCGACGCCCTGCGCCACGGATACGACACCGCGTTGCACCGCATGCAGCTCGAGGCCGCCGGGATCGGGGCCGACGGCGTCGTCGGGGTCACGCTCACGGCCGAGCCGTTCGCGCAGGGCAGCCGCGAGTTCGTGGCCCTGGGCACCGCGGTCCGGTCCCGCCGCGCGCACGACCGGCCGCGGCAGCCGTTCTGCACCGAGCTCGCCGGGCAGGACGTCGCGAAGCTCCTGGCGGCGGGCTGGCTGCCCGTCCACATCGTCTACGGCATCGCGCTGCTCATCCGCCACGACGACATGCGGACCCGGTCCCAGGCGTCCTGGATGGGCGGGAACACCGAGGTCACCGGCTACACCCAGCTGGTGACCGCGGCGCGGGCCGGAGCCCGTGGCGACTTCGCGCGCCGGGTCGCGGCGGCCGGCGCGGAGGGCGCGATCGTCTCCGCGATGGGCGTCGGGATGCACGAGATCGAGCCGTCGGAGAACCACCGCGACCACGTCGCGGAGGCGACGGTCTTCGGCAACGCCCTGCTCGCCGTCGAGCACCCGGCGGCGCCCGCCCGCTCGTCGTCGTTGACGTACATGCCCCTGCGTTCCACCCGGGAGACCTCGTGACCGAGTCCGACGCGCCCACCGCGACGGGTGTCCCGTCCGACGCCATGCGACGGCTGGCCCACATGCGGCCCGGCCAGGCGACCAGCATGTTCACCTCGGATCTGTCGGTGAACGAGTTCCTGCTCGTGCGCGAGGCCGGGTTCCGCCCCCTCGGCCTGGTCCTGGGCTCGAGCATCTATCACGTCGGCTTCCAGGTCGGGCGCTGGGGAAAGAACCAGGAGCTCGACACGCTGTCGCAGGCGATGTACCACGCCCGGGAGCTCGCGATGACCCGGATGGAGGCCGAGGCCGACCAGCTCGGCGCCGACGGCATCGTCGGGGTCCGGCTCGACATCGAGTTCAAGGAGTTCGGCAACGACCTCGCCGAGTTCATCGCGGTGGGTACCGCCGTCTCGTCCGAGTCCGCGCCGTCCAGCGGGGCGAGCGGAGCGACGGGGAACTCGGGTGGAGGGACGTGGCGCAACGTGCACCACCAGCCGTTCACGTCCGACCTCTCCGGTCAGGACTTCTGGACGCTGATCCAGGCCGGGTACGCGCCGGTGGGCATGGTGATGGGCACGTGCGTCTACCACATCGCCCACCAGGGCATGTTCCGCGCGATGGGCAACATCGGGCAGAACGTGGAGCTGCCGCAGTACACCGAGGGGCTCTACGACGCCCGCGAGCTCGCCATGAGCCGCATGCAGGCCGAGGCCGAGGCGCTGCACGCCGAGGGCATCGTCGGGGTCCGGCTCCGGGCGCACGGCCACCGCTGGGGCGGGCACACCACCGAGTTCTTCGCGATCGGCACCGCGGTCCGGCCGCTGCGCGCCGACCACCACATCCCGACCCCGCAGCTCGTGCTGCCGCTGACGGACGGATGAGGACATGACGACGGGTCCCGACTCCGGTGCCGGCGGGCTCGAGCCGAGCGGGCTGGGGCCGATGGGGGACGTCGCCGTGCTGGCCGCGGCTCTGCGCACGGACCGCTCCGACGTCGCGTCCTACGCCCGGGTCCTCTCCGGCGCGCTCGGCGACGCGCTGCCGCCGGGAACGGTCGAGGTCGGCTACCGGAGGAGCATGGCCGACCGGCTCGCGGGCCGCGAGGGCCGGGCGGAGTCGGTCCTCGTGCACGGCGAGGGGCGTGACCTGGAGCTGCGCGCCGAGGGCGAGCGGGTGCACGCGGAGATGCGACGGGTCTCGGGCGGCGTGGTGATCAGCCGCCGGCAGGTCGACGTCGAGGCGTGGCTGCAGGCGCTCGCCGAGGACATGAGCCGCATCGCCGCCCGGGACGCCTCCGCGCGCGCGGCCTTCGAGCGCTTCCTCACGACGGGGTACTGAGCCGAGTCGGGGGTCCGTTCGCCGCGTGCCTGC
>NZ_DASXJS010000053.1:0-14047 GCF_036497245.1 Actinomycetospora sp. | reverse complement strand
GGGGCGTCCGCGCCACGACTCCGACGAGGGTGGGGACGACCCGCCGCGGTGAGCCCACCTTCGCCCGGGCCACGACCGGGGTCCCGACCTGGCGAGGGAACTCCGCGGGGCGGCGCACCGACCTTGCTGCCGGGGCCGCGGAGGTGCCGTCGGAACCGACGCGCGGCGAACACAATTCCACCGGCCATTCCACCGGCTCGTGAGCATCGACGTGCGGCACACACACTGCCGCCGGATGCGGAGGGTGCTGTCGAGACCGACGTGGGGCGAACACCAGTCCGCTCACCAGATACCGCGCTGTCAGCACCGGCGCGGCGTACACACAGTTCCGCCGGCCCGACGACGCGGGAGGGCCGGGCGCTCCCGACACAGGCCGGCGAGGACCCTCCCGACCTGGCGAGCGATCACCTCTCGTGCGGCGGAACGCCACCGGGTCCGAGGCGCCCCGCCGCGCAGTCGTCGATCACGCCGCCGCACGGTGGACCGACCGCGCCCCCTTCACCACCAGAAGCTTCCCGGCCGAACCGGGGCCGCCCGATCCCGACTCGCGGAGCCCAGCGCACGCACCCTCCACCCCAACTCCCACCCCCACCCCGCGGGTCGAACTCCCTGGGACCTCCACGGCCCATACCCCGCGCACTCGGCCGGCAGGGATGTGTGCGCCACGCGTCGATTTCGACAGCACCGCCCGCACCCGGCAGGAATGTGTGCGCCACGCGTCGGTGCCGGCGTCGTCGAACGCGGGAACCGTGCGCGCAGCGCGCAGGTCGGGGCAGCCGGGCCCGACTAGATCCAGTTGCGGACGCGCACCGCGTTCGGGTCGAGGGCCGGTCGCTCGGCGTCCTCGACGTCGGGGCGCGGGGTCCCGTCGACGTCGTGGACCGCACCGCAGCAGGTGCAGCGCAGGTAATCGGAGTCCTCCGCCAGTGGGCGGCGACAGCGGCCGCAGTGCCAGAGTCGGAAGGCCGACCGGCTGTCCGTGACGGTCACGCCGTCCTCCTTCGGGATCGATTCCGTGAAGCAATGTCCAGGATGCCACCGGCCCGGTCCGGACGCCCGTCCGGTCCGCCTCGCACGGCCATGTCCGCCGTCACCCCGTGAGGGCCGACCCGCGCACCGCCGGGAGTACGTCGGCGAGCACCCGGTCGACCAGGGCGAGGTCGTCGGCACCGAGGTCGGCGCGGGCCGTGAGCCGCAGCCGTGACGTGCCCTCCGGCACCGACGGGGGCCGGAAGCAGCCGGCCCGCAGTCCGGCCGCGGCGCAGGCGTCCCGCGCTGCCGTCGCCAGTTCCGGTTCGCCGAGCACGACGGGAACCATCGCCGCGGTCGGCTCCGCCACCCCGGCCCACGAGGCCGCCGCCCGCGCCGAGGCCGCGACGGACGCGGCGGCGGCGTGCAGCGCCGCGACCCGCTCCGGCTCCGCGCGCAGCACACCGAGCGCGGCCCGGGCCGCGCCGGCGGCCGCGGGGGCCAGGCCCGTGTCGAAGATGAACGAGCGGGCGGCGTCGATCAGGTGGGCGATGACGTCGGCGTCCCCGAGCACCACACCGCCCTGGGAGCCGAGCGATTTCGACAGCGTCGCCGTGACGACCACACCCCGCTCCCCTGCGAGCCCGGCCTCCGCGACCAGCCCGGCGCCGGGACTCAACGCCGGGCCGCGCACGCCGAGCCCGTGGGCATCGTCGACGAGCAGCACGGCACCGCGCGCCCGGCACACCTCGGCGAGCGCACCCAGCGGGGCGAGCCCGCCGTCCACGGAGTCGACGCCGTCGGTGACCACCACGCGCCGGGACTCCGGGGCGGCCGCGAGGACGGCGTCCACCTCGGCGGGGACCGAGCAGCGCGACACCACGACCCGCGCCCGCGACAACCGGGCCGCGTCCACGAGGGAGGCGTGCGCCGCGACGTCGGAGACGACGAGCGCCCCGCGCCCGGACAGCGCAGTGACGGCGCCGAGGTTCGCGGTGTAGCCCGAGGAGAACACCAGCGCGGCCTGCGCACCGCAGAACGCGGCCAGCTCGTCCTCGAGGTCGGCGTGCAGGCGGGTCGATCCGGTCACCAGGCGCGATCCCGTCGAGCCCGCACCCCAGGTCCGCGTCGCCGCGACCGCGCCCTCGACGACGCGGGGGTCGCGGGCGAGGCCGAGGTAGTCGTTGGAGGCCAGGTCGACGAGCGGTTCGACGACCTCGCGCGGGGACAACGACCGGCGCAGGCCCGCCGCCCGGCGGGCCTGCGCCGTCTCGTCCAGCCAGGCCAGGGGGTCGCCGCTCACAGCCGACACCCTAGGGACCGATCAGCCGCCGACCGGGAAGGTGGTCGTCGCCGGCTCCGGCGGGGTCGGGGCGGACCGTGTCGCCCGGTCCAGCTCCGCTCCGCTGCGTGTCCCCGCCCCCAACCGGTCCGTCGACGCCGGGACGAACCGGTCGCCGTCGAGGACGGACATCCGGGCGGTCGCGATGTCGAAGAACAGCCCGACCAGCCGCACGCGGCCCTGCGCGACCGCGTCCGCCACACCGGGGTGTCGGGCCAGCCGGTCGAGCTGGACGGCGACGTTCACCATCGCCAGCCGGTCGACGTCGCTCGCGCCCGCGGCACCGGCGCGCTCGCCGACCGGATGGCCGCCGCGGAACCGCGACAGGCTCTCCGCGGCACCCGTCAACCACCGCCCGAGAGCTCCGCCGTCCCCGCCGTTACCGCCGTCGGAGGTCGCCGACGCACGCAGCACCGTCTGCATGGCCCCGCAGCCGGAGTGGCCGCAGACGACGAGCGTCGGCACTCCCAGCGCGTCGAGGGCGTACTCGACGGTGGCGCCGACCGAGTCGTCCCCGCGACCCCCGAGCGGGGCGAGGTTGCCGACGTTGCGCACGGTGAACAGGTCGCCCGGCCCCGACGACGTCAGGACGTTCGGCACCACCCGGGAGTCGCTGCAGGTCAGGAACCACGCGTGCGGGGCCTGGCCCTCGGCGAGGTCGGACAGGTACGGCGCGACGAGACCGGCGGCGCGGCGGTGGTACTCCCGCAGCCCGGTGAGGATGGCGTCCTGTCCGGCCTGCCAGACCGACCACGGGGCGAGGAAGCGGGGCACCGGCCCGGGCCGCCGATCGCCGGGACCGCCCGCCGTCGCCTCCCGGCGCGCGACGAGGCCCATCGTCCCGACCTCGTCGATGCGCACCGAGCCGCCGGCGATCCGGCGGCGCTCCTCCCACTCGGAGAGGTGGTCGTAGGCGGCGTGGTCGAGGTAGTCGGTGACGAGGTCGACGACGACGTCGGCCCCCTCGGGAATCCGGGCGAGCCGCCGCGAGAGACGGGGGATCGACAGGAAGCACAGAGCGCCCTCGACGACGACGTGCCACGCGCCGTCCGCTTCCCCGTCGGCGCCGCGCGAGGGCTCCTGGACCTCGATCGACGCCCACACCACGCGCCGCAGCACCATGAGCAGCGCGAGCCCGAGACCGACGAGCACGCCGGTGAGCAGGTCGACGAGCACGACGCCGAGGATCGTCACGACGTACATCGGCAGCTCGCCGTGGCGGTGCAGCTCGCGCATGTGCGCGACGTTCACCAGCTTCGCGCCGATGTGGACGAGCAGCCCCGCGAGGACGGCCATCGGGATCTGTTGGACGAGGCCGAGCAGCGCCACCGAGAAGACCACGATCCAGACGCCGTGCAGGATCGCCGACGCCCGCGTCCGCGCCCCGGCCGCGGCGTTGGTGGAGCTCCGGACGATGACCCCGGTGATCGGCAGGCCGCCGAGCAGCCCGGAGACGGTGTTGCCCGCGCCCTGGCCGACCAGCTCGCGGTCGAGGTCGGACGTCGTGCCCGGGCGCAGCTTGTCGACCGCGACGGCCGACAGCAGGCTCTCGATCGAGGCGATGATCGCGACGGTGAACACGCCGACGATCACGCCCCCGAGGTCGGAGGTGGGCAGCACCGGCAGGGCGATCGCGTCGAGGACCGACCCGCCGACCTCCACCCGCTCGACGGGCAACGCCAGCACCGTGGCGACGACCGTGAGCAGCGTGACCGCGAGCAGGGGCGCCGGGATGTTCCGCACCCACGCGGGGACGCTCCCCGGCAGCCGGGGCCAGGCGAGCAGGATCGCGATGACGGCGAGGCCGAGGGTGGCCGCCGGTCCGTGGACCGAGACGAGCTGGGCCGGCAGGGCGAGCACGTTCGCGATCGCGTCGTCCTGCTGCTCCCCGCCGAGGACGACGTGGAGCTGGCCCAGCACGATCGTCAGGCCGATGCCGGCGAGCATCCCGTGCACGACGGCGGGTGAGATCGCGAGCGCCGCGCGCCCGGCCTTCGAGACGCCGAAGAGGATCTGGAGCACGCCCGCCGCGACGGTGATCGCGCAGGTCACGCCCCAGCCGAAGCGGTTGACCAGGTCGGCGACGATCACCGTGAGACCGGCCGCGGGCCCGCTGACCTGCAACGGCGACCCACCGAGGGCACCGGCGACGAGACCGCCGACGGCCGCGGCGATGAGCCCGGCGGTCAGCGGGGCGTCGGACGCGACCGCGATGCCCAGCGAGAGCGGGACGGCGACGAGGAAGACGACCAGCGAGGCGGGCAGGTCGTAGCGCAGGTTCGCCCGCAGGTCGGCGAGGGCGCCGCCGACGCCGGCCGGGGGGCGGGAGGGGGGTGGGGAGGACGGGGCGGGGGGCGACGTGGAGGGGGGAGCGCTCATGGGTGAGGGGAGTCCTCCGGACGGATCGTCTCGACGCAGGCGGCACGCGACGTCGTCGTCGCGACCGGCGGCGCCCGGGGCGGTCCGAGCGGCCTGCGCCGTCGTCGGCGGCAGTGGGCCCGGGATGGTGTGCACGCGGAACGAAAGCGGGCGTCTGGGACGAACCGGACGTTCCGAGAAGCCAGTCTGCCCGAGTCCGGTAGCGCACAACCCGGTTCACCCGTCGTTCACGTGACTGCCGGTTCCGGGTTCGGCGTCCCGGCCTCGCCCGGACCCGGCCGGAGGGACATCGCCCGGGACGATGATCACGCTCGGGCGCGGTGCGCCGTTCGGCTCCGTGACCCGGATCGCCCGATTGCGTCGTTCGGGTGATTATCGGACAGAACGCCCTCCCGGGCCCGGACCGGGCAGCGTCGGGCACGACGTTCCGCCGCGACACACACGCGCCACACGGGTCAGCCCGCGGCCGCCGCCGCGACGACGGCCCGGGCGATCCGCTCGACGTCGTCGTCCGGGGTGACGAACGGCGGCATCGTGTAGACGAGGTCGCGGAACGGCCGCAGCCACACACCGTGGGACTCGGCGGCGGCCTGGGCGGCCGGGACGTCGACGGCGTGGTCGAGGGCCACCACGCCGATGGCGCCGAGCACGCGCACGTCCCGCACCCCGGGCAGCTCGCGCGCCGGCGCGAGACCGGCCCGCAGCCGCTTGCCGATCCCCGCCACCTCGCCGCGCCAGTCCCGGCGCAGCAGCTCGTCGATGCTGGCGAGCGCGACCCGCGCGGCCAGCGGATTGCCCATGAACGTGGGCCCGTGCATGAGCCCCCCGCCGCCGCGCTCGTCGCTGACCGCCGCTGCCACCGCGGAGGTGCACAGGGCCGCGGCGAGCGTGAGGTATCCCCCGGTGAGCGCCTTCCCGACGCACAGCACGTCCGGTGACACCCCGGCGTGCTCGGCGGCGAAGAGCTCGCCGGTCCGCCCGAACCCGGTGGCGATCTCGTCGAACACCAGCACCAGATCGTGCCGGTCGGCGATCTCGCGGAGTGCGGCCAGGTGCCGCGGGTCGTGGAACCGCATCCCGCCCGCCCCCTGGACGACGGGCTCCACGATGATCCCCGCGAGCTGGTCGGCGTGGGCGTCCGCGACGGCGGCGAGGTGCTCGTCGTAGGCCTCGGTGTATTGCGCGGGCGGGCCGTCGGCGAAGACCTGCTCCGGCAGGAAGCCCTTCCAGAGCGCGTGCATCCCGCCGTCCGGATCGCACACGCTCATCGCGGCGAACGTGTCGCCGTGGTACCCGCCGCGCCAGGTCATCATCCGGGTGCGCCCGGGCCTGCCGCGGGCCCGCTGGTACTGCAGACACATCTTCACCGCGACCTCGACCGACACCGACCCGGAGTCGGCGAGGAAGACGTGGCGCAGCGGCTCGGGGGTGATCTCGACGAGCCGGGTCGCGAGCTGCACGGCGGGGTCGTGGGTGAGGCCGCCGAACATCACGTGGCTGTACTCGTCGGCGGCCGTGCGCAGGGCCGCGTCGAGCGCCGGGTGCCGGTAGCCGTGCACCGCGGCCCACCACGAGCTCATGCCGTCGACCAGCTCGCGCCCGTCGTCGAGGGTGAGCCGGACCCCGCGGGCCGAGGTGACCACCAGCGGGTCGGTGCGCCCGGGCATCGGGCCGTAGGGGTGCCAGACGTGCTCGCGGTCGCGGACCCGGAGATCCTGGTCGGGCGCGGGTCGCGACGGGCCTGGGGCACTGGACACGCCTACGATCGTCGGTCATGGCCGCGCGGGGGGTGACGCACGGGTCGGCGACGGGAGATCCGTCGTCGGCTCCGACGACGTCGGGCTCGGCCGAGGACGCCTTCTCCCGCCGCCGCGAGGTCGCCGCGACCAGCGCCCGGTCACTGCTGCTCACGGTGCTCGGGGAGTTCGTCCTCCCGCGGGGCGAGCCGGTCTGGACCCAGGCCCTGCTCGACGCGCTCGCCTCCGTCGGGGTCGAGGAGAAGTCCGCCCGGCAGGCGCTCGCCCGGACCGCCGCGGACGACGTCGTCGTCTCCGAACGGGCCGGACGCCGGGTCCGCTGGTCCCTGACGGCGTCCGGGGAGCGGCTGCTCACCGAGGGAGCGGAACGGATCTACGCCCACGGGGCGCACCGGCCGCCCTGGGACGGCCGCTGGCTCGTGCTCGTCGTGAGCGTCCCCGAGGCCCAGCGCGCGCTGCGCCACCAGCTGCGCACCCAGCTCGCGTGGGCGGGACTCGGCTCCCCCGCGCCCGGGGTGTGGGTGTGCCCCGACGCCGAACGGGTCACCGAGGCCCACCGCGCGCTGGCCGACGTGGGGCTCGACACGGGCGCGCTGGTCGTGGTCGGCGGCACCCACGGGGGTCTCTCCGACGCCGAGCTCGTCGCCCAGGCCTGGGACCTGCGCGAGCTCGAGGCCCGCTACGCGGAGTTCGTCGAGCGGTTCGCCGGCCTCGAGCCCGACCCGATCGCGGTGCTGCCTGCGCAGGTCCGGCTGGTCGACGCCTGGCGGCGGTTCCCGTTCCTCGACCCGCAGTTACCGGCCGAGCTGCTCCCCGCGGGCTGGGTCGGGGCGCGGGCCGCCGAGGTGTTCCGCCGCCGCCACGAGGCGTGGGCGCCCGGCGCGCGGGACGCCTTCGCCGCCCTGGGCTGAGCCCGACTTGCGTTCGAGCGCGCTCGAAGGACCAGGCTGGCCCCGGTTCATCCGTCACAGCGCGAGGAGATCGCCCCATGGAGCTCGGCTTTCACATCCCGATCTTCGACATCGACGGCGGCCCGACGGCCATCGCCGCCGAGCTGGCCCGGGTGGGAAGTGCCGCGGAGTCCTCCGGCGCGAGCTGGCTCTCGTTCATGGACCACTTCTTCCAGATCGAGCCGACCGGGCTGCCCGCCGAGGCCAACATGCTCGAGGGCTACACCACCCTCGGCTTCCTGGCCGCCCACACCTCGACGATCGACCTGGCCCTGCTGGTCACCGGCGTGACCTACCGCCACCCGGCGGTGCTCGCGAAGATCGTGACCACGCTCGACGTGCTGTCCGGGGGCCGCGCGGTGCTCGGGATCGGCGCGGCGTGGTTCGAGCGCGAGCACCGGGGCCTCGGCGTCCCGTTCCCGCCGCTGGCCGAGCGCTTCGAGCGACTCGAGGAGGCGCTGCAGATCTGCGCGCAGATGTGGGACCCGAAGGACAACGGGCCCTACGGCGGCACGCACTACCAGCTCGCCGAGACGCTGTGCTCGCCGCAGCCGCTCCACCGGCCGCGGGTGCTGATCGGCGGGGGCGGCGAGCGCAAGACGCTCCGGCTGGTCGCGCAGTACGGGGACGCGTGCAACCTGTTCGCCTCGTCCCCCGCGGACATCGAGCACAAGCTCGACGTCCTGCGCCGCCACTGCGACGACGTCGGCCGGAACTACGACGACATCCGCGTGACGATCATGGCGAACAACCCGCGGCCCGGCCCGGACACCGTCGACGAGTTCGTCCACGCGATGGTCGAGTACGCCGCGCTCGGCGTGGACGCCGTGATGGTCACCCCGACGACGGGTGCGCCTGCGGCGTGGATCGACGGGATGGCCCCGGCCGTGCCGAAGCTCGCCGAGCTCGGGTAGGTGCGCTGGAGGCCACCTACGCGGTGGGGAACCAGATTTCCCAGGCGATGCCGTCCGGGTCGGCGAAGGACACGAACTCGGCGTAGCCCGCGTCGCGCACCGGCGAGTGCTCGACCCCCTGCGCGTCGAGGTGGGTGACCCAGGCCTCCAGCGCCGCACGGTCGGTCACCGTGACCGCGAGGTGGTCGAGGCCGGTGCGCTGCGGGTCGAAGCGATCGTCCGAGCGCTCGTACGGCTCGTGGATCCCGAGCACCAGTCCGGAGTCGGGATGGCGGACGAGCTGCCGCGGATGCCGCGCCTCGGGCGGGCCCTCGCGGCGTTCGCTCGCCCGCAGGAACCCGAGCACGCGCTCGTAGAACGCCACGCTGGCCGCCATGTCGCGCACGGTGAGCGCGACATGGGCGGCCTGCGTGAACGTGGGTGTGGCCACTACTGGATCCACACCGTCTTCGCGTTGGTGAACGTCTGCGTGCCGAAGCTGGCGAGCTCCCGGCCGTACCCGGAGTTCTTGGACCCGCCGAACGGGACCTCCGGCGTCGAGGCGGTGACCTTGTTGATGTACATCATGCCGGTCTCGACCTCGTTGACCAGGCGCTCCGCCTCACCCGCGTCCTGGGTCCAGGCGCTGCCCCCGAGCCCGAAGCTGGAGTCGTTGGCGATCGCGATGGCCGCGTCGAGATCCTTCGCCCGGAAGAACAGCGCCACCGGGCCGAAGAGCTCCTCGTAGTACGCCGGCGCGTCCTTCGGGATGTCCGCGAGCACCGACGGCGGGTAGAAGTTGCCCTTCCCACCCATCGGCTTGCCCCCGGTGAGGAGCTTGGCGCCCGCCGCCACCGAGTCCTGCACCTGCTTGTCGAGCTCCTCGAGGCCCTGCGGTCCCGACATCGGCCCGAGGTCGGTGTCCGCCGCCATCGGGTCTCCGACCTTGAGCGCCTCCACCTTGCCGACGAGGAGCCGCTGGAACTCGTCGGCCACCTGCTCGTGGACGATGATCCGCTTGGCGTTGATGCACGACTGGCCGTTGTTCAGCATCCGCGAGGAGATGGCCGCGTCCGCGGTGGCGTCCAGGTCGGCCGAGGGCATGACGATGAAGGCGTCGCTGCCGCCGAGCTCGAGGACGCTGGTCTTGACGTTCTGCCCGGCCCGGGCGCCGACCTCACGGCCGGCCGGCTCGCTGCCGGTGAGGGTCACGGCACGCACGCGGTCGTCGTCGACCATGGCCTCGATCATCGACGAGCCGATGAGCAGCGTCTGGAACACGTCCCGCGGGAAGCCGGCCCGCACGAGGATGTCCTCGATGGCCAGCGCCACCTGCGGCACGTTCGAGGCGTGCTTGAGCAGCCCGACGTTGCCGGCCATGAGCGCGGGGCACAGGAAGCGGAAGACCTGCCAGTAGGGGAAGTTCCACGGCATGATCGCCAGGACCGGGCCCAACGGCTGGTACCGGGTGAACACCCGGGCGTTCGCCGGGGCGTCCGCGGGCTCCCACGGGTGGTCGGCGAGGTGCTCGGCGGCGTGGTCGGCGTACCAGCGGCACCCGAGCGCGCACTTGCCGACCTCCGCCTTCGCCGCCGCGAAGGTCTTGCCCATCTCCAGGGTCGCGAGCTCGGCCAGACGGTCGGTCTCGGCGTCGAGGATGTCGGCGGCGGCGCGCATCCACCCGGCCCGCTGGGAGAACGTCGTGTCGCGATAGCTCTGGAACGCGTCCCAGGACCGCTGGATCCGGTCCTCGAGCTCCTGCTGGGTCAGGGAGTCGAACTCCCGGACGGTCTCCCCGGTGGCGGGATTCGTCGTCGCGATGGCCATGTCTCCGGTCTACCCCTTCTCCGCGCGCGTGCACACGCCTCACCCTTCAAGCGTCAACGGTCGTGGCGTGCGTCCCGCAGGCTGTGGCGTGGCCCACATTGTCCGGCTCCTGGTGCTGCGGCGCTACGGGGCCTCGAGGCCCGGGTAGACGCGCCGCGCGTTGCCGCCGAGCACCGCGTCGGTGAGCTCCTCGGAGAGCCCGAGGTCGCGGATCGCGGCGATGTTGCGGCCCGGGCTCGCGGCGGGCGAATCGGTCCCGAAGATGCACTTCGCGGCGACCCGGTCCAGCCCGGAGCTCGCGTAGTAGGTCGGCAGGCGCTTGGGAGGCAGGCCGGCGATGTCGAGCCAGACGTTCTCGCGGGTGAGGGCGAGGGACGCGGCGGCGTCGTAGCTCCAGCCGCGGCCGCCGTGGGCGAGCACGACGGTGATCTCGGGGAAGTCGCGCAGCACGTCGTCGATGAGCACCGGGTCGCCGTGGCGCGACGTGGCACCGGGGAAGAACGACGGCCCGGTGTGGACGATCACCGGGATCCCGCGCTCCACGCACCGGGCGTAGGCCGGGTAGAGCTCCCGGTCGTTCGGGGCGATCCCGGCGTGCACCGGGTGAATCTTGAGCGCGACGGCGCCGAGGTCGAGCTGACGGTCCACCTCGCGCGCGACCGGGTGGTGCACGTGCGGGTTGACGTTGGCGACGATCCGGAAGCGCTCCGGGTCGTGCTCGACGATCGGCAGCACGTCCTCGACGGTCTGCCACCCGGTGGCCTTGGGGCTGTACTCGCAGAACAGCAGCACCCGGTCCGCGCCCTCGTCGGCGAAGTACCGGCTGACCGCGGCGGGGATCGGCGCGCCGTCGTCGTCGTAGATCGCCGCCCAGGACTCGGCGTCCCCGGCCGCCCCCATCCATTGGTCCCACGACACCTTCAGCCGCGCCAGGTGGGCGACGTGGACGTGGGCGTCGACGATCATCGAGAGGTGGCCTCCGGCCTCGTGAGCACTTTCGGGGCCTATCGCACCAGAAAGTGCTCACGAAGGCTCCGCCCCCCTAGTCGAACAGGTCCGGATCCGTGCGCACGATCTCGTCCCAGAGCGGCTGGAAGGAGAACCAGCCCGCGTACTCGGTGCCGGTCTGGTCGGCGGAGAACTTCGCGTTCGGGTGGTCGATCTGCGTCGGCGTCCCGGCGGCCTCGGCGAGCAGCTGGGCCTGGCAGTTGCGCTCGGTGTTGACGAACCACCACGCGGCCTCGGCCACCGTCCGGCCGACCGTGAAGATCCCGTGGTTCTGGTGGAAGACCATCTTGCGGCCGGTGAGCCCGGTGGAGAGCGCGCGCCCGACCTCCGGGTCGAGCACGACCGCGCCCCGGCCCTCGGTGACGACCCCGTGGTTCTCGTAGAGCGTGCAGGCGTCCTGGGTGATCGGGTCGAGCGGGCGCGCGAGCGAGGACCACGCCTTGCCGTACACCGAGTGGGCGTGCGCGGCGGCCACGACGTCCGGGTGGCCGGCGTGCACCGCGGAGTGGATGACGAACCCGGCCTGGTTCACCGGCCTGGTGCCATGCACGACGTCGCCGTGGTGATTCACCGCGATGAGGTCCGAGACCCGGATGTGCCGGAAGCTCATCCCGAACGGGTTCACCCAGAACATGTGCGGGTCCTCGGGGTCGCGCACCGTGATGTGACCGGCGATCCCCTCACCGAACCCGAACCGCCCGAAGACCCGGAACGCGCCGGCGAGCTGCTGCTTGCGGTGCAGCCGCTCCTCGGCGCTCGTCGCGAACGTCGGCGGCTGCGGCATCACGATGCCCTCCTGCGAGGGCCGGAAGGCGGACATGCCGCCGTCGTCGGATGTGGCGGAGCTGGATTCCTGCGTCGGTGCGGCCATGTCCCCGACGGTGCGCCGGGGCACGCGAGCAGGTCAAGACCTCGGCGCACGGGGGCGGAGCGGAGGATGATCGACCGCGACCCCTTCCGTCATCCCACGAGAGGCAGCCCGACGATGCCCGTGCCCGGCGTCCCGCTCTCCAAGCTCGGTTTCCTGACCATCGGGACGTTCGACGGGGACGATCCCGGGCCCGGCCACGAGCACCTGCTCGCCGAGATCGAGCTGGCCGAACAGCTCGGCTTCGACAGTGTCTGGCTGCGTCACCGCCACCTGCAGTACGGGGTGTCCTCGCCGGTGACGCTGCTCGCGGCGGCCTCGCAACGGACCTCGCGCATCGAGTTCGGCACGGCCGTCACCCCGCTGGGCTGGGAGAATCCGCTGCGCTACGCCGAGGATCTCGGCACCCTCGACATCCTCTCCGGCGGCCGGATGAACCCGGGCGTCAGCGTCGGCCCGCCGATGCACTGGGACGACGTCAAGGGCGCGCTCTACCCCGACACCGCCGACGCCGAGGACTTCAGCTACGAGCGGGTCGCCCGGCTCCACCGCCTGCTGCGCGGCGAGCCCGCCAGCACGTTCTCCGGGACCGAGGGCATCGAACAGTTCTCCGACCACGTCCAGCCGCACTCGCCCGGGCTCGCCGACCGCCTCTGGTACGGCGCGGCCAGCGAGAGCTCCGCCCGCCGCGCCGGGGAACAGGGGCTGAACCTGCTCACGTCCAGCGTCGTGCGGGTCGCCCCCGACGAGGAGCCGGACTTCGCCGCCATCCAGGCCCGCTCGATCCGGGCCTTCCGGGCCGCGTTCGAGGAGGCGGGGCACGGCACCGCGGACACGGCCCGGGTCTCGCAGGGCCTCGTCGTCATCCCGACCGACTCCGCGACCGCCGAGCAGCGCGCGAGGTACGAGGCCTACGTCGACGCGCGCACCCCGCGGACGTCGGCCCCCCAGGGCCCGGGGCGACTGCTGTTCGCGCGCGACGTCCTCGGCACCTCGGAGGAGATCGCGGAGGCACTCCACGCCCACGCCGGCTTCCGGGAGGCCCGCGAGGTCGTGTTCGCGCTGCCGTTCTCGTTCGCCCACGAGGACTACGTACAGATCCTCACCGACATGGCCACCCGGCTCGGTCCGGCGCTCGGGTGGACCGGGACGAGCGGAGCGACGGGAAGCGAGGCCGCACGATGACGGTCCACGTGGAGCGCGACGGAGCCGTCACGACGGTGACCATCGACCGGCCCGCCCGCCGCAACGCCGTCGACGGTCCCACCGCCGCCGCGCTCGCCGACGCCTTCCGGGCGTTCGACGCCGACGACGAGGCCGCGGTCGCCGTACTGCACGGTGCGGGCGGGACGTTCTGCGCCGGCGCCGACCTCACCGCCGTCGCCACGCCGGAGGCCAACCGCACCGAGCCCGACGGCGACGGGCCGATGGGCCCCACCCGCATGCGCCTGTCCAAGCCGGTGATCGCCGCGGTCGCGGGGCACGCGGTGGCGGGCGGGCTGGAGCTCGCGCTGTGGTGCGACCTGCGCGTCGCCGACGAGACCGCGGTGTTCGGCGTGTTCTGCCGGCGGTGGGGCGTACCGCTGATCGACGGCGGAACGGTGCGCCTGCCCCGTCTCATCGGGACGAGTCGCGCGATGGACCTGGTCCTGACCGGCCGCGCCGTCGATGCCGCCGAGGCGCACGCGATCGGGCTGGCGAACCGGGTGGTGCCCGCCGGGGAGGCCCTGGTGGCGGCGCAGATCCTCGCCCGCGACCTCGCGGCGTTCCCGCAGGTCTGCCTGCGCGGCGACCGGGCGTCGGTGCTCCACCAGGAGGGTCTCGACGAGCAGGCCGCCCTGGCCGCGGAGTTCGCCCGCGGCCGGGCGGCGCTGGACGCCGAGACCGTGGCCGGCGCGGCCCGGTTCGCCTCCGGGGAGGGCCGCCACGGCAAGTTCGGGGAGGCCTGACGGTCAGGGCGGTCGGCGGGAGCCCTGCGGGTGGTCGCGGCGCCCAGCTGTGCGCACCGACGCGTGACGCACACACTCCGGGCGGATGCGAAGGGTGCTGCCGAA
>NZ_DASXJS010000052.1:0-29256 GCF_036497245.1 Actinomycetospora sp. | reverse complement strand
CTTCGCGGATCACGACGCCGCTGCTGCCCGACGACTACCTCAAGTTGATCAACCCACTGTGGACCGCGCGGGAGGTACGCGGCAAAGTCGTCGAGGTCATCCCCGAGACCGGGGATGCCGCCACGATCGTCATCAAGCCCGGCTGGGGCTGGTCCTTCGACCACCAGGCCGGGCAGTACGTCGGGATCGCCGTGCAGGTCGACGGGCGCTTCCACTGGCGCTCCTATTCGCTGACCTCGCCGCCCAGGCGAGACGCCGGGCACCTCTCGGTCACCATCAAGGCGCAGCCGGAGGGGTTCCTCTCCCAGCACCTCGTGCGCGGCGTCGCGCCCGGCACGATCGTCCGGCTCGCTCCGCCACAGGGGGATTTCGTCCTCCCCGAGCCACCGCCGAAGAAGATCCTCTTCCTCACCGCGGGCAGCGGCATCACGCCCATCATGGCGATGCTCCGCACGCTCGACCGGCGCCGGACGATGCCCGACGTCGTCGTCATGCACTCCGCGCCCGACCCCGAGCACTTCCTGTTCTCCGACGAGCTGGCCGACCTCGACGACCGGTACAGCTCGATCATCGTCGTGCGGCGCCACACCTCCGAGGACGGCCACCTCGATCTGCGCGAGATCGCGGACGTCTGCCCCGACTGGCGCGAGCGGGAGGCGTGGGTCTGCGGACCGAACGCGATGCTCGACGACGCCGAGGAGGTCTGGAAGGACGCGGGCGTCGAGGACCAGCTCCACGTCGAGCGCTTCTCGGCCAACCTCGCGGGCGGCGAGGCCGAGGGCGGCACCGTCCGGTTCTCGCAGTCCGACGCCGAGGTCGAGATCGACGGGGCGACGACGTTGCTGGAGGGCGGCGAGCAGGCCGGTCTCCAGCTCCCGTTCGGCTGCCGCATGGGCATCTGCCACACCTGCGTGGTGCCGCTGCGCTCGGGCGTCGTGCGCGACCTGCGCGACGGCACCGAGCACCGGGCCGACGGCACCGGCGGCCAGAGCTGGGACGCCGTCAAGATCCAGACATGCATCACGGCGGCGGCGGGCGACTGCGTCGTCGACGCCTGAACCGACCGGAAGCAACGAGGGGAGTCGCCGTGGCCATCAGGGACGTGAAGGAATTCGCCCACCTCAGCCAGGAGGACGTCGAGGCGCTGGGCCGGGAGTTCGACCAGATCCGGTCGGACATCGAGGAGTCGCGGGGCGACTCCGACGCCGCCTACATCCGCCGGATCATCACCGTGCAACGGCGCCTCAACGTCGCCGCCCGCGTGATGATGTTCGGCAGCAACCGGCGTGAGCTCTGGTGGGCCGGTGCCCTCACGCTCGGCGTGGCCAAGATCCTCGAGAACATGGAGATCGGCCACAACGTCATGCACGGCGAGTGGGACTGGATGAACGATCCGGAGATCCACTCGTCGACGTGGGAGTGGGACAACGTCTGCCCCGCCGACCAGTGGAAGCACTCGCACAACTACCTGCACCACACCTATACGAACGTGATCGGCAAGGACAAGGACGTCGGGTACGAGATCCTCCGGGTCCGGTCCGACCAGCCGTGGCACCCGTACTACCTGACGCAGCCCGTGGTGAACACGCTGCTCATGCTGGCCTTCGAGTACGGCGTGAGCCTGCACGACCTCGACATCGAGGGGCTGCGCAAGATGCAGCTCGAGGACCCCGAGGAGTTCAAGCGCAAGCTCGTCGCCATCGGGCGCAAGCAGGCGCGCCAGATCGGCAAGGACTACGTCCTGTTCCCGGCGCTGACCGGCCCGAACTTCGTCCCGACGGCGACGGCGAACTTCACGGCCAACGTCATCCGCAACATCTGGTCGTACGCGATCATCTTCTGCGGACACTTCCCCGACGGCGCCGAGGTGTTCACCGAGGAGGAGCTGGAGAACGAGACCCAGGGCGAGTGGTACCTGCGTCAGCTGCTCGGCTCCGCGAACTTCACCGGCAACCGGCTGATGCACGTCATGTCCGGCTCGCTGGGGTACCAGATCGAGCACCACCTGTACCCGGACCTGTGCTCGAACCGCTACCCGGAGATCGCCGTGCGGGTGCGGGCCCTGTGCGAGAAGTACGAGCTGCCCTACACCACGGGCCCGTTCCCGCGGCAGTTCTGGCAGGCCACCCGGTCGATCTGGCGGCTCTCGCTGCCCGCGAAGAAGCTGCGTGAGGCGAACATGCGTCGCCAGGAGCGCGGACTGCCCCGTCAGGGCGCGGTCCACTCCACCGGTTCCGACGCGCCGTCCACCCCGCAGGTGGCCCCCGCGCCGCCGTCGACACCGGGGACGCCCGGCTCGGCGGGCTGACGGCTCGGCCACACCACCCACCCGAGGTCGGACCCGATGGCTACCGTCGGGAGCCGTGACGGACGGCACGTCGAGGAACGCGACCGGGTCCGCGGGCCCGACCGCGGGCCCGGCGTCGCGCGCGGCCGGTGAGGCGGAGGCGCCCGGGGACGTGGCGTTCCGGACGAAGACGGTCGTCGGGGCGCTGATCCTGGTCGCCAACGTGGTCGGGGCCGGGATCCTCGTGGGCCTGGCCGGATGGGTGCTGCCGTTCCGGGCGCTCGTCGCCGACGAGGCCGAGGCGCTGCGGGTCAACCTGGTCCTGCTCGCGGTGTACGCGCCGCTCGGGGCGCTGGTCGGGTTCGCGTTCGGCTGGACCTGGATGCGGATCCCCGACCCACCCGGCCCCGGGGCGACCGCGGCCGACCGGGACCGCCATCGCCGGCGCGCCCGGCGGGTGGTGCTGCGCGCCCCGCTGCGCCTCGCGGTGGTCCAGGCCGTGCCGTGGGTCATCGGCGTGCTGCTGTTCGCGGCGGTCGACGCGCGGTGGTCGGCCTTCCTGGCGGTCGCGGTCGCGGGCATGATCGCGCTCGGGGGCGTCACCACGGTCACCGTCGCGTACCGGATGACCGAGCTGGTCCTGCGCCGCGAGGTCGCCCGGGTGTTCGTCCTCGAGCCGCCGAGCGGAAGCGGCATGCCCGGCGTCGCGGTGCGCTCGCTCGGCACCTGGGTGATGGGCACCGGGGTCCCGCTGCTCGGGGTCGTGATCGCGGCGGGGACGTCGCTGGTCTACGCGGACTACTTCACCGTCACCCGGCTCGGGGTCGTCACCCTCGTGCTCTCGCTGATCGCTCTGGTGGCCGGTTTCGTCGCCACCGCGCTGACCTCCACCTCGCTCGCCGCGTCGGTGCTCGCGGTCCGTCGGGCGCTGCGCCGGGTCGAGAACGGCGACCTCGACGTCACCGTCGAGGTCTCCGACACCACCGAACTGGGGCTGCTGCAGTCCGGGTTCAACACGATGGTCTCCGGCCTGCGGGAACGGGACCGGGTGCGCGAGCTGTTCGGCAGGCAGGTCGGCGAGGAGGTCGCGGCGGCCGCCGTGGCGGGCGACGGCGTGTTCGACGGCGAGGGCGGATCCGTCCGCGAGGTGGCCGTGCTCTTCGTCGACCTGGTCGGCTCCACCCGCATGGCCGCCACCCGCCCGCCGACCGAGGTCATGGCGCGCCTCAACCGCTTCTTCGCCGAGGTCGTGGACGTCGTCGAGACCCACGGCGGGTGGATCAACAAGTTCGAGGGTGACGCGGCGCTCGCCGTCTTCGGCGCACCCACCGACCACGACGACCCGGCCTCCGCCGCGCTCGCCGCCGCCCGCGCCCTGGCCGATCGCCTCGACGCCGAGAACGTCGCGATCCGGGCGGGCATCGGGGTGTCCGCGGGCGAGGCCGTCGCGGGCTACATCGGCGACACCCGCCGCTACGAGTACACCGTGATCGGCGACCCGGTGAACGAGGCGGCGCGGCTGTGCGACGTCGCCAAGGCGACCCCGGAGCGGGTCGCCGCCTCCGGTGCCGCGCTGGGTCTGGCGACCGGGACCGAGGCCGGGCACTGGACGGTGGTGGGGACCCAGCGGCTCCGGGGACGGGAGGCCGACACCGAGATCGCCGTGCCGCGCACGCGCGTGGGCGACGCGGCGTCGATCACCGCCGAAACGGCCCGGTCGGAGGTCACGCGCGGTTAGGGTGCGCGCTCGTGACGAGTGCGGGGGCGACACCGTCGGGGCGGCGTACCCAGCGCTTCGTGATCTGCGGCGACAACCTGCTCACCCTGCGCATCGTCGAGGCCCTCCGCCGCCAGGGCAGCGCCGCCGTCGACATCGTCGTCGTGGTGGCCGACCGTGCGAGCCGGTACGTCCCGCAGATCGAGGACGCGGGTGTCCGCGTCCTCGAGGGCGGGAGCTCCGACGACGACCGCACGTTCCTGGCCGCGGGTGTGCGGGGGGCGACCGCCGTCGCGCTCGTCGACCGCGAGGACGTCACCAACATCCACCGGGCGCTGCGCGTGCAGGAGATCGACCCCGACGTGCGGCTCGTGGTGCGGCTGTTCAACACCCGGCTCGGCAGGCGCATCGAACAGATCCTGCCGACCGCGACCGTGCTGTCGGTGTCGGAGACCGCGGCGCCGTCGTTCGTCGCCCAGGCCATCGGGCGGAACACCCGCCAGCACGTCCGCGTCCCGGACCGCACGTTCGTCGTCGCCGGACGCCGCGAGGTCCGCGACGAGGCCGTGGTGTGCGGGCTGGCCGCCAACTCCGGACTCGGGGCGCGGGGCGGGCCGCGGCTGCTGCCCGACGGCGGGCCCGACACCGCCGACTACGTCCTCGCCGTCGCCGAGTCCCGGGCCCGGGAGACCGACCAGCTCTCGCGACCCCGCACCGAGCGGGTCCGCAACGCCGTGGAACGCCTCGTCGTGCGGCTGCGCGGGACCCTCACCCGCCGCCTCGCCCGCGCCACGCTCGCCCTGTTCCTGTTGTTCGTCGCGGGCACGCTGGCCTTCGCGACCGCGGGCGGCTACACCCTCGGCGACGCCGTCTACCTCGCGGTCCTCGACTCCGCGGGCGCCGCGCAGCCCGACACCGGCGCCAGCCTGGCGGTGCGCGTCATCCAGGGGTTCGTCACGGTGGTCGGCATCGCGATCATCCCGCTGGTCACGGCGGTCGTCGTCGAGAGCGCGGTGAGCGGCCGGGTCCTGGGGACCGGGCCACGGCGGATGCCGCGCCGCGACCACGTCGTCGTCGTCGGCCTGGGCAACGTCGGGATGCGGATCGTGACCACGCTGCGCGAGCGCGGTGTGCCCGTGGTGGCCGTCGAGCGCAGCGACGAGGCGTTCGGGGCCGCGGCCGCCGCCCGAGCGGGCATCCCGGTGATCCTGGGCGACGCGACCCGCGAGCGGGTGCTCCGTGAGGCGGGGGCCGAACAGTGCCGCGCCCTGGTCGCGGTCACCAGCGACGACGCCACGAACCTGCAGGCCGCACTCGTCGGGCGGTCGGTGCAGCGCTCCGTGCGGGTCGTGCTGCGCCTCCGGGACGACGACCTCGCCGGGCGGGTCGAGCGCAGCATGGGCGCGATCTCACGCAGCGTCTCCTACGTGGCCGCGCCCGTGTTCGCCGCGGCCCTGCGCGACGGCCAGGTCCTCGCGACGATCCCCGTCGGGCGCCGGATCCTGCTGATGGCCGAGGTGACCGTCGGGCGGGCGTCGTTCATGGCGGGACTCCCGGTGGGCGCGGTCGTGGAGGCCGGGGCGGTGCGGGTGGTCGGCGTGTACCGCGGCGCCGGGCCCGACGCGGTGCTCGAGACCCCGCCGCGGCCGCGGCGGCGCCTCAAGGTCGGTGACCGGCTGCTCGTGGTCGCCACGCGGGGAGGTCTGGGCACCGTGCTGGAGCGCTGCGCGTCGCGCTCGGCGTACGACCGCCCCGCGGTGCCGGTCCGCACGCCCGAAGGCGTCCTCACGGGGTGATCCCGGGCGGGCGTCCGGACCCGGGCACCCTGGAGGAAGCGGACCTCGCCGCCCGCCGGCCGGCGGAGTTCGGCACAGTGGGCCGTCGTGCGCATCCTCGTCGCCGCCCTCGGCTCGCCCGGCCACGCCTTCCCGCTCGTCCCCCTCGCCCGCGCCCTGCACGACGCCGGGCACGACGTCACCTTCGCGACCGGGCCCGACACCGAGGCCACCATCGCGAGCTCCGGGGTCCCGACGGCGGCCGCCGGGCGACCGGTCTTCGAGGCGTTCCGCGAGGCGATGATCGACCGGGGTCTCACGGAGCGGCCCACCGACCAGGACGTCATGCGCGACGTCGCGACGGAGGTCTTCGGCGCGATGATGCCGCGCTCCGTCGCCGGCGACCTCATCCCGCGGCTGCGCGAGCAGCGGCCCGACCTCGTGATCGCCGAGGTCGGCGACCCCGGTGCCGCGCTGGCGGCCCGAGCCGTCGACGTCCCCTGCGTCCTGCACTCCTTCGGGCGCCGCCCGTCGCCGCACTCCCCGATGAGCATGGCGATGCCCGCCCACCTGGCCGCGGTCGCCGTGGAGCTCGGGGTGCCCCTCGCCGAGGGTGACTCGACCGGCCACGCCTACCTCGACATCTGCCCGCCGTCGCTGCAGGAACCGGAGTCGCGGGCCCACCTCGCGGGGATGATCGAGCTGCCGTTGCGCCCCGTTCCCTGGAACCCGCCGACGCCGTTCACGGTCCGGCACCTGACCGGCCGGCCGTGGGTGCTGCTCACCCTGGGCACCGCGTTCGGCGAGGCGGACGTGCTGCGCACCGCCCTGACCGGCCTGCGCGGGCTCGACGTCGACGTGCTCGTCGCGACGGGCTCGGTCGAGGCGGGCGAGCTCGCGGACGTCGAGTTCGCGGGCGTCCAGGTCGAGGCGTTCGTCCCGCAGGCCGACCTGCTGCGCGGCGGCATCGAGGGCGTCGCCCCGCCGGCGCTGGTCGTGCACCACGGCGGCAGCGGGACCACCCTCGGCTGTGCCGGTGCCGGCGTGCCGCAGCTCCTCCTGCCCCAGGGCGCCGACCAGTTCTTCAACGCCGCGGCGGTCACGACCGCAGGCGCGGGCGTGCAGCTGATCGGGGAGCACGTGGCGGCCGAGTCGGTGACGGCCGCCGCGGCGGGCCTGCTCGCCGACGGGGGGCCGGAACGCGCCGCGGCCCGTGCCCTGGCCGCCGAGGTCGAGGGTCTGCCCTCGCCTGCCGAGGTGGCCGCAGGCGTCGAGGGGTGGGCCTTCCCGCGTCAGCCGGCGATGTAGGCCTCGAGCTGCGAGCGGTGCGCCTCCAGCTCGTCGAGCCGGTTCTTCACCACGTCGCCGATGCTGACGATCCCTGTCAGCTTCCCGTCCACCACGACCGGGATGTGGCGGATGCGGCGCTCGGTCATGATCCCCGCGAGGGCGTCGACCTCGTCGTCGGCGCTGCAGGTCGTCACGTGGCCGCTCATGATCGACGAGACCGTGTCGGCCAGGAGTGCCGCCCCGCGGTGGTGCAGGTGCCGGACGACGTCGCGCTCGGAGACCATCCCGACCACCGCCCCCCCGGCGTCGACGACGACGGCCGCTCCGACACCGCGCGCCGCGAGCGCGGTCAGGAGGCTGGGTACCGGAGTCTCCGGCTCGACGGTGAGCACGCCGGTGGGCTTCTGCGTCAAGACGTCCCCAATGCGCATGCTCGACTCCTTCGTCCGGTGCCTTCGTCCGTGTGACGACGGTCTCACGCCTCCCTGACCTCGGGAAGGGGCCCGTCGGGGGCTTCGCGGGGCGGGCGTCCGGTCACGCAGCGGCACTATCGTCTCCGGGCGGGGTCGACGACAGGAAGGACGTCCGATGGAAGGCATCGTCGAGGTCAGTCCGCGGGACGGCCTGCAGAACGAGCGGGCCGTGCTGGAGACCGACGCGAAGGTCGAGCTGATCACCCAGGCGATCGGCGCCGGCGCGCGGCGGATCGAGTCGGCGTCGTTCGTGCACCCGAAGCTGGTCCCGGCGATGGCCGACGCCGAGGCGGTGATGGAGCGGGTGCCGCGCCCCGAGGGGGTCTCGCACATCGGGCTGGTCCTCAACCGCCGCGGGTTCGACCGGGCCGTCGCGGCGGGGGTGGACGAGGTCAACGTCGTGGTGCCGGCCTCGGACGGGTTCGCCAAGGCCAACCAGAACTCCACCACCGACGCGCTCACCGCGGTCGCCGAGGAGGTCCTGGCCGAGGCCGCGTCAACCGGGCTGTTCGCGACGGTGACGATCGCGACCTCGTTCGGCTGCCCGTTCGACGGCGAGGTGGACCCGGCCCGGGTGATCGAGGTCGCGCGCCGGTCGGCGGCCGCGGGCGCGCAGGAGATCGCGATCGCGGACACCATCGGGGTCGGGGTCCCGACCCAGGTCCGCTCCCTGCTCGACGGGGTCCGGTCGGTGGCGCCGGAGGCGATCATGCGGGCGCACTTCCACAACACCCGCAACACCGGGTTCGCCAACGCGGTGGCGGCGCTGGAGTGGGGGGTGGACTGGCTGGATGCCTCCAACGGCGGGATCGGCGGGTGCCCGTTCGCGCCGGCCGCGACGGGCAACATCGCCACCGAGGACCTCGTCTACCTGCTCGAGCGCATGGGGGTGCCGACCGGGCTGGACCTCGCCGCGCTCCTCCCGATCGCCGGGTTCCTCTCCGATCAGCTCGGCTACCGGGTCCCCGCCCTGCTCCCCCGGGCGGGCACCTTCCCGGGCTGATCGACCGCGAACGGCCCGGGTGGGCGAAGATGGGGCCATGGCCGACACCTCGACCCCCGGCAGCAGCGCCGGCGGCGCCTCCGCCGACGCGCGCGAGACCAACACCGCGGGCAACCCGCTCCTCGAGCGCGCCTATGCCCTGTCCGACGCGGACGAGGCCCGGGTGCTCTACGACGAGTGGGCCGACACCTACGACACCGAGCTGACCGACGAGACCCAGGGCTACGTCGGCCCGGCGGTGGCCGCCGAGACGGTGGCGCGGGTGGCCGGGGTCGACGGCGAGATCCTCGACGCCGGGTGCGGCACCGGGCTGGTCGGCGTGGCGCTCGCGGATCGCGGGGCGGCGGCGATCGACGGGGTCGATCTCTCTCCCGGGATGCTGGAGAAGGCGAAGGCGACCGGGGTCTACCGTCGGCTGGCCCCCGCGGATCTCTCGCGCCCGCTCCCCGTGGCGGCGGATTCCTACGACGTCGTCGTGTGCGTCGGGACGCTGACCCACGGGCATGTGGGGCCCGGGGCGTTCGGCGAGTTCGTCCGGCTCGCCCGGCCGGGCGGGACGATCGTCGCGACGGTGCTCGACGACATCTGGGACTCCGGCGGCTACCGCGCCGAGGTGGACCGGCTCGCGCAGATGGCGATGGTGGAGATCGTGTCCACCGACGTCGTCGACTACCGCAAGGCCGCGGACGTCAGTGCCCGCATGGTGGTGCTCCGCGTGGCGTAGGCCCGGCCGCCGTTCGCGCACGCCCCCCTCCGAACGAACGACTCGTTCGTGGCTTCTATGTGCACGAACGAGTCGTTCGTTCGGACGGGGTGGGGGTCAGCCCAGCGCGCTGGTGAGCTCCGCGCCGGTCTTCTCGCGGACCTCGTCCTCGGTGACGCCGTCGGCGAGCTCGCGCAGCACGAGCCCGGCGTCGGTGACGTCGATGACCGCGATGTCGGTGATGATCCGCTGGACCACGCCCTGACCGGTCAACGGGAGGTCGCACTTCTCGACGATCTTGTGGGCGCCGTCCTTGGCGGTGTGCTCCATGAGCACGATGACGGTCTTCGCGCCGTGGACGAGGTCCATCGCGCCGCCCATGCCCTTGACCATCTTCCCGGGGATCATCCAGTTGGCGATGTCGCCGGTCTGCGAGACCTGCATCGCGCCGAGGATCGCGGTGTCGACCTTGCCGCCGCGGATCATCCCGAAGGAGAGCGCGGAGTCGAAGAACGACGCGCCCGGCAGCGTCGTCACCGTCTCCTTGCCCGCGTTGATCAGGTCCGGGTCGACGTCGGCGTCGTAGGGGTAGGGCCCGACGCCGAGCAGCCCGTTCTCCGAGTGCAGCACCATGCCCACGCCCTCGGGCACGTAGTTGGGCACGAGGGTCGGCAGCCCGATCCCGAGGTTGACGTAGGAACCGTCGTGGAGCTCGCGGGCCGCGCGGGCGGCCATCTGCTCGCGGGTGAGGCTCACTTGTTCATCGTCTCCTGGGTCGTGCGCTTCTCGATGTGCTTGCGGGCGACCTCGTCGGCGGTCAGCGCGACCACGCGGTGGACGAAGATGCCGGGCAGGTGGACCTGGTCGGGCTCGATCTCGCCGGGCTCGACGAGCTCCTCCACCTCGGCGATCGCGAGCCGGCCCGCCATCGCGCACAGCGGGTTGAAGTTCTGCGAGGACTTGTTGAACACCAGGTTGCCGTGCCGGTCGCCCTTCGCCGCGCGGATAAGCGAGACGTCGATGTCGAGGGCCTGCTCGAGCACGTAGGGCTTGCGCACCTTCGAGCCGTCGGGCTGGGTCACCTCGAACTCGCGGACCTCCTTGGCCGGGGAGGTCGCGATGACGGTGCCCTCGGCGTCGTAGCGCCACGGCAGCCCGCCGTCGGCGATCATGGTCCCGACACCCGCGGGGGTGTAGAAGCCGGGGATGCCGGTGCCCGCGGCGCGCAGCCGCTCGGCGAGGGTGCCCTGCGGGTTGAGCTCGACCTCGATCTCGCCGCCGAGGTACTGGCGGGCGAACTCCTTGTTCTCGCCGATGTAGGACGCGGTCACCCGGGAGATGCGGTGCTGCTCGAGCAGCACACCGAGCCCCCAGCCGTCGACGCCGCAGTTGTTCGACGCGACCTTCAGGTCACCGACGTCGGTCCGGTTGAGCGCATCGATCAGCACGATCGGCACGCCGGAGAGGCCGAAGCCCCCGACGGCCAGCGACGCCCCGTTCGAGATGTCGGCCACCGCCTCGTCGGCCGACGCCCACACCTTGTCGATCTGACTCATCCCTGTCCCTTCATGGGCTCGAGCTCGAGCCCTTCACGTGCTCGGCCAGCAGTGCGGTCACGATCTCGGGCCGCTGGTAGGAGGCGAGGTGGGCCGCGTCGGCGACCACCTCGAACCGCGCGCCCGGGATACCGGCGGCCAGCAGCTCACCGTGCTCCGGAGGTGTCGCCGGGTCCTCGGCGCCGGAGATCACCAGCGTCGGCGCGGCGATGCGGCCCAGCTCGGCCCGCGAGTCCCACCCGGCGATGGCCTCGCAGCAGGCGGCGTAGCCCTCGGCGGGGGTCGCGGCGATCATCGACCGCATGGTCCTGATCGTGCTCGGCGCTGTGTCGTTCATGTCGTCGGTGAACCACCGCGCCACGACGGCGTCGGCGACCGCCTCGCTGCCACCCGCGCGCACGGTGGCGGCGCGGTCCTGCCACGGCTCCGGGTCGCCGAACCGGGCCGAGGTGCAGACGAGGGCCAGCGAGGTCACCCGGTCCGGCGCGCGCAGGGCGATGGCCTGGCTCATGGCGCCGCCGAGGGACACCCCGGCGAACCCGGCGCGGGCGACGCCGAGGTCGTCGAGGGTGTCGAGGACGTCGCCGGCGAGCTCGTCGACGGTGTAGGGACCGTCGGGCACCGGCGACCCGCCGTGGCCGCGGGTGTCCATCGTGATGACCCGCATCCGGTCCGCGAGCTCCTCGCGCTGCGGCGCCCACATCCCGCCCGTGGAGCCGAGGGAACAGAGCAGGACCAGCGGCGTGGCCCCGTCGCGAGGGCCCTCGTCGGTCACGGTCAGACGCACGTCTCCACCCTCTCCCATGTGGGGCCCGAACGACACGGGCCTTCCGGTGATCGGCAGTGGCTCACGGGTCGAGCTTCGACGGGTGCCGGGTCAGCGCGGTCACCTCGACGTCCATGTAGGGGAAGAGCGGCAGGCTGGACAGCAGCTCGTGCAGCTCGTCACCGGACGCGACGTCGAACCGGCTCACGTTCGCGTACCGGCCCACGACCCGCCAGAGCTCCGGCCACTTCCCGGCGCGCTGGATCTCGTGGGCGCGCGCCTTCTCCCGGGCGCGGAGGTCGTCGGCGACGTCCTGCGGCATGTCGTGGGGCAGGCGGACGTCCATGCGGACGAGGAACTGCACTGGGTCCTCCGTGATCGACGACGGTTCTCAGACGTTCAGTGTCAGGAAAGGGACTTTTCTGACGCTTCCAGCAGGCTCAGTCGACGCGGTAGCGCGCCAGCTTGTCGGGATCGATCGTCACGCCGAGGCCGGGTTCCTGCCGGGCGGCCACGCGGCCGTCGGCGATCACCGGCGGCTCGGCGAGCACGTCGTCGGTCATGAGCAGGTAGTTGGTGACCTCGACGGGGTGGCGGGCGAGCGCGCGCAGCCCGCACCCGAGGGCCACCGACGCCACCGTGCTGAGCATCCCGTCGATCTGGTTCCCGATCACCGTGGTCACCCCGAGCCCCTCGCAGAGCCCGACGATCTTCGCGGAGTCGGTGAACCCGGTGCGCGCGACCTTGACGCTGATCGCCTCCGCGTCCCCGTCGAGCAGGGAGCGGGCGACGCCGCCCAGGGTGATCGTCGACTCGTCGCCGACGACGGGGATCGGGCTGGCCGCGACGATGCGCCGGCGGCCGAGCACGTCCGCGGCCGGGTTGGGCTCCTCGAGCATGGACACGCCGTGGTCGGCGAGGCGCCGCGAGGCGACGATCGCGGTGTCGGCGTCCCAGCCGCGGTTCGCGTCGGCGTAGAGCTCGACGTGCTCGCCCAGCTCCGCGCGCAGCGCCGCCACCGCGGCCATGTCGACGCCCAGCTCGCGGCCGACCTTGATCTTGAAGGCGTCCACGCCGTGGTCGTCGCGCATCTCGACCGCGTCGGCGATCATCTCCGCCTGCGTCCCGAGCCCGATCATGTGGGCGGCGCGGACGTCGTCGGCGGCGTGCCCGAGCAGTACGTGCACCGGCTGTCCGCAGGCCTGCCCGACGAGGTCCCAGAGCGCGACGTCGATCGCGCCCTTGGCGGCGTTGTTGGCGACGGTGCGCTCGAGGTCGGCGCGGATGCGCTCGCGGGCGAACGGGTCGGCGCCGACGAGCACCGGGGCGAACAGGTCACGGACGGCGGCGACGATCGAGGCCGCCGTCTCGCCGTAGGTGTAGGGCCGGGGCGGGGCCTCGCCGTGCCCGACGAGCCCGTCGTCGGTCGTGATCCGCACGAGGACGTGGTCAGCGGCGGTCACCCGCCCGCTGGCGAAGCCGAACGGGCGTCGGTACGGGATCGCGAGCGGGATCGCCTCGACTGTGTGGATCTTCATCCGGGTCCGATCTTCATGGGGTCCTCTCGGTGCGGCCCAGGACGGCGAGGGCCTTCTCGAGGACGGGGGAAGGATCCTCGCGTCGCCAGGCCAGGGCGACGTCCGCGGTGACGTCGCAGTCGGCCAGCTCGCGGTAGCGCACGCCGTCGACGGTCACGGCGAGCACGGACTCCGGCAGCAGCGCCACCCCGAGGCCCGCGGCGACCAGGGCGAGCACGATCGAGGTCTGGTCGGCCTCGTGGGTGCGCCGCGGCACGAAGCCCGCCCCGCGGCAGGCCCGGTCCGCGGCGGCGCCGACCACGGAGCCCGGCGCGGAGTACACGACGAACTCCTCGTCGGCGAGGTCGCCGAGCGCCACCGTGTCCGCCGAGCCCCCGCCCGGCCCGTCCCACGCTGGAGGGACCGCGAGCACCAGGCGCTCCCGGGCGAGCACCCGGGTGGCGATGGCGTCGTCGTCGCCCACGGGCGGGCGCAGGACGGCGAGGTCGATGCGGTGGTCGGTCAGCGCGGCTTCCAGCGCCGGGGTGAGCATCTCGGTCCGGAAGCGCAACGCCAGGCCCGGCAGCTCGTCGCCGAGCCGCCGGACGAGCTCCGGGACGTGACGGTAGGTCGCCAGCGCCGTCGACCCGATCCGCAGCCGGCCGAGATCGCCGGCGGCCACCCGCGAGACCTGCTCGCGGGCGGCCCCCACCGACTCGAGGATGCGGACGGCCTCCGGCAGCAGCGCCTCCCCCGCGGGGGTGAGGTCGACTCGGCGCGTGGTCCGCTCGAACAGCGGCGTGCCGAGGTGCGACTCCAGCTGCCGGATCGCCTGGGAGAGCGGCGACCCGGCGATGTGCAGCTGTTCGGCCGCCCGCCCGAAGTGCCGCGTCCTCGCGACCGTCACGAAGTAGCGCAGCTGCCGGAGTTCCACGTCAGGCCTGCTCCGACTCCAGCACGAAGTCGCGGTCCGAGCGCACCTCGGCACCGTTGCCGGTGGGCTGCGGGTCGAGGGTCAGCTCGGGCTTGTCGGCCGACGCGACGTCGTTGCCCAGGTAGGGGTCCCCGGTGAAGAACAGCTGCGTCGTGAGCGTCCGGTGCCCGGGTGCGGTCACCAGCAGGTGGATGTGGGCGGGGCGCCAGGGGCTCCACCCGGCGGCCAGGGTCATCTGCCCGGTCGGGCCGTCGAGCGGGATCGTGTATGGGGCGGGCTTGCGGGTGTGGATCTCGTAGCGGCCCTGGTCGTCGGCGGTGACCACGCCGCGCAGGTTCCCGGCCGGGGGCTTGGCGGCGAAGCCGGAGTACCAGCCCTCCTCGTCGGTATGCCAGATGTCGACCTTCGCGCCGGCCAGCGGTGTGCCGTCGGTGGCGGTGACCTGGCCGGCCAGGATCATCGGCGTGCCGGGCTCGTCGTCGCGCATCGGCAGGGTGGCCGGCGAGTCGAGCTGGACCTGGCCGTCGAGCCAGAACGGTCCGAGGATGGTGCCGACCGAGCCGTCCTGGGTCTGCGCGGCGACCTTCTCGACCTCGAACTCGAGGTAGACGTCGAGGAACAGCGGCCATTCGCCGGTGTCGGAGACCCCGATGAGCCAGCGCTTGAAGGCGTCGAACTCCTCGTAGCTGACCTTGTTCTCGCGGATCGCGGAGCGGATGCCCTCGAGGGCGGCGCCGATCACGGTCGCGGCCCGCTGCTGGTCGACGCCGCTGCCCCCCGAGCGGAAGGTCGCCGCGCCGGAGCGGGCGATCTCGGTGGCGTGCGAGCCGGCGGTGGCGGCATCCGAAGGGGATGTGGCGGAGGCGGACTGGTCGGTGGTGGTCATGCGACGTCCTCTGCGGTGGTGGCGGCGGCGTATTCGTGGACCCAGGCGTTGGCGTCGAGATAGCTCTTGAAGCGCGCGTCGCGCTCGGCGAGCCCCGCGACGTCGTCGTCGGGAAGGTGCAGGAGCGTCCCGGTGTCCCAGGCGCTGCGGGCCACGGCGCGGGTGCGCGCGCGGCGTCCTCGGGGATAGGTGGCCAGGGCCGTGTCCGGATCGGTGGCGGCCAGCAGGTCGGCCAGCACGACGGCGTCCTCGATCGACTGGTTCGCGCCCTGTCCGTGGTGGGGCAGCATCGCGTGGCAGGCGTCGCCGATGAGCACGACGCGGCCGCGGGTCCAGCGGCTCAGTGGCGGCTGCGAGAGCAGCGGCCACCGGGGGCTCTGCGGCACCGCCGCGAGCATCTCCCGGACGGCCGGGTGCCAGCCCTCGAAGCCGGCCAACAGTTCGCCGTCGGGCACCTCGACGTTCCCGCCCGACCACCGCTCGGGTCCGCAGAGCACGGCGAAGAAGTTGACGGTGTCGTCGCCGCGGGCCTCGCCGCCCATGGGGTAGTGCAGCAGGTGCGCGTGCGGCCCGGCCCAGAACTGGATCGCGAGCGGGTCGGGGAGCGAGGGCAGGTCGGAACGCTTGACGAGCCCACGGAACGCGCTCGAGCCGGAGTAGACCGGGCCGTTGCCCGGGCCGCAGACCGCGTCGCGGACCACCGAGTGCACGCCGTCGGCCCCGACGACGACGTCGGCGGTCACCGTGGACCCGTCGTGGAAGGTGATCGTCGCGCCGTCGCCCTGGTCGCTCACCGCGGTGACGACCCGGCCGAGGTGCAGGTGGGCCGGGTCAGCAGCGGCGGCGAGCGTCTGCTGCAGGTCGACGCGGTGGATGCCCCAGTAGGGCGCACCGAAGCGGGCGCGGTAGTCCGCACCGCCGGTGTGCGCGGCGATCCGCTCGGCGGTGCGCCCGTCGCGGTAGATCAGCTCGGTCGGCTGGGTCGAGACGGCGTCCAGGGCCTCGCCGACCCCGAGCCGGTACAGCTCGCGGGTGCCGTTGGCCGACAGCGCGACGGCCGCACCCACCTCCCGGAGCTCGTCGGCGCGCTCGTACAGGTCGACCGTGACCCCGGCCCGTTGCAGGGCGATCCCGAGGGTGAGCCCGCCGATGCCCGCCCCGACGACGGCGACGCGCGTCCGGCCGCCATTCACGGCGAGACCGCCCGCAGTATCGCGTCGGCCAGCTCGGCGGGTCGGGTGAAGTTGGCCTCGTGGCTGCCCGGGGTGTCGAGGACGACCGCGTCGTGCAGCCGGCCGGGGAAGCGGTCCCAGCCCCACTCGCCGGGCGGCAACGCGACGTCCTCGGTGGCGCGGATGTAGACGCTGGGCACCTGCAGGTCGAAGAACGGCTTCTGGTTCGGCGCCTCGGAGAAGGTCCCCATCGGCTGCGGGGCGAGCAGGCCGAACACCGCGCGCTGAGCGTCCTCGCTCGCGTCCTGCATGAACGCGCCGGCCCAGACCTCGAAGGGGAGCGACACGGTGTTCGCGTCACCGCTCGCCGCGGCCTGGGCGGTGAACAGCTCGGCGTAGTGCGGCGGGACGGCATCCATGAGCGACTCGCCGTCGTGGGGGACGAAGGCGCTCCAGAACACGGTGCGCTTCAGGCGGGGGGCCACCCGGGGCGCCGCGCCGGAGACCACGTAGCCGCCCCAGCTGTGGCCGAGCAGCGTCACGTCGGTGAGGTCCTCGCGCTCGACGAGGTCGACGACGGCGTCGCAGGAGTCGGTGAGGGTGATCCCGCGCGGGTCGTCGCCGAGGTCCATGCCCGGCAGCGTCGGGGTGAGCACCCGGTGCCCCGCCGCGCGCAGGCGCGTCGCGACCGGCCGCCAGCTCCAGCCGCCGTGCCAGGCTCCGGTGATCAGGACGATTGTCTCCACGACCAACTCCGCTCCTCGTCGAACAGCGTCACGAGCGTGACACAGCTCATCCGTGAGGAGAAAGCACGGAATCCAGCACGATTGAGATGCAGGACGTCATGAACGGTCGTGGCCCGGGCGCTACCGTTCACCTGAACTCATCAGTACAGGAGTTCCATCCGGGAGGACCCGTGAGCTCGGTCGGTCACGACGCCCACCGCATCCGCACCACGCACGTCGGGAGTCTGCCCCGCCCGACGCCCCTGCTCGACCTGCTCGCCGCACGCCAGAAGGGCGAGGCGGTGGCCGACGAGGTGCTCGAGACCGCCACCCGGGACGCCGTCGCCGGGATCGTGACCGCGCAGCGCGAGCACGGGATCGACGTCGTCACCGACGGCGAGATGGGCAAGCTCGGGTTCTTCAGCTACGTCACCGAACGTCTCGGCGGCCTGGAGCGTCGGCCCGGCGCCGAGACCGTCTACAGCTTCGCCGCCGAGCAGGAGGCGTTCCCGGAGTACTACGAGCAGTACTTCGCGGCGGCGATGATGGGCGGGACGGTCGGCACCGTCGAACCCGTCGTGTGCACCGGCCCGCTGGTCTACCAGGGCGAGTCCGCCCTGCGCCGCGATCTGGCGAACCTGGCCGCCGCCGTGGGCGACGACCGGGCGGACGCGTTCGTCCCCTCGATCGCCCCGAGCGGCGTCGGCGTCAACGAGTACTACGCCTCCGAGGAGGAGTACTACGTCGCGGTCGCCGACGCGATGAACGTCGAGTACCGGGCGATCGTCGACGCCGGGTTCCTCCTCCAGGTCGACGACCCGTTCCTCACCGAGATCTACAGCTTCCACGGCTACGACGAGCGCACCCGCGAGCGCCGCGGCCGGATGTACGTCGAGGCGATCAACCACGCCCTGCGCGGCATCCCGTCGGAGAAGGTCCGCTTCCACACCTGCTACTCGATCAACGAGGGCCCGCGGGTCTTCGACGTCCCGCTCGCCGACGTGATCGATCTCGTGCTCGCCGTGGACGCCCGCTATTACTCGTTCGAGGCCGCCAACGCCCGCCACGAGCACGAGTACCACCTGTGGGAGTCCGTGGCGCTGCCCCAGGACAAGGTGCTGATCCCCGGGGTGATCACGCACGCGTCGAACATCGTCGAGCACCCGGAGCTGATCGCGGAGCGCCTGGAGCGGTTCGCGCGGCTCGTCGGCCCGGAGCGCGTGATGGCCGGGGCCGACTGCGGGTTCTCCTCGCAGGCGACCTACCGCCCCGAGGTCCACCCGACGGTGATGCGGGCGAAGTTCGACGCGATGGCGGAAGGCGCGCGGCTCGCGTCGCAGCGTCTCGGGGTCCGCGTCTCCTGATCAGCCCAGCCCGCGCAGCGCGAGGTCGACGACGGCGCCGGGCCAGTCCGGTCCCGTCGTGACCCGCCCGGCGAGGTGGTCGGCGTAGAGGGTCCCGACGACGAGGCTGGTCGCCGCCTCGACGTCGAGCCCGGCCCGTAGTTCGCCGCGCTCGACCCCGGCGCGCAGCACCTCGGCGAACAGCGCCCGGCGGGGCAGCAGCGTGGCCTCGCGCACGATCGAGAGCAGCTCGCCGGAGCCCGGCTCGTCGGCCAGGCAGGTACCGAGAATGCTCATCGCGCCGACCTCGGTGTACTGCTCGCGCATCGCGGTGAGCAGCGCGATCAGGTCGGCCCGGACCTCGCCGACCGGCTCCGGGACCCGGCCCAGGCGCAGGTGCGCGAGCGCGGCCCCGATGAGCTCGCCCTTGCTCGGCCACCGCGAGTACACGGTCACCTTGGACACGCCCGCGGCCGCCGCGACCCGGTCCATCGACATGCGCGCGACGCCCTCGGTCGCGAGGAGGCGGACGGTCGCGTCGAGGACGGCCTCGTCCTTGCCGCGGTCCTTGGTGCGGCCGCGACCGGAACGAGGGGCCGGATCCACGCGCGGGAGGATACGGGCGCGGGTGCTCCCCGCCGTTGCGGCGCACGCCACGGTGACGTGGCCGCCGTCGTCGGGAACGCCTAGCGTGCGGGCGGCCGCGGCACGATCGAGGAGGAGACGCATGACGGGCACGGATCCCACGACGATGCGCTCGGTGCTCGGGCACTTCCCGTCGGGCGTGACGATCGTGACCGGCATCGACGAGGGCGCCCCGGCCGGGTTCACCTGTCAGTCGTTCTCGTCGCTCTCGCTCGACCCGCCGCTGGTGCTGATCCTGCCCGGGCGGAACTCGTCGTCCTGGCCGAAGATCGAGGCGACCGGGCAGTTCTGCGTCAACGTGCTCGCCGAGGACCAGGGCGAGCTGTCCACGACGTTCGCGAAGTCCGGGACCGACAAGTTCGCGGGCGTCGAGTGGTCGCCCTCACCGCTGGGCTCCCCGATCCTGGCCGGGGCGACCGCCTGGATCGACTGCACCCTGCACGCCTGCCACGACGGGGGTGACCACCTGATCGTCGTCGGCGCGGTGCACGACCTCGCGGCCGAGGCGGAGGTCCTCCCGTTGGTTTTCCACCGCGGGGCGTACGCGCGCACCCAGTAGGTGGCCTCCGGCCATGCTCACGAGCGGCGGAGCCGCACCGGCCCCGTCGCCGTCGCCGGATCGACCACCCGGCCCTGCTGGGTCATCTCCACCTCACCCGCGTCCACGAGCCGCCGGGCGGCGTGCCGCGCAGGCTCCATGAGATCGCGCCAGTCCTGCGGGTCGACCCGCCGCGCCGCCTCCGACGGGCAGATCGTCTTGCCGGCGCCGCGCTGATCGAGCAGGTCGGTGATCGCGGCTTCCAGGTCCCCGTCGACGTTGCTCATCGGCCGGGGTTACCCGCGCCGCCCGGAACCACCGCATCGCGAGGACCCCGCCGACGACGAGCACCGGGACCACCAGGACGGGTCCGCTCTGGGCGAGCACGACGCCGGCCGCGACACACGAGACCGCAGCCGCGACGCGGGCCCTCCCGGAGAGCAGGCGGACACCGGCGGCGGTGGCCACGACGTAGACCGCCAGGAACATCGTCGTCGGGAAGGCCACGAGATCGGCGGTGTCGAGCCACCCCGCCCCGGTCAGGGCGAGCATGACGGTCCCGAGGCCGGCCACGCCGAGGGGAAGTCCGTACCGACGACGGCGGGCGCCGGTCCCTGCCGCGAGGGAGTCGACCATCTCCGCGGCGCCGGTGAGGTAGGCGTTGGTCGCGGCCAGAGTGAGCGCGACGGCGGCGATCCCCGCGGTGACCGCACCGATCGGGCCGATCCCGACCCGCAGCAGATCCGCGATCGGTGTCGCACTCCCGGCCCACGGGCCGAGCACGGCGATCGTCGCACCGGCCGTGGCCAGGTAGATCGCCGAGGTGATCAGGAAGGCCGCCCCGATCACCCGCGGCAGCTGCCGCCCGGGCTCCCGCAGCCGCGCGGTCATCGGGGCGATCGCCTCCCAGCCGACGAAGGAGAGCATCAGCACCGAGCTCGCCGTCCCGATCGCCGAGGTGCCGTGCGGGGCGAACGGCACCCAGTGCCCGGCCCGGGCGTGCGGGGCCGACGCCGCGACCGCGACGACGAGCAGGGTCACCAGAACCCCGACGAGGCCGATCTGGACGGCTGCCGAGGCCCGCGCGCCCGCCACCGTCAGGGCCACGACCACCAGGAGCAGCCCCGCCGCGATCTCGACCGTGGTCCCGGGGCCGCCGCCGGTCAGCGGGGTCAGGTAGGCCGCGCCGATCAGGCACACCACCGGTGCCCCGAGCACGACCCCGCCGAGGAAGCAGGCCGCCACGGCCCGCTCCGCCGCGGGGCCGAACGCCGCCCCGGCGAAGCCCGCCGCGCCGGCTCGCCCCGGGTGGCGGCGGCCCAGCGCGCTGAACACGGTCGCGAGCAGGCCGGAAAGGATCAGCAGGCCGAGCCACGCGACGATCGACGCCGGGCCCGCGATCCCGGCTGCGAGACCCGGCAGCAGGAGCACGCTCGGGCCGAGCAGGGCGCCGACGTAGAGGGTCACCGCGCCGGGGGTCGAGAGGGTGGGTGTGGAGCCTTCCGCCATGCCGTGAAGGCTGCCGCGAGCGGCTCCGCACGCGCTGCCGATGATGCCGCGCTTTCGGGGTATCGGTGCAACGAACCGTCACCGGAGTGTCGGTAGGCTGCACATCGTGCCGGACGAGCTCTATGACAAGACCGATCGCGCCATCCTGGTCATCCTGCAGCGGGAGGGCCGGTTGTCGAACGTCGAACTGGCCGAGCGGGTGTCGCTGTCGCCGTCGTCGTGCCTGCGCCGCACCAAGGCGCTCGAGGCGGCGGGCTTCATCGCCGGGTACCGCGCCGAGCTCGACCGCAGGCGGCTCGGGCTCGGGCTGACGGTGTTCATCTCGCTCCGCGTCGAGCAGCACTCACGGGCGACCTCCCGCGCCATCGAGGACGCGCTGACGGCCATCCCGGCGGTGGTCGCCTGTCACGTCGTCAGCGGTGAGGCCGACTTCCTCGTCGAGGCGGTCGTGGCCGATCTCGCCGACTACGAGTCGATGCTGCTCGACCACGTGCTCGCCATCGACTCCGTCACCGACGCCCGGTCGACGTTCGCGATCCGGACGGTGCTCTCGCGCGGGTCCCTCCCGGTCGACACCGTCCACTGACCCCGCTGGGTTCGTGGAGCACGCGGACGGCCAGGTGTGGGTCGGTGGTCGGCGTGAGCGGGGCCGTGGCGCTGTAGGGCCGGTCGAGGATGTGGAGTTACTGACGTCCGGCGTCAGCGGTGCCGCATCGCTGACTCCGGCGCCGACTCGCGGTCCAGGCGGTACACCACCAGCTCGCGGACCGAGCCGTCGCGCAGCGCGCGGGCCGGGTCGACGTGGTCCTCGACGAACCCGGCCCGGCGCGCGACCGCCCGGCTCAGGGCGTTCGCGGGCTCGATCGTCAGCTCCAGGGTCTCGGCGACCCCCTCGCCGAACGCCCAGGCGACGACCACGCCGAGCGCGTCGGTGACGAACCCGCGGCCCCGCGCCCACGGGGCACCCCAGTAGCCGATCTCCCCGAGCCCGTCGCGGACGTGCAGCAGCGCCATGCTCGCGGCCACCGTCCCGGGCTCGTCGATCCCCTCGACGCAGAACGATGCCCCGCCCTCGGCCGCGACGTCGTGGACGTGGTGGGCGAGGAACCAGTCCGCGTCCTCGCGGCGGTAGGGCGAGGGCACCGTCGTGAACCGCTGGGTGTCCGGGTCCTGGCAGGCCCGGAAGATCGCCTCGGCGTCGTCGGCGCGCCAGGGCCGCAGCCGGGTGCGGGTGCCGAGCAGCACGGGTGGGTCGGGCATGGCCGCAGCATGACCCGGGCCGCGCGGGGGCGCCTCCCGATATCGGCTCGCGTCGTCGGGCATGATCGGCGGGCATGACGATCGCCGAGCTCGCCGAAACTGCAGCTCATGGCGCATACGGACAACGTCGCCGCGGTGTCGTTCGACCAGCGACTCGGCGACGAGCGCTCCGAGGTCACCGTCCTCGGCCGCCGTCCCGGGGGATCCGGGTCGACCGGTCGGGCCGCACCGAGATCGCCCTCCTAGGGTGGTACGAGTGAAGTTCCCGATCCTGCGCCGTGCGTTCCGGGCGCTCGTCGGGCTCCCGCGGCCCGTCAAGCGCGCGATCGCCGGCCGCCGTGTCGAGCGCGACGGTCAGGTCCTCGATCTCGACGTCCAGATGATCCTGCGGCTGTTGACCCTGACCGCGGGTCCCGGTGAGGCTCCCCCGCTGGTCGACCAGCGGCGGCTCACCGACGAGGCGGCCTCCGGGCTCGCCGAGGTCACCCGGGGGGTCGCCAGCCGCGCCGTGTCGATCCCGGTCCCGGTCGGCTCGACCCGCGAAGTGCCCGGTGTCCTCGACGCCCGCCTCTACGAGCCCGACGACCTCGCCGGGTCCACCTCCGGGCTGCTGGTGTTCTTCCACGGCGGCGGCTTCGCGCTCGGCAGCGTCGTCTCCGGCGACCCGCTGTGCCGGGCGCTCGCGCAGCAGGCCGGCGCGCGGGTGCTCTCGGTGGAGTACCGCCTCGCTCCCGAGCACCCGTTCCCGGCCGGGCTCTCCGACGCCGTCGCCGCATTGCGCCACGTCGTCGCGCACCGCGCCGAGTTCCGGGCGGGCGCGATCGCGGTCGGCGGTGACTCGGCGGGCGCGAACCTCGCGCTCACCTCCGCCCACCAGCTCGCCCGCCGCGGCGAGGCGACCGCGGAGTTCGTGCTCGCGCTCTACCCGGTCACCGACGCCGGGCGGCAGGGTGGCTCACGGGTGCTGTTCGCCGACGGGTTCGGCCTGCGCACCCAGGACGTCGAGTGGTTCGAGGGGCTGTACCTGCCCGAGGGCCTCGACCCGATCCGTCCGACGGCGCTGCTCGACGCCGACGACCTCGGTGTCATGCCCCCGGCCTACGTCGCGACGGCCGGGTTCGACCCGCTGCGTGACGAGGGCGAGGAGCTGGTCGCGGCGCTGCGCCGGGCCGGGGTCCCTGCCGTTGCCCACCGGTTCCCGGGGCTCGTCCACGGCTACGCAGGGTTCGCCGGCCTCGTCCCCGCGGCGCGCGACGCGGTGCTCGACGCGGCGTCCGCGCTGCGCGCCGGGATCGCGCTGACCGGGAAGCCGGTCGAGGAGTCCGAGGACAGCCGGATGGCCTACGACGGAGCGATGCCCGAGGGAGCGTGACCGGTTCGTCACGGGTGACCGGGCCCCGGGTGGGTACATGAGCACCATGGCCGGACCCGTGAAGGAAACGATCGCCATCGCCGCGCCGGTGCCGATCGTGATCGGCATCGTCGCCGACCTGGAGAACCCCGATCGCTGGGCCAACGAGGCGAAGGGCGCCGATGTCCGGGCGCACGACGCGGAGGGCCGCGTCTCGAGCATCAAGGTCACCCTCGGCGCGGTCGGGTTCACGACGTCCGCGACGTACGACGTGGCCTACACCGACTCCTCGGTGACGCTGACCTGCTCCGGCGACGGCGGGCGGCTGATCTCGTCGAGCGTCATCGCCTACGAGGCCGCCGAGTCGGGCGAGGGCACCGAGCTGACCATGACCTCGACGATGGAGGTCACCGTCCCGGTGCCGGACTGGGGCCTGGAGCGGGCGATGAAGCGCTCGGCCCACAAGAACCTGGCGTCGGTGAAGGCGGACGCCGAGAGGTGCGCGTCGCGCTCGTGAGCACTTTCGGGGGCTATAGAGCCTGTCGGACATTGTCGAGTGGACCCTGGGGGCTGCGGCAGTAGCCATGGGGGTCCACTCGGACTCGGGCCCGGCCAGGTCCCCGGCCGAGTGGACCCTGGGGGCTGCGGCGGAAGCCATGGGGGTCCACTCGCCGGCCGCGCCACGCCGTTCGGACCGTCCCGGCCCGCCCCGTCGTCCCCGCCGCCGACCGGGACGCCGCGGACCGGCGGGCTCTTCGGGGGCACCCAGCCGTGGACCGCCGACGTCCTCGCGGCACTGACCCGGGCCGGGGGATGGGGCAACGGCAACGTCCTGCAGGCCGACTTCGCGATGCCGGTCCTCACCGCCGACGCGGGGACCCCCCGGATGCCCGTGACCCCGGCCGAGAACTACTGCTCCGGCGGGCCCGACTGCGACGCGGTCCCGGCCGAGATGCCCGTCCCGGAGGGCGCCACCATCGAGGGGTCGACGGATCTGACCTGCGACGTGGCCTCGCAGGACTGCCACCTGCTGGTCGCCGACACCGCGGCGCGGCGACTCTACGAGCTCTACCAGGGCACCCGGGCCGGCGACGGGCTCGCCGCGGGAGCGTTCGTCGTCTGGGACCTCGACACGGCCTACACCGACCAGCTCCGGGGACCGCAGTGCACCAGCGCCGACGCGGCGGGCTTCCCGATCGCCGCGCTGACCCCGACCGCCGACGAGGTGGCGTCGGGCCGGATCGACCACGCGCTGCGGTTCATCCTGCCGAACGACCGGATGAAGGCCGGGGTCTACGTCCCGCCGGCCACGCACGCCGGCGGGCCGCAGAGCGCCGACCGGACCACCCGCGCGAAGTGGGCCGACCTGGGCATCGAGGCGCAGTCGTTCGCGGCCCTGACCGTCGACGACTTCGAGGTGGTCGACCACGGCCCGGAGGTGCCGTCGACCTACGAGTGCGCCCGCAACTGACTCCCCCGGTCACGACAGCCCGCGGGCCACCTGCCGTCCGCTGAACAGGCAGCCGCCGAGGAAGGTCCCCTCGAGCGACCGGTAGCCGTGGACCCCGCCGCCGCCGAAGCCGGCCGCCTCTCCCGCGGCGTACAGGCCCGGTACCGGCTCGCCGTCACCACCGAGGACGCGCCCGGACAGGTCGGTGTGCAGGCCGCCGAGCGTCTTGCGCGTCAGGACGTGCAGCTTCACCCCGACCAGCGGGCCCGCGGCGGGATCGAGCAGCCGGTGGGGCGCCGCCACCCGGGTCAGCTTGTCGCCGAGGTAGTTCCGGGCCGACCGGATCGCGGCGAGCTGGAGGTCCTTGCCGTAGGGGTTGGCGAGCTCGCGGTCGCGGGCGGTGACCTCGCGCTCGACGTCGGAGAAGCGCAGCAGCGGCTCCGGGGTCAGCGCGTTCATCTTCTCGACCAGCTCGCGCAGGGTCGTCGCCGCCACGAAGTCCTCGCCGCGGCGCTGGAACTCCGCGACCGGACCCGTCGGGCCGGGGCGGCCGCGCTGCAGGGTGAGGCTGATGTCGCGTCCGGTGAGGTCGGGGTTCTGCTCGGAGCCGGAGAGCGCGAACTCCTTCTCCAGGATGCGCTGGGTGGTGACGAACCACGTGTGGTCGTGCCCGGTCGTGCGGATGTGGGCGAGGGTGCCGAGGGTGTCGAAGCCCGGGTAGAGGGGGCCGGGGAGCCGTCGGCCGACGGCGTCGAACCACAGCGACGACGGCCCGGGCAGGATCCGGATCCCGTGGCTCGGCCAGACGGGGGAGTGGTTGACGATCCCCTCGGTGTAGTGCCACATGCGGTCGCGGTGCACCACGGCGCCGCCCGCGGACTCCGCGATCCCGATCATGCGGCCGTCGACGTGGGCCGGGACCCCGGTGATCATGTGTTCGGGCGGGGTGCCGAGGCGGGGGGGCCAGTGCTTCCGGACGGCTTCGTGGTCCCCGCCGATCCCGCCGGAGGTGACGACGACCGCGTCGGCCTCGACGGCGAAGGGCTCGACCTCGAGCCGGGAGCTGGACTGGCCGCGGCTGACGTCGCTCGGTTCGAGGACGGCGCCGGACACCCCGGTGACCGCACCCGCCGTCGTCGTGACCCGGTCCACCCGGTGGCGGAACCGCAGCTCGACCCGGCCCTGCGCGACCGCGGTCCGCACTCGCCGGGCGAACGGCTCGACGATGCCGGGGCCGGTGCCCCAGACGATGTGGAAGCGCGGGACGGAGTTCCCGTGGCCGGTGGGGGTCCCCGAGCCGCGTTCGGCCCAGCCGACGACGGGGAAGAACCGGATGCCCTGCTCCCGCAGCCAGGCGCGCTTCCCGTCCGCCGCCCACTCCACGTAGGCGCGGGCCCAGCGACGCCCCCACTCGTCCCCGGCGTCGTCGAACTGGGCGGAGCCCTGCCAGTCCGACCACGCGAGGTCGAGCGAGTCGTGGATGCGCAGCCGGCGCTGCTCGGGGGTGTCGACGAGGAACAGCCCGCCGAACGACCACCAGGCCTGCCCGCCGAAGGACGCCTCGGGTTCCTGGTCGAGCAGGATCACCCGGCGTCCGGCGTCGGCGAGCTCGGCCGTGGCGACGAGTCCGGCGAGCCCGGCACCGACGACGACGACGTCTGCAGTCACCGGGTCATTCTGCGGGGCGGGACTCAGTCGTCGTAGCCGAGCTTCTTGGTGCAGGTCGGCCAGGCCTTCCAGCCCTGCTCGTTCTGGACCTTCTTGGCCACCGCGATCTGCTGCTCACGCGAGGCCTGGTCGGGGGTCGACGCGTACTGCGTGCCGCCGAAGCGCTTCCAGGTCGACGGGGTGAACTGCAGGCCGCCCTTGAAGCCGTTGCCGGTGTCCGCGTCCCAGTTGTTGGTCGACTCGCACTTGGCGAGGCGGTCCCAGGTGGCGTTGCTCTGCGGCGAGGCGTCGGAGCTCGGCGCGGCCATCGCGGTGCCCGCGAGGGCGACCGGCGCGGTGACCGTCGCGGCGACGACCCCGACCTTGAGGCTCGCGAGGGCGAGGCTGCCGGTGGTCTCGGCGAGCGTGGTGGGCTTGCGGTGGCGGCCAGACATCAATCGGCTCCAGTCGAGTCGGGGTACTCGGGCCGGAAGCGTGGGGAGCGGACCGGCGAGAAGAGACCGTAATCGAACCGAGACCTTCCGTCACCTCAAGTGACGACCATGGCGCGGAATGTCGCGGTGAGTGGAGCAGCGGGCGCGTTTAGCGGCGAACGGAGCAGCGCACGGGATTCGAGAGCTACGCCGAACGGAGCGATGACGGCACCGAGACCCGAGCCGAGCGGGGATTAGCGACGGAACCCGACCGCGGCCCAGTGGCCCCGGGCCTCGGCGACACCGGCGGGCCGGCCCGGCTCGGGGCGCCACTCGTCGGCCCACGCGATCCCAGGGTCCACGAGATCCACGCCCGCGACCAGGGTCGTCACCTCCGCGTGCGACCGGGCCCGGGGCGCGGCCCGTGGATAGGCCACGACCTCGGCCTCGATCGTGGGGCCGGTCCGGGGGTCGTCGCCGGTGAAGTGGGACAGCGCCAGCGCGCTGCCGGGGGCCAACCGGGCCAGGTAGTCGCCGACGAGCCCCGCGGCGTCGTCGCGCACGTGCTGGAGCACGGAGAACGCGAGCAGCCCGACGGGTCGGCGCAGGTCGAGCAGGCCGGCGACGCCCGGTGAGGACAGCACGGTCTCGACGTCCTCGACGTCCACCGCGGTGTAGGTCGCGGTCGGCAGCGCGGCGAGCAGGTGCTGGCCGTGCAGCGCGGCGATGGAGTCGACGTCGGTGTACGCGACGCGTGCCCCCGAGCGGCTGCGGGCGATCACCTCGTGGACGTTGCCCATCGTGGGGACGCCGGAGCCGAGGTCGAGGAACTGCTCGATCCCGGCGGCGAGCAGGAACCGCACCGCGCGCCGCAGGAAGGCGCGGTTCTCGCGCGCGAGCTCGACGACGCCCGGCTGGGAACGCTTGAGCCGGTCGCCCAGTTCGCGGTCGACGGCGCCGTGGGCGGCCCCGCCGAGCAGGTAGTCGTACACGCGGGCCGAGCTCGGGCGCTCGAACTCCTCGGCCGCGGCGGCCGGGGGCGACTCCGCGGGCGGGGACGGAGCGGTCGGCGCGGTGGGAACCTGCCTCGAGGGGCCGATGCCGGCGGGGGCCGCGGCCTGGGTGGGCACCGCCGCGAACGCTCTCGCTGCAGGCGCCGTCGCGGTCTCCGCGCACGCACGCCCGGCCACACCGGCCGGGGCGGCCGACGGGTGCCACCGCGGCAGCTCGCTCACGCGCGGCACCTCCGGGCCCTGACGGTCGCGCGCCGCCCGTACCGGTCGATGCGGCGCTCGGAGATCAGTAGGGCGTCCGAGACGGGACCGTGTCAAACGAAGATCCCCGGACGGACCAGTCCAATGCGACCGATTCGACTGCACACGGTCACCGAACCCTGGCAACGGCCGGACGGGGATCGGTGTGCGCCGGACGTTGATGCCGATCACGACACGGACGGTGATGAATAACGAATTGATAACAGGGTCAGGGCGCTTGCTGTTGGGAGAGGGTTCCGCCGGAGGTCACGTCGTCGTCGGCAACAGGGACCTCACACCGGCAACGGTCACCTGGTGCGCGTCGCGGTCGTGACCGAGTCCTTCCTGCCGCAGGTCAACGGGGTCACCAACTCCGTCCTGCAGGTGATCGCCCACCTCCGCAGGCAGGGCCACGAAGCCCTCGTCCTCGCCCCCGGAGCGGGACCGGGCGAGGTCGACGGCGTTCCCGTGATCCGGGTGCCCGCCCTCGACCTCTCCGTGGTCGACTCCCTGCCGGTCGGTGTCCCCACCCCCGCGGTGCGCGCGACCCTCGAGGAGTACCGCCCCGACGTCGTGCACCTCGCGTCCCCGTTCGTCCTGGGCGCCCGCGCGATCACGGCGGCGCGCCGGATCGACGTGCCCACCGTCGCCGTCTACCAGACCGACGTCGCCGGGTTCGCCGCGTCGTACGGCGTCGGCCTCACCGCCCGCGCGGCCTGGCGCTGGACGCGCCGGCTCCACGCCCGCGCCGACCGCACCCTCGCCCCGTCGGCCTGGGCGGTCGAGGCCCTCGAGTCGCACGGGGTACCGCGGGTGCACCGCTGGGGCCGCGGGGTGGACACCTCCCGGTTCCGGCCCCTCGCCGAGCACGACGACGGCGGGTCGGCGGCCGCCGCGCTGCGCCGTGAGCTCGCCCCGCGGGGCGAGATGCTCGTCGGCTACGTCGGGCGGCTCGCCGCGGAGAAGCAGGTCGAGCGGCTCGCCGCGCTGGCCGACCTGCCCGGGGTAAGGCTCGTGGTCGT